>BTQG01000012.1:0-38821 GCA_036985755.1 Acidimicrobiia bacterium | reverse complement strand
AAGTTGCGGGTGCCCTCCCGACGGACTCGCGCATTCGCCGGGCCCATCTCTGCAATCTTCTGAGGGTCATCGGGCAGGTCGGTAAGTTCGTGGATCACAGCCTCGGAGCGGAAAGCGACGACGGCCTCTCGGAGCGCATCGGCGTCGAAGACGTCACAAACCACCGGTTCCGCACCCTGCGCCAACAGCATCTCGGTCTTCCCAATCGAGCGGGTCAACCCGGCAACCTCATGTCCCGCCTGCACCAGCAGCGGTACCAGACGTGCGCCGATCACGCCCGTCGCCCCCGCCACGAATACACGCACTCGAGTTACACCTCCATGCGGGCTACCAACTGAACGCCTCCTCGGTGGAGTCTCAGCTCGTCCAGCCGTCACCATACCTGCGGATCCAACCGGTGATCCTCCGTGCAGATGCGCTCCACGCCCCCGACTGAGATCGCAGTTGGCCCGATGAAACCTCTCGGGCTGGCCACGATGGACGGTGTTCGTGCGATCGTGCGCGAGACGCGCACGGAGCGCTCACATCCCCACAAGCCCGGAGGATCTGTATGAACCACCGCAACCCAGCGGGACAAGGGGTTTTCTTGCGTGGTGGAGGTGACGGGATTTGAACCCGTGGCCCCTAACTTGCGAACGTTGCGCCCCCACCCCTCTGACCGGGCCATATGTGCTCTGACCTGGGGTTTTGTCCTCATTGCCTCGCATCGTTTCGCATGGTTTCTCAGCGTTTCGCGCACGGAGCGCGCACCGTCGTGCATGGGAGCGCGGTCAACGGGGCCGGTATGCGTCCCTCCGGTGTTGCACGCGGTGAATCAGAACGATCTGCTCGTCTTCGAAGATCTCGTAGATGATGCGGTAGTCACCACGCCGCGCCGACCACAAGCCCTCGAGTTCACCAACCAGCGGCTTGCCGAGCCGGTTCGGGTTCTCAGCGATCGGTCCGAAAATGGACTCCAATGCGGCGTGCCGTACCTTCTCGGGGAGCCGGTTGAGATGACGAAGTCCCTCAGCCGTAATCTCGATCTCGTACACGCAGCAACCTCAGATGTGATCCTTGAGACGCAATCGGTCGCCCTGTTCCGCGTCGCGTCGCGACCGTCGAAGCGATTCCATGAACTCGTCGTCTTTGAGGATGTCGAGTGTTTCTTCGAGAGACTGGAGATCATCGGGGCTCAATAGGACGAAGGAGGGTCGCCCATTGCGGGTGACCAGGATGCGATCGTGCTGGCGTTCGACCCGGTCGGCCAGTTCAGATAGGTGCGCCTTGACTTCAGAGAATGGGAGAGTGTCGCTCATATGGAGACATCATAGGTCATAATTCTGACCTATACAAGGGGTCGGTACGAGACGGCGCTCCCCTGATCGGTACGTGCCACATGAGGTACATCATCCCACCGAGCGGCTTGTGGCTTACCTGTGTGCATTGCCGCCGGTGCTCAGCGCAAAGCAGCGAGGACGGTGCGTGTCCCGGCAGTTGCAATTCGTGCTGCTTGGTCGGGCGTGCGTGCCGCGAGTTCGGAGATGCCGTCGAGGAGTGACCGAGTGAGAATCGTGTCGATCTCGGGTACGAGGTCGGGTCTGAAGTCCCCGCATTCTCGTCCGTCCTCGAGGATGCTGCGGATATGCCCCTCGACAGCTTCGTTGTAGGAATCGAGGGTGGCTCGTACGTCTGGTGAGAGTCCGCTTCCGAGGTCGATCGCGTGGTGAGCGTGTGTGCCGACCATTACGAAATGGCGAACCATTTGTTCGATCTTGTCGGTTGGGGACTCCGCCACTTGCAGCGCAGCGTCCAGGAGATCGATACTTTCGCGGTTGTGCCGGTCGATCGCCGCAGCAACGATGCTGTCGATGTCCCCGTAGTGGTTGTACAGCGTTTGGCGCGCCACACCGGCAGCGTCGGCAACCAACGACATCGTCACCCCACCAAAGCCGTGTTCGCTGATCAGGGTGAGGGTGGCGTGGATGATGCGGTCGTCGGTCGTCAGAGTCGAATCGTCCGGATGCGCTGCTGGTGTGCTGCCGCCCACTAGCTGACCTTCCGGTAGAGACGAACTGACATCGGAACGAATACGACGAGGAGAACAGCGATCCAGGCGAGCGTCAAAGCGATCCTATCGCCGACTGGTACCCCGTTTGCGAGTCCGCGTACCGCGTCGGACGCTACTGATATCGGTTGATACGTGACGAACGGTTGTAGCCAGCCTGGCATCGTCTCGACTGGGGCAAACGCGGTGCTGGCGAGCATGAGTGGGAAAAGCCAGAACATCGACAACATGCCGACCATTTCTGGTTGTCGCACCTTTGCTGCGATCGCCGCCCCCAGCCAAGAGAACCCGTAGCCGATTCCCGTGGCGAGAGCGATAGCCACCACTGCACCACCGAACGAAGCGAATCGGAAACCCATCAGCGTGCCGACGAGCGCTACAAGCACCATTCCGGCGATGTTCCGCAGAGCGTCCGCAATCGTGCGCCCTGTGATCACCGCTGACCGGCTCATGGGTAGCGAGCGGAATCGGTCATTGACCCCCTCGCTGAAGTCGGCAGCCAAGCCCATGCTGGTTTGTTGCGCTCCTTGCAGAGCGGTGATCACGAGCACGCCCGGCAGGAGGTATTGCAGGTAGTCGAACCCCGCACCTGCACCGATCGCACCTCCAAAGACATAGTTGAACAGGAGCAGAAAGAACACGCCCATCACGATTGCAAAGACGAGCATCTCTGGTTGGCGTGTGGTGCGGATCATGTCGCGCCACAACACTGTCCCGGTGTCCTGGCTGGCTCTCCCGATTCGGAGGGCGAGGTTCGGGTCGGTCACGACCGTCCGCGTGTTGGCATGTGCGTCCTTGGTCGTCATGGAGTCAGCTCCTCGGATTCTGTGACGGGCATGCCGGTGAGGGCCAGGAATACATCGTCGAGTGTTGGTTGTCGAAGCTGGAAGTTCGAGATCGAGACACCGCCGTCCTGAAGCTGCCGGAGCAGTTCGAGTGAGCGATTTGCCCCGTCAGGGACCGGTATGTCGATACGACGCGTATCAGTATCGGTAGCAATGCCCACTTCGGGTCCGATCAGGTCGCGAGCTGCGTCGAGGTCGGCTCGGCTTGTGACATGAACCTCCAGCACATCCCGCTCCAATTCGCGCTTGAGAGTGTCCGGAGTGCCTCGAGCGACGATCTCGCCATGGTCGATCACCAGAATCTCGTCGGCCAGCCGATCGGCTTCTTCGAGGTATTGGGTGGAGAGCACGATCGCCGCACCGTCGGAAGCGAGGGATCGGACGGTAGCCCACAACTCGCTCCGGCTCCTCGGGTCAAGACCCGTGGTCGGTTCGTCGAGGAACACGGCCGGTGGCTCCGCAACGAGAGCGGCGACCACGTCGAGTCTTCGCCGTTCGCCACCCGAGTAGCTACTCGCAGGCCGGTCCGCGAACTCGCCCAGATCGAATCGTTCGATGAGCTCCTCGATGCGTCGCCGACGTTCACCACGCGGGATCTTGTACAGGCGACCGAACAACTCCAGATTCTCACGTGCCGTCAACTTCTCATCCACCGCAGCCGACTGACCCGCGAGACCGACCAACTGCCGCACCACGTCCGGCTGAGTCTGAACATCAAAACCACCAACCGTCGCCTCTCCGCCATCGATCTGCAGCAGTGTGCTGATCATGTTGATCGTGGTGGTCTTACCGGCACCGTTGGGACCGAGCAGCCCGAGTACCTGTCCTGGTTCGACCTCGAAGCTCACGTCCTTCACAGCCTCGATCGAACCGAACGCTTTGCGCAGATTCTGCGCTGTTATTACAGGATTCGGGCCTGTCGTCGCCACCGTTCCTCCACATGTTCTAGACAGAGTGTCTAGTGTAGCAGACATCATGTCCATAGCTACTGCGGAACCGCCGACCGCCGTTGAATGAGCGGCCGGTATCGGAGCGAGTTTGGACCCAAGCCAGCCTTGCCCAAGCCCTAGAAGTGTCCCGCCAAACCGTCAATGCCATCGAGACGGGCAAATACGATCCAAGCCTCCCGCTGGCGTTCAAGATCGCACGACTCTTCGAGATGCCCATCGAGGAGATCTTCGAACCCGATTGAGAACCCGATTGAAACGTGTCTCAGCCGTCTTGCTGGTACCCACCGTTTTCGCGGCAAATCGCGCACGAGGCGCGCATGAACCGAAACGCACATGGCTCCGCCACAAGCTGGCCCGTATCGACGGCGGCGACTGGATCGACCCCTGTAGGCAACTGACCCCGAAACAGCAAGCAGCCCGTGCGGTGCAAGGACTCCTGCGTGGTGGAGGTGACGGGATTTGAACCCGTGGCCCCTACGTTGCGAACGTTGCGCCCCCAACCCTGTGACCGGGCCAAATGTGCTCTGACCTGGAGTTTTGTCCTCATTGCCTTGCATCGTTTTGCGTGGTTTCGCAGCGTTTCGCGCACGGAGTGCGCACGGTCGTGCAGAGGAGCGCGGTCAACGTGGCCGGTACGCGTCTCTACGATGTTGCGTCCCTTCGGCAAGTCCGGGGCCGTCGTGCGCAGTGCTGGCGCGGCTACGGTGGGAACCAGCATGACCCCGACGATGATTGCTGTCGATCGCCGTCGCTTCTTGCAACTCTTGGCTCTCGGGTCAGGTGTGGTGCTGGCGGGATGTGCGCGGGCGATACCCAAGCTTGAGCCTGTGGCGAAGGTTCCCGACCCGACAGGCGCTCTGATCACGCGGTGGCGAGCGGATGAGTTTGCTCGCGGCAGCTATTCCTACTTGTCGCTCGACAGCCTTCCGGCCGACCGGGAGCTTCTTGCGGCGCCGATCAGCGACACCTTGTTCTTCGCAGGTGAGGCGACCTCCAGTTCCAATCCCGCAACGGTTCAGGGAGCTCTGATATCGGGACGTGATGCAGCGACCAAGCTCTACGCTGTGGCCGATCCGGGCGCTGTGATCGGCGTCGTTGGTGCAGGCGCGGCCGGGATCGCTGCTGCGCGGCAATTGGTCGACGCCGGATTCGAAGTTGTTGTCTATGAGGCAAGAGACCGAATCGGCGGTCGGGTGCGCACCGACACGTCTCTTGGCGTGCCCGTCGATCTCGGAGCGTCGTGGATCGACGGCGTGGATGGCAATCCAATGTCGGCGATCGCCGATTCGATCCGTGCGCCAAGGCTACCGACCGACTACGACTCCACTGTCACGTATGACGCCGACGGAACCCGTGTTCCCGACAGGTTCTGGGCTGCTCCAACTCGAACGGTGAATGGCGCGGCTCGCAAGGGCGTGACGATTCAGGCAGCTATCGAAGATGCGCTCGTCGATCAGACCCAGGAATACATCGACCAGTTCAACTTCGCAGTAGTCGCCACGTTCGAGCATGAATATGCTGCTGATGTCGAGGATCTATCGGCTGATGCGCCACACGAAGGCGACTACTTCGGTGGCGGCGATGTGCAGTTACCACACGGCTACGTCGAGCTACTGGAAACCCTCACGGACGACCTCGACGTTCGGCTCCGTAGCCCTGTTGACCGGGTGGTATGGGGAAACGACGGTGCGACGCTCCGCATCGCCGACCAGGAATTCGAGCATGATCATGTTGTCGTCACGCTGCCGCTCGGCGTCCTCAAAACAAAAGACGTCGTCTTTGACCCACCGCTTCCGGACGAGAAACAGGGGGCAATCGATCGCTTCGGTATGGGTCTGCTTGACAAGGTGGTACTGGAGTTCCCGTACGCATTCTGGGATCAAGCCGTTGACTCGTTCGGCTACATCGCAGAGAACCGAGGCGAGTGGGCCCAGTGGTACGACCTCGAAGGTGTCACAGGGCGACCAATCGTGGTCGGCTTCAACGCCGGTTCGACCGCGGACAGAATCGAGGGCATGTCCGATGACGAAATCGTGGGCGAAGCGATGACGGTGCTGAGAACGATCTACGGGTAAGCGAGTCTCTGCGGCTAATGACCCTCGGAAGGCCGGACCCAAGGCTTGGACGCACCTCATCGCAGCCAACCCCCACCCCTAGCTAGCTGTTTCAGCGCGGCTCGGACACTCCTCGATCAAGACCACCCTCGACATCTACGGGCACCTCTACGAACCCCTCGACGAAATGCCGCCGACCGCCTCGAACACCTCATCGCCGATGCGATCGCGCACGAAACCTGGATTGGAGCTGTAGGCAAGCGACCCCGAAATGACGAACTTGTATGCCAACGGCTTCTGGCTTGTGGAGGTGACGGGATTTGAACCCGTGGCCCTACGTTGCGAACGTAGCGCAGGAATCGCTGTGACCAGCGGAAATGCGTTCTGACCTGGGAAAATGCGACTCAGCGGTTCGCGCTGATACCCACTGTTTCGCGCCAAATCGCGCACGAGGCGCGCGCGGTTGTCTGTCGCAGCTGCTGGTTCTGAGGAGCCATTGGCTGGCGACACCCGCGCACCCGAGTCGATATCCACCATCAGGTCTCGAATCTGGCTGGCGTAGGTTGCCCGTCGGTCGGATCCCGTGCCGACGCTTGGCAGGTTCAGGTATCCGAGGTCGTTGCTGAGCCTGCGTCCCGTTGGAGGATCGCTCGACACCCACGCCCAACGCATACAGCTCGAGTCGATCGGTCTTGTTCCAAGAGGATGCCTGGTGGTTACAACAGGCGCGTAGGGCGTGTGGTCTCAGACGCCCATCGATGCCACCTGCTCGCATATCTCACCCCACGTCGGCAAGGGGGTCGATCCGAAATAGAGTTCCTCCATGTCAGATTCGTAAACCGCTTGAAGCCGAATCGACACATCTAACGAGGGGTCAAACGCCGGACTGGAGCGAAAGCCCCCCTCCGGTCGAAGCTCCTGGCCTTCCTCCGTTGCAAAGTACTCGCGGGATATCTCTTCGATCTCATCGAAAGCGGCGGCAGTTTGGTCGCTGTCAGAGAGGAACACTGCCACCTCGCCATCGGCAAGCAGCTGCGATATGTCATAGAAATGACGGCCAGTGCGGGGCGTCACCGAGGCAGTGCTGTCACGAGAGAGGCGGCGAGCCTCGGCATGTACCACGTACAGCTTCTCGAGGAGCGTGCGCCCGGGATGGAGAACATTCACACTGAACTGCTGGAGATCCTGAAACTTCGACAGATCGATATCACCGTCAGCCAGGACATCGCTCAGTAGCATTCCGATCACCACGTTCTGCGATGGCTGTGCCCCGCCACGGACACCCATCTCCAGAAGGACTGTCGCCTCAAGCGATGTGGTTCCGCCTCGGCTGGTCGGGTAGCCGACTCTGTATGTCCGGTGCTTTCCCCGCCCAGAACGAATCGAAACGGGCGTGCTCCTCAAGCTGTCACCAACAGTTGCGCCCATGTCCTTCATGAGTCTGTCGATAGCACCAGCCCCACGGGTTCCCTTCACTATCAACAGATCTATGTCGTCAGAGAAGCGCTCAATAAGCGCGTAGCCCTTCGAGAGACTCGTTCCGCCCTTGAAGACGAAATCGTCTAGATGCTGCTCGGCGAGCACGCGAAGAACCTGGCTCACCCAGTAGTCCTTCTCGACGGCGATCGCGCTTATTCCGAGCCGATCAGCTGCTGCTTCGATTGTCGGTTGAAAGCTGCTCTCATCTCGGAACACGGCCTAGGCCGCCAGCCACTCGACCGCCCGGGGTCGGCGAGCCGGCGGAACTCTGTCCGCGACATCGTCCTGAGCTAGTGAGTTGAGGAGGCTTCGCAGTCGGTCGCGACTTCGCGCAGGTTCCGTTTTCGAGGCGCTAACAACACGGTCGATACGAATCGATCCCTCATCCATCAGTCGCGCAATCCGATCGAGGGCCTCCGATGCTGGTGCTTCCACATAGAGATCCCAATCGCGCAGGACCTCGAGAAAGGCCACTTCAGCTGGGCGCAGCCGTTCCTCAAGGCGTTTCGAGGATGCGCTACGACTCACGAAGGTGACGTTTCCGGTGCGCGTAGTTGGCACTCGACTAGGCACTGCAACCGTTTCGTTTCGGGGTACGTGAGTCGAGAGGCCCAGAGCAAGGGCCGCACTTCCCTTCGCAGGGCCAATTCCTCGCGCTCCTACCAGTTCCTTCGTGAGCCTATTCGCTGACGGTGGGGCCATACCCAACGGTGTCTTGGAGCCGCGCCAGTAGAGACCTCTCCTGATGCGGCGGAGTTCTCCGGCCTGCGTAAGTCGGGAAAGGGCCTTAGCAACGGATAGCGGGGAGCCCTCGAAGTCCTCTGGCTTCCAGAAGCGATCACGCGACACATGAACGCTATCA
Organism: Acidimicrobiia bacterium; assembly: GCA_036985755.1. GTDB lineage: Bacteria > Actinomycetota > Acidimicrobiia > Spongiisociales > UBA5794 > JACZST01. Next base: position 30,584 of record BTQG01000012.1, on the reverse strand, counting down.
CGGACTCCAGCTGCGACGGTCTTGTCTCTTATAACTGTCATTTCGTCAACCATTCGATACGAAAAGTTGACAACATGGTATCATGACTGGTCTAGAAGAGTCAATAGCACAAGCCTATTGACCTACTCCCAGCGTCGCAGCCAGACGTGCCTCAACAGTTCGCGCTGATACCCATCGTTTCGCGCCAAATCGCGCACGAGGCGCACACGATGCAACGCCGCAGCGTCTCCTTCTGGGTCTGGGCTGAGCGCCGACCGTCACAGCTCTTGGCGACTACCGAAGAGGCCCGCTAGGGCACTCGATATTGCACCGGTTAGCGCGCGCCGGTCTTTCCCTTGGGAGCGCAACAGCGGTGTCGTTCTGTGTGGGGGGTGGTCTGGATCCGGCTGATGCGGCGGTGAGTGGTCAACCTGGGCTCGTGGTGGACCGATGGATGATGAGAGCGAGGCCAGGAGAATCGAATGCGCTTGCGCGCGGGTCAGGTAGTCGCCTTGATGGCCGTCCTGGTGGCTGCCTGCGGCCCGACGACCACTTCGACAACTGATTCGAGCCAATCGACCCCGGAAGGCTTGCCCGCCGCGGCAGCGACCGGGAGTGACCGCCCGGAGTTCTCGTTCGCTGCGATTCCCTTCGACTCGGCGATCTTTGGCGGGCGCACCCATGTGGAGTCCGCCCCGATGATCTGGAGCGTGACGGCTGGGGGCCCGGGGCTTGTTGCAGTCGGACGCGACGGGAGGTCGGCGGTGGTGTGGACTTCGACCGACGGGATCTCCTGGTACCGGGTGCCGCATGACGAGGCCGTTTTTGGCGGTGATGAGGGCCTTGATAGCTTTGAGATGACCGATGTCACTGTGGGGGGTCCTGGTCTGGTGGCGGTCGGGAAGGTCCGTAACAACCACTGGGGCGGTGTCGTGTGGACTTCCCGTGATGGGTTCCTTTGGAGCAGGGTTCCGTTCGATGAGGCGGTTTTCGGCGGAGTAGACATCCGGGGGCTGTCGAGCGTGACCGCCGGCGGCCCCGGTTTGGTGGCCATCGGCACCGAGCAGATTGGGGTTCAGATTCATCCGGTGATATGGACGTCCCCGGACGGGATCAACTGGTCGCGCGCTCCACTCGACACCGGATCCCTCGCCGAGGATGGCGTGCAACGCATCTTCGATGTGACCACCGGCGGGCCGGGGCTGGTCGCCGTCGGGTCCGACGGCACCTGGAACGACGCCGAGTCCGCGGCTGCGGTGTGGACCTCACCGGACGGGTTGACCTGGTCTCGCGTTCCTCATGATGAAGGCGTGTTTGGTGGCGAAGGCGGCCAGGTGATGCGGAGTGTGACCGTCGGCGGCCCGGGGTTCGTGGCCGTTGGGGTGGACCACGCTGAGGATCTCGATCCGTTTGAACAGCACACCAGCGAGGCCCACGGTGCGGTGTGGACCTCACCCGATGGAATCAGTTGGTCCCGGGTCGCTGACCAGGAGGCTCTGAGTGAGTCGGGGAACGGACCCCGTGACATGTGGTCGGTTACTGCCGGTGGTCCCGGCCTTGTAGCCGTCGGCACGTCGGGGACGGAGTTCAACGCCGTGGCAACGACATGGAGCTCATCGGATGGGTTGAAGTGGTCGCTGTCAGACGACCAGGGCGGTCCCGACTCCTCCATCGACCACTCGATGCTCGGCGTCGCCAACGGACCCCGGGGCGTCGTGGCTGTCGGATTCAGGTCGAGACAGGGAAGCTGGGGCGCGGCAGTCTGGATCGAAGCGTCGGCCTCGACGGTCGCGGCGATCGAAGCCATGCCTACGACGACCACGACGACCACCGAGCCCCCGACGACCACCGCGGCCCCAACGACGACGACCAGCATCGTTCTCGCCGGCGACACTCCCCTGCTGGTCGGTCTCGGCGTGCTGACGGGGGTTGAGTTGGAGCTGTACCCCACCGATGGGCGCGCCGGCACGATCGAGGGGGAACGGATCGCCCTGCTCACGGATCAATCGAACCCCGGCCGATTCGCGGTGGGCCCCGGGATCTACGACGTACGGATGTCCCACAAGGGGGTCACGGTCATCCTGGACAACTACGAATGCGACGACGAAACCTGCTTCAAGCCCGATTGGCGCGAGACCGTGTGGGGTCCGATCGACTCCCTCGACATCGCATTGCTCATCATTGGAGGGGTCGAGAACATGCATGACCTCACCCCGTATCTCGGCGGCATCTGGGTTGATAGCGACCAGGATGTGCTGTACGTGTCGGTGACCGGAGATCTCACCGAACGAAAGGACCTGTTGCGCATAACCGGGCTGGACATCGACTCGCCGCACATCGAGGTGGTATCGGCCAACTACACCTTGGTGGAGCTTGAAGCCGCAAAGGAAGCGATGTTCGACGACATCACCGCGCTCGCCGAGGAGTTCGCAGTGGTGAACATCCGCATCGATGTCGCGTGGAACGTGATCGTGGTCATCACCACCGACACCAACACGGCACCGCTTGAGGACTACCTCGCAGAATCGTTCCTGACAGACTCGTTCACCGTCGACGGTGGCGCTGCCCAGAGCGGCTGAGGCCTCCTATGTCGAACACCACGCTTAAGCAACGAGCCCGACCAGCCGTCGGATACCGCGCTCAGGCCGCAGTGGTCGTGGCGTTGGTCCTGCTAGTAGCGACTGCCTGCGGTTCCCAGAATCCAGATGAGCACGGCGATGTGGCGACGAGCGTCGCACCCGCTACAACGGCTACCACCTCAGGAGTCACAGCCAACCCCGCGGAAGTCACGACCACCACCGTGGCGCCCGAACCGGCGACGCCAACTGCGACTAGCCAACCAGCGATCGTCTCAGACGAGCTTGCCCCAGAGATGGCGGTCCACTTGCAACTGAAGACCGCCCTGCCCTTGATCCAAGCCGATCCCGCGTTCGGGGGTATATACGTCGACTACTTCGGCGAGACCTTCCCGCGTTCGGACGATCCCTGGCAGCTGGTAATCCAGTTCGTCGATGACCCGGTACCGCACGAAGCCGAGTTGCGCGAGCTCGGCGTGACCGGCCCCACCGTCCGGGTAGAACGCGTGTCGCACCGAAAGGTGGCACTCGACGCCGCCGCCGAGACCATTGCCCAGTCGATCGAAGATCAACAACCGTGGACGGTCGACTCGGGGCTGAAGTACCTCTACGTTGATGCCTCCACCAACTCGATCGTCATCTACACCTCATGGCAAGAGCCCACCCCAGGGTTCAACCGCGCCTTGCTCGAACTGGAAGGTCGGTTCGGGCCCGGGATGTTCACGCTGTACCCGGAGACGGTGAACGAGTGGGTCGAGGACCCTGACACGTCCGCCTGGCTCCGCCTCGACGACGAGATAGACCCACTCGTCAGCGCCGACCCACACTACGCCGGCATCTACGCCGGCGACTTCGTCGGCGAGCCCGATCCGCTCAATGGGGGTTATGGAGGAATCCAGGAGTTCGTGTTTCAGTTCACCGATGACCCCCAGCGACATGTCGACGAACTACTCCGATTCGGACTGCCTCCACATCTCTTCAAGGTTGAACAGGTCGCCAACACACAGATCGAGTTGTTCACCGCAAAGGAGGGTGTTGTGGCCGCCTACATGGCTGAAGAGCAATGGTTGATCGACAGCGGATTCCACAGTGTCTGGATCGAAGTGGTCAATGACAGCGACAGCAACCCCGATCGCGGCGAAACCAACACCGTCGGCGTGTCATCAACCCTGTCCGAGGACTCGCCCGAGTACCTCGAGGCGGTTCGCATCCTGGAGTCACGATTCGGTCCCGGGATCTTTACCTTCATCCCCGACACCGAGCCGATGGTCTTCGAAGACGCATAGCTACAGCGAACACTGCGCATCCGTCGGTTGATAGTCGCGCGTCCGAGTTGAAGAGGCTCACCGCACCGATCACCCGGTCTGGGCGATAGCGAGCATTTCGTCGAGTGCGCTGGATCATCGGCACTTCGGCGTACGGCTACCGATGGTCCAGATGATTGCGGCGTCGCGTTGTCACATTTGCTCGACGACGGCGCCGTAGCGTTGCTGTGCGGCCTGAGCCGAGGTGCCTAGCAATTCACCGATCCTGCTCCAGGAGATCCCGGCGGTGCGTGCAGCGGCGATGGCGTCAACGATCTGTCGTTCGCCGAGGGCCCGAGCCAGAGCGGCACGCGCCAGCAGGTATTCCTCAACCGGTCGCTCATCACCTTCGGCTGGTTCGTAATCTTCGAATCGGTCGGCGAGCTCGTCGGCGTGATCGAGGATTTCTTGGATCGATCGAGGCATCACAGTCACCTTTCAAACGTCGGTCGGGCGAGCATGGCGTGAACCTTGAACTCGACCCCTTCGGCTGTCGCTACGCCAATCTCAAGCAGGCGTCCTGCCTCGTCGGCGCCGATCAACATCACCAGATCGTCAAGATCGAAGACTCGGACCGGGTTGCGATAGGCATGGAGCATGTCGTTGTCGGTGATCCCGTGCTTGCGGGCACTCGCCACGATCACGGGAGCCATAGCGTCAACTTACCTTGATGGCCGGTAAATGTCACGCGGTTCAGCTCGCTCACTGATCGACGCAATCGCGCGGTTGACCCGCATGAAGCGCGCATGCAGCGATTTGACGGGCTGAACCGAAAAAGCGCGAAACCGCTGCGGAGCAAGGCCTCTGCGTCGGTGGAGGTGACGGGATTTGAACCCGTGGCCCCTACGTTGCGAACGTAGTGCTCTGCCGGACTGAGCTACACCCCCGAGGTCAACGAGATTGTATCAGCGGCCGCCCGGCAGCGATCAGCCGCCGATGACCCGCACCGACGGCGGGGCGGCGTCGAAATCGAGATCCTCGGCCGTGGTCGGCGCCGTCGGCACCGAGCGATCCAACGGCACCACGGTGCGCCGGCGCCCCGTCGCCACTTGCCGCATGTACAACAGCAAGGCCACGTAGGCGCCGATCCCCACGTCGACGGCGATCGTGACTGCGAGCCAAACGAGGCTCGAGGTCAGTACCGCGCCCACGAGGGTCAAGGACGCTAGGGCGAGCAGCACGATGAACACGCGCTGCCGCCGCGCCTGGGATGCCTGTGCGGCATGGAACTCGCCGGCCAGCGGTTCGTCCGAGCCGGCCACGGCGCCGAGACGCGCCTTGGACACGGCAAAGTCGCGGGTCGTGTCGCCCGGGCTCTCGCGCCGGTGCTCGAAGAAAGAGGGAAGCAAAAACGCCGCCCATGCCCCGGCGATCAAGATGAAGAAAATGATGCCCATCAGGCGTTATCCACCAGGCTTTTGCAACTCCGCCAGCTCCATGGAGCGTAGACCGGAGGATTCACCGGACCGCGGATTTGCGAGAGTTTGTTTTCCTAATTGTGGTCCGTCGGCTCGTTTACTAACAGCGCGATGCCGTGATCGAGCCCGGGCAGGATGACATCGAGCGACTCCTCGACGCCGCGCGGCGATCCCGGGAGGTTGACCACCAACGTATTGCCGACGGTGCCGGCCAAACCACGCGACAACATTCCGTGCGGGTTCTTCCCGAAGGTGACGGCCCGCATCGCCTCCGCAAGACCGGGTGCCGCCCGCTCGATCACCATCGCCGTGCCCTCCGGAGTGAGGTCCCTGGGGCCGAGCCCGGTGCCACCGGTGGTCACCACCAGATCGGCCACTCTGGCAAGGTCGGTGATGGCCTCAGCAACCGGTTCCACCCCGTCCGGGATCACCCGCCGCTCCACGACCCTGAAACCGTGCTGCTCGAGCAACGAAGCTGCGAGCTCTCCTGACCTGTCCTCCCTCGTCCCCCGGGAGACGCCATCTGACACCGTGAGCACCGCGGCCCGCCACTCAGTCACGACGCCAGCCGCCCGACTTGCCGCCCCACTTCTCCAGGAGGCGGACCGAAGCGATCTCCGCTGCCCGATCGATCCCCTTGATCATGTCGTACAACGCAATCGCACCGATCGCAGCCCCGGTGATCGCCTCCATCTCCACCCCGGTCTTTGCGGTGACCGAGACGCTGACGGTGATCCTGGCACCGGTGTCGGTGGCCTCGATCTCGGCGCTGATGGCGTCGATCACAAGGGGATGGGCGAGCGGGACCAGATCAGGGGTTCGTTTTGCCCCCTGGATTGCGGCGAGCCGCACCGTGGCCATGGCGTCACCCTTGGGAAGATCCCCGGAGAAGAGGCGGTCGCGGGTTTCCTCGCTCATCAGCACACTCGCCTCGGCAACGGCGTGACGCGCCGTGGGCTCCTTGGATCCGACGTCCACCATCCGCACGTGGCCCTCGTCGTCGAGGTGGCTAAAACCCTCAGCCATCGAGAACCTCCCTCCTCGACCGGGCCTCCGGCCAGTGGATCATCTCCAGCTCAACCGTTTCGCCGGCCTCTACGGCCCCGGTCCCCACCGGGACGACCGCAAGGGCATCGGCCAACGCCAACGCCGATAGCACGTTGGACGATTGGCCTCCCGACGGCCATGCCTCGAGCACACCGTTGTGCTTTCGGGTCGTCTTCACCCGCACGAATACGTCCTTTTCATCATGAGTCTTGATCGGCTCTCCCATCACTCCGTCGATCCGATCCCTGAACAGGTGGTTGGCGCCCAGCATGTGGAGCAGAGCGGGGCGGACGAATTGCTCGAAGGAGACGAACACCGAAACCGGGTTCCCCGGCAAGCCGAAGAAGGGCTTGCCTGCCACCGCACCGAAGGCGAACGGCTTACCCGGTTGCATTGCCACCTGCCAGAAGTCGACGCCTCTGCCCTGGAGCAGGGCTTTGACCACGTCGTAGTCGCCCATCGACACTCCACCGCTGGTCACGATGACATCGGCCGAGGCGGCGGCCTCGTCGAGTGCCGACTGGAACACACCGGGATCGTCACCGACGATCTCGAAATCGACGACCTCGCATCCGAGTGCTTCGAGCAGGCCCCGCATCAGGGTGGTATTGGAGTCCCTGATCTGGCCTGGCCCCAGGTGCGGCGTTAGCGGTGGCACCAACTCATCTCCCGTCGCCATCGTCGCAACGACCGGGCGCCGCCGCACCAGCGGGGCGACACCGAGGGAAGCGAGCACGCTGGCGTGGGCGGGGCCGATCCGTAGCCCGGCCTCGAAGACACGAGCGCCGGAGTGAATGTCGCCTCCCGCCGGTCGCACGTGCTCCCCGGCACTCACACTCTCGAGGATGCGAACGATCGATTCGCGCGCCGCCTCGGTTGCCTCCACCCTCACGATGGCGTCTGCGCCCTCGGGTAACGGGGCTCCGGTCATGATCTTGTAGGCGGTCCCAGGAACGACCCTGCCCTCCGCCGCAGATCCGGCGGCGACTTCGCCGATGATCTCGAGATCGGCGGGGACGGTGCCGACCGAGGCGGCCTGGACCGCATACCCGTCCATTGCCGAGTTGGCGAAACCCGGGATGTCCTCAGGAGCGTCGATCGGCTCGACCAGCGCCAGGCCCACCGCCAGCTTCGGGTCGATGCGAACCTGCTCGAGCTGCGGGAGGGCGTCGAGCACCTCGGCCTGTACCTGGCGCCGCGGTCGCATCACTGCGCCACGTTCCGTTCCTCGCCTCGCAGCAGCCTTCCGACGTTGGCCCGGTGCCTGGCGACGACCACAACGACGATGGCGCCTGCCCACACCAACGACCAGCCCCGGTACCCGAACAGCGCCAGGCCCGGCACGTAGAGCGCCATCGTCACCAGCGAAGCGACCGAGGCAAGCTTGCCAACCAGGGTCATCGCCAGCCACGCCGCGGCGAGGGCCAGGCCGAAGAGCGGGGCCAGGTACACGACGGCGCCGATGGCGGTGGCGACACCACGCCCGCCGCGGAAGCGATGCCAGACCGGAAGGATGTGGCCGAGGACCGCGGCGAAGGCGCCGGCCGCGGCCAGCGTGTCGACCGACCAGGCGGCGCCCACCCCACCGAGGTAACCACCAATGGCGGCGGCGACGGTGCCCTTGAGGGCGTCGCCCACCATGACCAGTGCCGCCGGGCCCTTTCCCAGGGCGCGCAACACGTTGGATGTTCCGGGGTTCCCGCTCCCGCTCTGGTAGATGTTCACCCCGAGCAGCCTGGGGACGATGACACCGAAATCGATGCTTCCGATGAGGTAAGCGGCCACGAGGGCGATCAGGACCTGCACGAAGCCGAGTCTACGCACGGGATTCGCCGTGGTTTGTTTCAAGACGTCGCGGAATGCGCCACAATAGGGGACCAATTTCCCTCCCCGTGGAAACCGATCGCAGGCCCCCCACCATTCCCCCTGCTTGCGTGAGGCGACCACGGGGAGGGAACTTCACCTGGTGACTAGTCCCCGGTCACAGAGAACGGGTGCGAAGAACCGGTCACGGCTCGTCGCCCACCAGGCACATCAGCCCCCTTCCATCGGGCGTCGTCGAGCGATACGTTCACCGTGTGTTCTGGCTCACCCGCCCTCCGTACCTGCGGTGGGCTGCCGCCGCTGTACTCGTCGTGGCCGCCCTTGCCTGGGACCTGCGCGGTCGCAGTGGCGTGTCCCACCCGTTCGCCGCCGAGCCCATCAGCGCCGGGGCACAGATCACCGAGCAGGACGTCGAGTGGCGGACGGTGCCACGCGGGATGCTCGCCATGCCCGACCTGTCGGCACCGATCGCCACCAGGGCAATCGCACCAGGAGAACCGATCCTGCCCTCGGCCGTCGACGCCGGGGGCGGTATCCCCGAGGGATGGTGGGCGGTCCCGGTTGCTCTGCCCTCCGCGGCGCAGGTCGGAGCCGCAGTACGGCTCATCACCACCGACACCGGTGTCGAGTCGGAGGGGATCGTGGTCGCCGTTGGCAGCACCGACCTGCTGTCGATTGCCGACGCCGGTCTCGTTGCCGTTCCTCCGGACCGGGCGAGACTCATCGCCACCGCATCAGCGGAGGGCACGCTGATCGTCCTGGTGGCGCCGTAGCCTGTCGGTCGCTTCCTCCACCCTTGGGGGAGGTGGCCTGGCGGCGCAGCCGGCAGGACGAAGGGGCTTCGGCGGTACGCCGGCCAAGAGGGGAAACAGATCTCGCGACTCGCGACTCCCTATCCTGCCGCCATGCTCGATGCCATTCTCTGGGGGATCATCCAGGGCCTCACCGAGTTCCTCCCCATCTCGTCGAGCGGGCACCTCGTGCTCATCCCCGAGCTGCTCGGGCGCGAGGGGCCCGACCTCTCCACCGCGGCGATGCTCCACCTCGGGACCCTGGCCGCCGTGATCGCGTACTACCGGAACGACCTGCAGGATCTGGCCCGCTTCGACCGCCCGGCGCGCAGGATGATCACGCTGCTGGTGATCGGGACCATCCCGGCGGTGACCCTCGGGCTGATATTCGAATCCTGGATCGATCAACTCACCGAGAACCCGAAGGCGGTGGCCGCCATGCTCATCGTCACCGGAGTGGTGCTGCTCTCCACCATGCTCATCCGCGTCGGTGACCGCGGCGCCGAGGTGTTGACACCGAAGGATGCCGCGCTGATCGGGCTTGCCCAATCGGCGGCGCTCATCCCCGGCATCTCCCGATCCGGGATGACGATCTCGGCCGGGCTCGGCAGAGGCATGGCGCCGGTGCAGTCGGCCCGGTTCGGCTTCCTGCTCGCTATCCCCGTCATCGCCGGCGCCGGGTTGCTGGAGGGGGCAACAGCCGTCTCCGACGGGACCGGCATCACGGCCGCCATCGTGGCGGGCACGGTGGTTGCCGGACTCGTCGGCTACCTGGCGATTGCCCTGCTGATCCGAGCACTGCAACGGGTCGGGCTGGGGCCGTTCGGTCTGTACTGCGTCACCGTCGGCGTCGTCGCTCTTGCAGTGCTCTAACTCATCGCTGGCAAAAGGTACAGCCGGTGCTATTTCACGAGTTAGCGGCTTCAGCCTTTGCCTTGAGACCGGCGGCGAACTGGTCGAACGACGGCTGCAGGTCGGGCATCGACTTCCAGATCATGCCCAGCATCGGGCCCGTGTACTCCTCGCGCATGTGGAACTCGGTCCCGGCGTCGGAAGCGGACAGCGTGTAGGTGCGCTCGCCGGTGAACAGGCCAAGCGGCATGCCACCCTTCCACACCATGCGCCGTCCCGGATCGAACTCGACGACCTTGACGCCGAAGGCGCGACCGGGGTTGGCCTCCGAATAGACCTTGATCTTCTCCCCCGGCGCGATCGTGCCCTCGATCCGCTCCACTCCAGAGTCCCATTGAGAGAGGCCTGGGGCGTCGGTCAGCACCTCCCAAATCTGGTTCGGCGTGGCGCTGATGGTGGCGGATGCCTCGTAGTACTCCATCGTCCTCCCCTTCTGGTGCTCGCGCTGTCATAGTGTGACAGCTATCGGCATCATCGAGCCAGCCTGCTGCGCTCTCCTATGGTGAGCCCGAGGCGAGAGGAGCCGTGATGACGACGGTCGATCCCGATGGCGAAGAGGTCGTGTGACATGCCCGTGAACGTTTCCAAGCAGGCGACAAAGCGCCTCGAGCTCGAATCGATCGGGTGGCTGACTACGGTGACTGCGAAGGGAAGCCCCCTGAGCTCGCCCGTCTGGTTCCTGTTCGACGGCGAAACCATCCTGCTCTACAGCCTGGCCGGCACCCCGAGGACGGCGAACATCGCCGCCAACCGGCGGGTGTCCTTCCATCTCGACGGCGACGGGATCGGCGGGGCGGTCGTGGTCATCGAGGGTGATGCAACCATCGATGAAGACGCCCCCAAGGTCTACGACGTACCGGGGTACATGTCCAAATACCGGCGGTTCATGGACAACTACGGCTGGACGCCGGAATGGTTCTCCGAGCGGTACCCGATCCCGATCCGCATCACCCCCACCAGGGTCCGGTCCTGACACAGGCGCAATCGCCCCGGTCACGACCCGTAGGCGGAGCTCATCCTGAGCTGATCGGCGATGTGCACGTTGACCAGGGCGGGGACACCGCTCTGCTCTGCCCGCTCTAGGGCCGGGCGCAGTTCGGAAGCCTTGTCGACGAATTCGCCGTAACCGCCGAGACCTTCCACCATCCGTTCGTAGGGTCGGATGCCGAGGTCGGACGCGGTCACCGTGTCCGGGTACAGCATGCGGTGGATCGTCCTGATGTTGTTCCATGCCCCGTCGTTGCCGACGACGCCGACCACCGGGAGCTGGTGGCGAATCAGCGTGTCGTATTCCATGGCGTTGAACGCGAAGGAACCATCGCCGTAGACGATGCCGACCCGGGTATCCGGCTCGACGGCCTTGGCGGCTAGGGCGAACGGTGCACCCACGCCGAGGCACCCGAACGGGCCGGGATCGAGAAGACCACCGGGGCGGCTGGTCTGCAGCCATTTGGCGGTCGTCGAAACGATGTCGCCGCCGTCGGCGGCGATGATCGTGTCGTCACCGAAGAACTCCGCTACCTCCCTGGCGAATCGCTCCGGTGGCACCGGGCTGCCGTCGGCGGCGCCGGCCTCATCGGCCTTTGCCTGTAACTCAGACTCGGCCGCCGCCATCTGGTCGGTCCAGTCACGGTCCTGAGTCGGCGAGAACGTACCCGCAGCATCGAGGAGCTGGGCCGCCACCGTTCCCGGATCAGCGACGACACCGATATCGGCGGCGCGGTTCCACCCCACCCTCACCGGCTCGGCGTCGAGGTGAATGACCGTGGCACCGGAGGCGACCTTGTTGCCGAATCCGGTGCGGAAGTCCCAGTCGACGCCGAGGGCGACCACCAGGTCGGCGCCACCGAGGGCGGCGGAGCGAGCCCGGTTGCCGAGCAGGGGGTGATCGAACCGGAGTGATCCGCGGGCGAGGCTATTCAGATACACCGGGGCCCGCAACGCGGTGACGAAGCCATCGAGGGCGTCGGTGTATCCGGGCTGGCGCGACCAGCGGAGACCGGTTCCGCCGAACACGACAGGGCGCTCTGCCGCCGCCAGCGCTTCGGCGATCCGGGCAAGGGTGGTGTCGTCGATCCCCGCCGGCCGGTCGGCGCGGTACCCCGTCGGCCATCGGATGGCGGTCTCCTCGACCATGTCGCCGAGCACATCCCAGGCGACATCGAGGAATACCGGCCCGCCGCGCCCGGAGAAGGCATGACGAGCGGCGGTGGCGATGTACTCGGGAAGTCGTTTGGCATCGGGGGCGGTGTGAGCCCACTTGGTGATCGAGCGGAACAGGCGAGGGTGGTCCATCTCCTGGAGCCCACCCCGCAGGTCCTCCTGGGTCAGGTGGTGCCCGCCCAGAACCAGCACCGGGCTGTTGGCGTACCAGGCGTTGGCGACTCCGGTCACCGCGTTGGTGACGCCGGGGCCTGCGGTGACCACCGCCACACCCAACCTGCCGGTGATCCTGGCATACGCGTCGGCGGCATGGACCGCCGCTTGCTCGTGGCGGACGTCGATGACCGCAATCCCCTCGGAGACACAACCGTCGATGATGGCGACGATGTGGCCACCGGTGAGGGTGAACACCGTGTCGACGCCCTCGGCCTTGAGCGCTCGCGCTATGGCTCGGCCACCGTGGATCTTCGCCATGAGCCTTCCCTTCGTTGTTCTTTTCTCCGACGTGCCTCAGGGTCGCTAGCGAGCCGCCGCGTCCGCCGGGTTGATTGGGACCGGCATCAGTCGTAGTCGTAGAAGCCGCGGCCGGTCTTTCTCCCCAACAAACCGGCTTCGACCATTCTGCGTAACAGCGGCGGCGCCGCATAGCGAGGGTCCTGGTACTCGGCGGAGAGCGCTTCGGCGACGGCGAGCAGGGTGTCGTTGCCGATCAGATCGGACAGTGCCAGCGGGCCCATCCGGTAGCCGACGCCGCCGACCATGGCGGCGTCGATGTCCTCCCTGGTGGCGAAACCTTCCTCGAGCATGCGGATGGCCTCGAAGAGGTAGGGGCAGAGCAGTTTGTTGACGATGAACCCGGCGCGGTCCTTGGCGTGCACCACCGTCTTGCCCAGCTGCTCTCCGGCGAAAGCCGCGGCCCGCTCCACCGTGTCATCCGCAGTGACCACGGTGCGTACGATTTCGACCAGGGGCATGATCGGCGCCGGGTTGAAGAAGTGCATGCCGACCACCGCTTCGGGCCGGGTGGTGGCCTGGGCGAGGCGGGTCACCGGCAGCGATGAGGTATTGGTGGCGAGAATGGCGTCTGTGGCCTCCACGACCTCGTCGAGCTCGGAGAAGATCTCCAGCTTGAGCGCCTCGTCCTCGATCACGGCCTCGATCACCAGCGCCCGGTCGGCGAGCGCACTGCGATCGGTGGCAAAAGTCAGACGACGGAGAGCCGCTTCCCTGCCCTCGGGATCGAGCTTGTCGCTCGCCACGGCTTTGTCCAGCGATCGCTCGATGCCCTGCCTGGATCGCTCGACGAACTCATCGCTGATCTCGACGACGATGGTGTCGATGCCGGCTTTGGCACACAGCTCGGCGATTCCGCCACCCATCTGTCCGCCGCCGACGATGCCGACCCGTTCGATCATCCGGCGTGCCCCGGTGGGTTCGGAATGGAGGCGAACGCTTGGCGGCGGGCCTCGACGATCTCGTGGCCGATCTGCTCGATGCTGTCCATCAGCCACAGGTAGGCGGGTTTACCCTGGCGGAAGTCTGCTTCGGCCATGCCCTGGATCCTGCCCTGTTCTTGGAGACGCTTGACGTTTCCGTAGTTGTCGACCGGTTCCAGGGTGTACACGCCGAGGGTCTTGCCACCGGCATTGTTCATCACCGTGAAGGAGGGGACATCAGATGGCCCGTCTGCGATGTAGATCATATGGCGCAGCGGAACCCGCCGCTGCGACTCAGCCATTCGGGCGTTGACGTCGATGTCGGGAGCCCTGTTGACACCCTTGTTGATCTCGAAGATCGCCCTGGTCTTGGATGTGTTGTCGATGGTGTAGCCGATGTGGCTCACCGGCGCCGAGGTCGCCCGCACCGGGAGCTGGTCCAGATAGCCGGGCTGCGCCGGGGTCTCGATCAGGGTGTTGGCCCAAATGCCGTCGACGTGGGAGGCGATCACACTGCCCTCGATGATGGGGAGGATCCCGGTGCTCACCACGTAATGCTCGACGGCGATGCCCTCGGCTTCGAACTCGGGAATCTCAGTGACGTGGCGTCTGGTGTCGCCGAAGAACTCCGGGATCCCAGGAGAAGGCTCCAGCTTCTTGCCCAGATCGTGAAGCTTCTTGTTGCTCAGCCCCTTGAAGATCCCCTCCCTGACGTAGGTGAGCATGTGCCCGAGATAGGCGGTATCGCGCTGGATGAGCACGCCCTGGCGCTGGTAATAGTCGATCAGCCCATCGACCTCGGCCCAGAAGTCCGCGGGATCGACGTCGTACTCATCGAAGATAGGGTCCTGCATATTGCCGGGGATGAGCGTGCGATCGAAGTCCCAAACCAGGGCGATAACCGTCTGGGTGTGCAACGGAACCGGCATCGCGTTGAGATTAGGTGCCCACGGCGGGCGGGGACGAGCCGGTTACGGGATCTCGAAGCCTCCGAACACCACCTCGTCGCCCACCGTCCACCACGGTTGCAGCTGGCACGGGGAACCGCGTAGCCCGCTGTGGGCCTCTCCGATTCGACCGAGAGCGATGAGAACCACCGGTCGCCAACCATCATCGGCCAGGTTCCATATCCCCGCAGCGAGAGACGACGATTCGACATCGGCGTCGAGCACGATCTCGACCGACCGCTCGCCGCGGGCAACCACGGCGCGCAGCGAGCCGAGCGCCTTTGGCACGTCGATCAGCTCGGCAAGGGGCATCTCGGTGGCCTGATCCCAGCGGCGCACGTATACCTCGAGGGTGGCGGCGACGACGCGATCGACTTCGGTGAGGGTCTCATGTATTGCAACGGCCATGTGGGCTCCCGTACGAGTTACATAAGTGTAGTTCAATTCGGGTCCCAAGTCTCAAGTCGCAAGTCTCAAGCGGGCCGTTCTTGCGTCTTGCGTCTCAGCTTCTGCGTTCCAGGATCACTTGCACGGTGTCGATCGTGTCGGCGTCGCCCGGGCCCTTGTCCTCCCGGTAGCCCTTCACCCTGGCGAAGCGCAGGCTCACACCGCCCGGGTAGCGGGTGGAGCGTTGCACACCGTCAAACGCGATCTCGTAGACGATCTGTGGCTCCACGTAGACCACATGCCCGTCCCTGTGGTCCTCAATGGCGAGGAACCGCTCCGTTTGCCAGGTAAGCATCTCGTCGGTGAGCCCCTTGAATGTCTTGCCCAGCATGACGAAGCCGCCTTCCGGGTCCCTGGCGCCGAGGTGGAGATTGGAGAGCCATCCCTTGCGCCGGCCCGAGCCCCATTCGGCGGCCAGGATCACCAGGTCCAGGGTGTGCGCCGGTTTCACCTTGAGCCACGCTCCGCCACGTCTGCCCGCTTCGTACGTGGCGTCCACCTGCTTGACGACCACGCCCTCGTGGAACGCACCTACGGCCTCGTCGTAAAAAGCACTCGCCTCGTCAGCGTCGGAGGTCACGATGCCGGGGATGGTCTGGCTTGCGGGCACGACGGACTGCAGAGCGGATCTTCGCTCCAACGTCGAGCGGTCGATGAGATCCGTTCCGTCGAGATGGAGGATGTCGAAGTAGAAGGGTGTGAGCTCACCCGAACCGTCATCGGCGCCGAAACGGCTCATCGAATCCTGGAACGATTGCGGAGCCCCGTCGCCACCGACGATCAACGCTTCTCCGTCGAGGATCGCCGAATCTAGCGGCAGCGATCGCGCCTCAGCCACGATCTCCGGCACCCGTTTCGTGATGTCGTTCAGGTTCCTGGTGAACACGCGAACGGTGTCGCCATCGCGGTGAACCTGGATGCGCAGGCCGTCGAGCTTCCACTCCACCGCGGCCGTACCCAGGGAAGCGATGGCCGCTGCCGGAGACTCGGCGGTTTTGGCGAGCATCGGCTGGAGCGGCGTGAGCACAGTGAGTCGATAGGCGTCCAGCGCGCCGGCTCCATTGACCAGGGCGTCGGTCGCAACCGTTGTCAGGCTGCCCGACAGCATGGCCGCCCTCCGCACCGTGTCGGCGTCGGCGCCGGCCGCCTGCGCCACGGCGTCGGCCATGACACCCTCGAGGGCGCCCTGGCGGAGGTTCCGCAGGATGAGGCCCCGTAGGAACTCCTGCTCGGACTCGGTGGCCCGGGCGAACAGGGAGGACAACAGGTCTGCCTTTGCCTGCTTGGACCCTGGCCCCGCGGTCCGAGCAAGCAAAGACAGCGTTGCATCCACGTCGCTGAGCCTCAGCTCGGCGGCACTCGCCGGCTCGACTTCGATGCCGTACACGGTGGCGTATCCGGCGCCGAGCCGGTCCTGAAGCGGCGATCCAGAAAGGTAGGACACGGCGATAGGCGCGTCGGCCTCGGAAAGGTCCCGCAGCAGCTCGGCCAACGTTTCGATCTTCTTCGATCGTGAACGTGTCGACCGGACCCGATGAGAGACGTCGACGATCTGGGCAAACAGCACGTCCCTCAGCTCCTGAAGCGGTCGAACGGCTCGAGGGTGATCCCGGCGTCGTCGAGGGCGGTCTCGATCCGCCCTGCGATCGGGCTCAGGTCCATCCGTCGAGCATCTCCCCACGGGTCGGGATTCGACAGGCGGTCATCGATGGACCGAAGCGTCACTCCGGTCGGACCAAGGCTCAGCTCATCCCACGCCAGCGGCGCGGCCACCGGTGCCTGCTGCTTTGGCCGCAGGGAGTAGGGCACCACCGAGGTGGCCCGTGGCATGTTCCGCAACCAGTCCACGAACACCCTTCCCGCGCGATCGGCCTTCTTGAAGGCAGTCGTGAACTGATCGGGGTGAGCCTCGACCGCCAGGACCGCGGTGCCGCGAGCGAGCCGATCCGTCTGCGCCGAATCGAGGGTTCGCTCGATTGGCGCCCGTAGATGGAACCCCTTGGAACCCGTTGCCATGAGCAGTGTCTCGATACCGAAGCCGGCCAGGAACGAACGCATGGTCGCCGCTGCGGTCGTGACCACATCATCGTCGCCCTCGGGCGGATCGAGGTCCCAGATCACCCAATCGGGATGCCAATCGTCGATCACAGTCACGGTCGGCACATGGAAGGTGATCGTCGACAGGTTGGCGAAGAAATCGAGCCCCTCGCGGTCGTCCACCACGGGATACACGGTGACGCCGTCCCTTTTGTCCATCTCGACCGCGCCGACGAAGGAAGGGGCGTGGCCCGGTCGGTTCTTCTGCATGAAACCCTTGGCCTCGATCCCCTTCGGGAACCGCTCCACCGTGAGCGGACGCCCCGATAGGTGAGGAAGCATCCGGTCGGCCACCGCGTCGTAATAATCGGCAACGTCGGCCTTGGTGAACCCGTCATCGGGGAAGAGAACCCGGTCGGGGTTGGTGATGGTCATGACTTCAGGCTACGTCTCACACCCAGTTTCGTGCTTCGAGAGAGGGGGGCTCTTGCCATCTTCGTGACGTCGGTCGAAGCCCCCTCCGTCCTCGGCCTTCGGCCAAGGCCACCTCCCCCAAAAAAGGGAGGAGACTATCGGATCTCAGTCGCCCAGCGAGAACGACGCACCGACTCGATGGCATCGGCATTGCCCTCGGTCCAGACCTCCGTGAGACACCCCTCGAGTAATGCCTTGGTGTCGTCGGCGGACACCGCACACCTCCTCGTCGATGACGCTGGAACGACTCCGACGCTACCGCGAACGAGGAGGGGGTGTGCGGAGGTGTGGTCAGGCGGAGACAGGCTCCAGCACTCGGGTTCGCCCGATCTTGCCGCTCCCCAGCCCACCGGCGATCACAATCACGGCAAGGATGATCGGGTAGATCAGCCAGAAGGCAAACGCGGCGCCCAGGCTTCCCACGATGATCATGCTGGTGGCCAGGCCGCGCCGGCGCCGCCTCACGGCGAGTCCACCGAGGAGCAGGGCGGCGGGTAGGAGCCCCCATCCGATCCCAAAGCGGATATGGCTGCCATCGCCGAAGGCCAATACGCCGACCCCCATGATCGTCTGGGCAAAGGCGAATACGAGAACGGTGGCTTCCCACCATCGGTTCGTCCAGGTCTGCACGTTCATGGCTGTCTCCAATCGTTCGATGAACACAGAACCAACCAAATCGGGCCCGACGCTGGCCCACACCCGGACCGTGCCCAAGCCACCACCGTCACGACGGAGACGGTCCCGGAACAACTGCGCCATCGGCTCTCCGTAGCGGCGGCGATGTTCCGCTGGATAGGCCAGCAGCATCGTCCGGTACAGCCGTTCGGAGCGGCTCATGGCGCACCCTCCCAGCCGGGTCGGAGCCGCGTCGCTACCTGTTTGGCCTGGGCGGCCCGGATCAGCTGATCGAGCCGGGACAGTTCGGCGGTGAGCACCCGCGCCCCAAATCCTTTGGTGCGGTAGTACCGGCGGCGCTCATCGTCCAGTTCGGGGTCGGGTCGATTGTCGGACTCCTCGATGAGCCCTGCATTCAACATGCGTTTGATCGCCCCGTACAGGGTGCCGGGACCCATCGAGACCTCGCCGTCGGTCATCCGCTCGACTTCGCTCATCACGGCATAGCCGTGCCTCTCACCATCGGCGAGCGCCAACAGGATGTGGAGCTGAGCCGGTGGCAGCGGCAGCAGGTCGTGTGGGTCTTTCTCGGCTTCCGTCACGGTGGTTCGATCCTTTACAGAAGACAACCGTGGCCACGGTGTGTCGGCCACAGTTATATCGCGTGCGGATATACCTGTCAAGTCTGATGCATGCAGCCCGGTACTTGATACTTGCGGCTTGCTGCTACTTCGGCGTCACCACATACCCGTCGGCTTGGTCCGAAAACTCGTACTCGACGTAGCCGCGGGCGTTGGCGGCCTTGACGAACTGAAGGAACCCGGAGTAGCCGAGGCTCTTCTCGGAGAAGTCGGGTTGGCGCTTTCGCATCTCGTCCTTGAGGCCGGACAGGTGGACCTCGTCTCCCCCTTTCGCCAGCTCCGCAACCACATCGTGCAGCATGCCGAAAGCCGCGTCCTCTCCCCTTCCTCGATCGGGGAAGGTCACGATGGGGTCGCCTCCACTGCTGTCCTCGTCGAGGGCGACGACGCCTTTCTCCTCGAGATGGCGCAACAGTTCGCGAAATCCGCGGAAGCCGTAGTCGCCCTCGGTGAAGGTGGGATCCTTGCGCAGCAGGGCACGTTTCACCATCGACGCCCGCACCTGGCCGTCGCCGGCACGGATGAGGCCGGTGAGCGTGGGCACGATCACCGCCTCGGGGGCCGTGGTATCCGTCGTTATCGTCGGCTGGGGCTGCTCCACCGGCTTGGAATCGGCAACGTCGACCCCCGCCAAATTCTCATAGAACAGGAATTCGTCACACGCCGCCGGGAGCAGCGCAGAGGTCGACGCCTTCAACCCGATCCCGATGACGGTTCGGTTGAGCTCGCGCAGCTTGTGCACCAGCGGAGTGAAGTCCGAATCACCCGTGCATATGGCAAATGTGGTCACGTAGCCACGTTCGAAGGCGAGCTCGACGGCATCGACCGCCATCTTGATGTCGGCGGCGTTCTTGCGCACGGTGCCTTTGCGCTGCGGGATCTCGATCAGCTCCACCTGGTTGCCCGTGAGCATGTGGCGGTCCTTGTCGAAATGCGTCCAGTCGGCGTACGCCCGGCGCGCCACCACCCGGCCCCGCTCGGCTAGGGCGTCGGCAATCGGCTTGAACTGGAATTCGATGCCGAGATCCTCGCGAGCACCGATGGCGAGGTTCTCGTAGTCGATGAATACCGCAATGCGTTCGTCTTCCACTCCATGCAGGGTATCAGGCGCACGCTCATGAAACTGTGAGAAAGCTGGTGAGCAGCTCGTTGACCCGGCCGGGCTGTTCCTGCTGGGTCCAGTGACCACAGTTCTCGACATGAGCGATCCGCAGGTCGGGCACCCACCGGCTCATTCCGCCGGCGAGGCTCGCCGGAAGCACCGGGTCGCTATCCGTGGTGACCATGAGCGTCGGTTGGCTCACCTCGGCGTCTTGGAGGTGCGCCGTGATTTCGAGGTTGACGTCGATGTTGCGATACCAGTTGACCGGGCCGGTGATGCCGCCGGCGGTGAATGCGTCTACGTAAACGCCGAATTCGTCATCTCCCTGGAACTCGGTGTTTGCGGTGACGCCGTGGTAGGACCGCCTCAACCAGCGCCCGGGATCGGCTGCAAAGGATTTCTCCACCCTGCCCGGTTCCTGGAAATAGAGGACATAACCGAATCGATCAACAAGGTGCGCCTTGATGTAGTCGGTCGAGGGGAAGCCGGTGCACCAGCCGCGGTACGGAACGTTGAGGCTGATCACCCTTGACACCCGCTCTGGGAACATCAACGCCGCGCTCCAGGCGACGATGCTGCCCCAATCGTGGCCGACGAGAGCTGCCGAATCGATTCTCTCGGCGTCGAGCAGCCCTATCAGGTCATCGACGAGAGCAGTGATGGTGTAGGCCTCGATCGAGTCGGGTTTGGAGGATTCCCCGTAGCCGCGCTGGTCGTAGGCGATGGCGCGCAGCCCGGCATCGGCAAGGACCGGGATTTGATGGCGCCACGAGTACGCAAGCTCTGGAAAACCGTGAAGTAACACGACCGGCGGGCCCTCGCCGGCTTCGCTGACGGCGAGTTGGATTCCATTGGCGTCGACGAGTCGAGGCTGTGGCACGAGACAAGGGTAGGTCGAACGACAGCGGCCCCTCCCAAAGTGGGAATCTCCGCAGCCGTGTTGTCGTTCGACTTCCCAGTGGCCAGAGTCAGCAAGGCGCAAGCCAGGGATCAGCGGCGTCGGGAGCGCGAACAGGAAGCGGAGCGCGAGGCTCGGCGCGCCACGATGCGCAACGTTGGTGTCGCAGTCTCAGTCGTTGCTGTCCTGGTTGTGTCCCTCGTCCTGCTGTGGCCGGATCCCGCGGTTGGCAATACCACGGCAGAAGAGTGGGATCTGCCTCAGCTCGATGGCGACGGCAGGGTGGCCATCGCCGACTTCCGGGGAAAACCGACGGTTGCCGCCTTCTTCGCCTCGTGGTGTGAGGTGTGCGAGGACGAGATCCCCGAGTACCTCGAAGTCTCTCAACGGGTTGGGGATGAGGTGCAGTTCGTCGGCATCGATACCCAGGACAACGGCACCGGCCTGGCCGATGCCGAAAAATGGGGTATCGCCGGGGTGTGGCCGCTGGCCCTGGACATCGGAGGCTCCGCAGGGAGCGGCCTCAGCACCGGAACATTCGGGATGCGGGGCTCACCGATGACCGCCTTCTATGACGCTGAGGGCAAGGTGGTGCTCATCCAGCGGGGAGGGCTGACCGGCGCACAGCTCGCCGATGCCATCGAGCAGCTGTTTGGAGTTTCGGCGTAGCAAGTCGTCGCCAATACGTCCAAGGCGCCCTCGCTGAAGGTCGACGGCTGAAGTCTTCTTCCTATCCCACCGCCCAGGAGACGAACTCGAAGCTCTTCGTCTTCCCTGTGGCGTCCTTGACCGTGACCACAAAGGTCTCCCCGTACGGGGCGGTCTCGAAGATGACCTTCTTCTCCCAATTGCCCTCACCGTCGGCGTACACCGAGCCCGAGCCGAATTCCGAGGTGATCCTCACCTTGCTACCCGGGTCTGCGGTGCCGTAGTACACGTCGTATGGCGGGTTGAGCTCGCAGGATCCATAGGTGGCGAAGGCGGTGAACTCGACCCCCACTTCGGGCGGCGGCGGCTCCTCCACCGGCGGCGGCTCCTCCACCGGCGGTGGCTCCTCCACAGGCGGCTCTATCGGATCCAGATACACGGTGATACGCGCCGAGGCCTCGTTGCCTGCCTGGTCGGTAGCGAGGAACGAGGCCCCATTGGCACCGGGCGAAAGAACGAGCTGAATCGACCACTGGCCTTCCTCGCTCACCTCCGCCTCCCACTTGCCCCCAGCCACCACCGTCGCCCCTGGTTCGGTCGAGCCGGAGAAGGTCACGATCTTGTCCTCGAAGCGGGCGCCATTCGCCGGTGACGTGATCGTCAGCGGCGGTGGCGTGCTGTCCAGCGTCATCGTTGGCGCCACCGTCGTCGACGGTGATCCTGTGGTCGGCGGCGCCTCGGTCGGCGGGGCCTCGGTCGCCGGGGCGACCTCTGGGGTCACCACGGGGTCAGGTGCTGGAGCTTGGGTGGTTTCCGGGACCGAGGCCGTCGTCACCACGATCGGCTCCGGTGTCGTGGTAGCGACGTCGGGTTCCGGCGACGGACTGAATATCGCGGTCACCACCATCGTGGCGGCTACGGCGGACCCTGCCAGCGCCCAGCCGGCTCCCGTCCACATGACGTGGCGGCGCTGAGCGACGGAGAAACCGGCGAACCCGGCGGCCGATGCCTGGTCGGCGACGCTGCGCTCGATGGCATCCACGGCAAGGCGGGCTCGGTCGTCGAGCATGGTCATGATGCTGCCTCCCTATCCAGGCCGAGGCGAGCGGCCAGCCTGGTCCTTCCCTTGTGAAGATGAACTTTGATGGTGTTCGGACTGCATTCGAGGATCTCGGCAATCTCGGCGATGGGGCGATCCTCCAGGTAGTGCAGAGCAATGGTCTGAGCCTGACGCCTGGGAAGTGCCCGCACCGCGTCCCAGAACTCGTCGGCCTCTGCGGGAAGCTCCGGCAGGACGTGTGCATCGCGGTTGATCCGCGCCAGCGCCTTGGCCTCGCTGAGGCTCTTGCGGAACCGGGACACCGAGAGGTTGGCGACCACCCGCCGTACCCAAGCCCCTGGTTTGTCGTATCGCGAGATCTTCCCCCAATTTCGGTGGGCGGCCACGAAGGCATCCTGCGCCAGATCTTCCGCCGCAGACCGGCTCCCGGAGAGGGCGTAAGCGAGGCCGACGACCGCCCGGAACTCCCGCTCGTAGAATTGCTCGAACGAGACCACAGCGTGAATCGGCGCCGGTTCCTTTGCGACGCTCAGGTCCCTGCTGGCCGACCGGGATCTTGGCTGTGCTGTCATGACTTGGTACTCGTTACACGCCCGAAGGGGCAATGAGGTTTATCGCAATCGGGCTGGGTCACAGATCGATTATCGACAGGACGGCCGCATCCAATGAAGGGCCAAGTAGCAAGGAAATGGAACCGCCCCGCACGGAAGGGGGGACACCGTGCGAGGCGGTCGCCGTCGGATGACCGATTTACCACCGCTCATCCCACCTCCGCCGGGCCGAGATCTCCGAGGAAGAGACGAAGCAAGAGCCTGGTCCGGCGAATGAATCGGACCAATGATATCGACGAAACCAAATAGCGCTACTCTCGCGATGTCGGAATCTGGACCCGTTCAGTGGTGCTGGCGAAAGGGTTCAGGCATGCTGTCGTTGTGTTCAGTGAGGCTTAGCAGGGGCCCCTCCGACACCTAATCGCTGCTGATTCTGACCAGGACCGCAGAGCCTTTGGCGGTCACCTGATCCTCGACCCACAACTCGGTCTCGACGATCACCTTGCGGCCCGTGATCTCCGTGGCGCGCCCGACGAGGCGCATCGGGGCCAGCGGTGTCGGTGCCAGATAGTCCACCTCGAGATGGGCGGTGACAAAACGCGGTGCCGGTCCGCTACCAATCGCGACTCCCTCGGCCTGCATGGCGAAGATCGCCGCCGAGCCGGTGGAGTGACAATCAATGACCGACGCTATCAAGCCGCCATAGGTCGAGTCGATATAGGCAGTATGGAACGGTTCGGGAGCGAACTCGGTGAGGGTGGCATCCCCATCGGGTCGCGTCTTGATCTGATAGCCGACATCGTTGAGCCGTCCGCATCCATAGCAGTGCGCCGCCGGATCGTCGTACATGTCTTGAATGGCGATCGATTCGCTCATCGGTGCATGATGCCAGACAACGGCACCGTCATGCACCCCCCCATGGCTCGCCTAGCGTCCGTTCCGTGTTCCGCTTCCTGATCGCCGCCGGGGCCATGGCCTTGCTCGTCGTTGCGTGCACCCCGGCAGAGTCCAACGAGGCGCCACCGGGCTCGACGACACCACCCCCGATATCGGAAATCCCAACTCCAAAGCCGACCACCCGAGCCACCGCGCCCTCCGAAGCCACCCCGATCACCCTGCCGAGGGAGACGATCAATACCCAGACCCTGCTCGGTCCGATGACGTGGGAGCTTCACGATCTCGATTACGTGGTCACCCACGCGGACAGTTTCGAAGATGGGTATGTGGCGCTCCTCTATGAATCGCTGGCACACCGGCCCGAATATCGCGGCGTCGCCGAGCCGGGCATCGTGGCAACCTCACCCGATGGGGTGGTGTGGAAGCCGCTTCCCATCCAACCAGGGGAAACCGGTGCATTCACCCCACAGGTCCTTGCCGTCGACGGCACGCGCCTCGTCGTGTTCGGCAGGGAATTTGGTGAGAATCGGGTGCCGAGGACCGACGAGCTGTTTGCGTTCGTCTGGGACGGCGACGAGTGGTCATCAGCCCCTGTGCAAGCGCCGGTCGGGGACCGCAGCCTGGGGGGCGAGCTCGACATCGGATTCGTCGACGATGGCGAGCCGGTGCTGCTGAGGCGCAGCAGCGGAACGTGGTACCGATCCGGTGGTGGTTTCGGATTCCGACCCGGCGTCACCGACGCCTGGCCGACCCCCTGGTTCCGCTTCGACAACGTCGAGGTCTTTCCCGCCCGCTCGGGCGTCACCGCACCGGACACCAACATCGTGGCCATGACCGAATACGAAGGTCGCTACGTTGCGGTGGCGATGGCCGGGAAGAGGGGGAAGGCATGGACTTCCACCAATGGCAGACAGTGGGTGTCCATCGAACCGATCTCGGCCCCATGGAACCCGGAGGGGCAGGACCTTGTCGTTTCTCCAGAGGTGATCGATGCCGGAGCCCTCGGCTGGCTGGCGGTGGGGTCGTGGAGTGCCACCGGTGCGATCTGGCTCTCCACCGACGGAGTCACCTGGGGCCACCTCACCGACGTCCCCGGGCCCTCACCCTGGGACCTGAGGGTCCCGTGGCCGCCGGCGACCGTCGTCGACGACGAGCGGATCCTGATCTATGGACGAGCCTACGACGCCGAGCTGCCCGCGACGCCGTCCATGGTGTGGGTGGGCACGCTCGACGGGTAGCTAGTCGTCGAGCAGCCCTTCATACAGGTTGACGATCCCTGCGAACCCATACTTGTCGGCCCGGGCCCGGAAGTCGGCGTCGAGGCGGTCCCGGTCCGATTCCGGGCCGTGCAGCGCCAGAGCAGCAGCGAGGAACGCCGCCGGCACCGCCAGAACCCGATCATCTAATTGAGACATCAGCGCCTCGACACGCCTCACCGTCGCCTGGGTTGGATCATCGAACAGGCCGGACACCGCCTCCACACCAGTCGCCAGGTCTCTGGCCATGACCCCGGCCTCGCGATACACATCGAGCACCTCCGCCAACCATTCACGATTCCCCGTCAGGTAGGCGGCAGCGGCGGCCTCGTTGAGGGTATAGGCGACAGGTCGGGTGGAACGGCGGGCGACGGCGAGCGATCCATCGAAAGCGTCGCCGAATCGCCCCTCGATGAGGGAGCGACTGTTCCTGAAAACGTCTAGATCGATGCCGACCTGGAAGTCCTCGGTTTGCTCGAGCGCCACCGTCGCCTCTTCGAAGAGGGCCCGTCCGAGGGCGAGGTCGCCGCGCAAATCGGCCCCTCTGCCTCGCTGCCCGACACTCTGGCCCACGCTGTCGAGGGGGGCGCCCTCGAAGATGGGGTCGGTAGCGAGGGTTTCGACGGCGTCGAGCTCACCCCGTACCACTTGGAACCCGGTCAGCATGACATTGAGGAAGATGGTCATCCCCCGCTGCCCGGTGCGGCGGGCTATGTCGTATGCCTCGCGGTAGGCGTTGAACCCCATCACCGGATCCTCCACCGACCCGATGTAGGTGAGGTTGATGCGACCCCGGATGGAGGTAAAGGCGAAACCCTCGGCATCGGCGAGCTCGAGCCCGCCCTTGATCAGCGCCAGGCCCTGCCGGATCCGTCCTGTAGCCCCGAGCGCCGTCCCTCTGGTGATCATCGCCTCTGCGATCTGTCGGGTCAGCTCGAAACCCTCCAGGGCGGGCAATGCCGCCTCGGCGGCGGCGGCGGTCTCCTCGCTCGCTTTTCCTGTCAGCAGGTAGGCCCGCGCCAGGTCGGAGGCGGCAATGGCGAGATTCGGGTCCGACTCGAGATCGGCGCCCTCCAGGTGCGGCTCGAGCAGATCAACCGCTCGCTGTGACAGGTTGGCATCGTTGTAGATCGCCGCCAGAAGATGAACGGTGCGATTCAGCCCGTCGTCGTCACCTGCTGCCTGGTAGTGATCGATGGCCCCTTTTGCCGATTCCACCGCAAGCTCGTTTTCGGCGAGAATGCCGGCCGCTTCTGCAATCCGCTCCCAGATCGGCGCCCGCTCGGCGTCCTCGTCGGTGGCGTCGAGTGCTTGCTCGGCGAGGGACCTGACCTGCTCGTAGGAGTGCAGGTCGGCGGCGCGGTCCGACGCTGCGAGCAACGCGTCACGAGCCTTGGCCCGCAGCTCGATCGCTTGATCCCCGGTCGCAGCTTCGTAGGCCTCCAGATAGTGGGCAGCAACGACGACCGCCAACTCCGGCCCAAGACCCTCCAGATAGCGTGCCGCTTCAACGTGACGCACGATCCGCACCTCGCGGCTGATCCTGCCGTGTGCCACCTCGCGAATGAGGCCCTGGACGAACCGGTACTGGCCGCGCTCCGGTGACCGCGGGTCGCGGTTGACTTCCAACAGCTCGGCCTGGACGAGCGGCGTCAGGCGTCCCTCGAGATCGCCGTTCTCGTCGCCGATGATGTGGGCCAGTGTGTCCAGCGTGAAGCTGAACCCTGCGATCGAGGCGTCCTGGAGCAGCTCGCGTTCGGCCGGTTCGAGCCGGTCGAGTCGGGCGCCGATCACGGCCTGCAGGGACTCGGGGACCGCCAGATCCGTGACATCCCCCTGGTACGAATAGACCCCGTCGCTCTCGGTCAGCTCTCCCCCCGCCAGCATCATCCGCACCATCTCCACCGCGTACAGCGGGATGCCCGCGGCCCGCTCGATGATGGCGTCGCGCACGCCCGCATCGACGCCCGGGGTCATGCCGTCGACCAACTCGATCATGTCGATGTCAGCGAGCGGCCCCAGATGCATCGAAACGAAGCCGTGCCTTCCCTGGCCCCAGCCGGGTCGGCGTTCGAGCAGATCCGGTCTGCCGAGTGTCACGACCAGGATCGGGTGGTTCCTCGACCACTCCGGGAGCTGTTCGACGAAGTCGAGCAGCGCAGGGTCGGCCGAGTGGAAGTCCTCGAAGATGAGCACGGTGGCGCTTCGTTCTGCGATGCGTTCGAAGAAGGTGCGGAAGGCGGCGAACAGCTCGGCCTGGTCACCAACCGTGGAATCGCCGACACCGAGCAGGCTGGCCAGCCTGGGTTCGAGCCACTCGGCCTCCTCGTCGTCGGGAATCCAATCCCGGATTGCATCTCGCAGCAGCTCACGGGTCGTGACCTCGTCGTAGATCTCGGCGATACGGGCCCGCGACCGGACCATCTCCCCGAGTGCCCACAGCGTCACCCCGTCGCCGTATGAAGGCGATCGACCCTCGTGCCAGTACACGGTGTCGACGATCCCGTCGAGGTAGTTGCCGAACTCCTCGATGAGCCTGCTCTTGCCGATCCCGCCCTGGCCGATGATCGAGACGAGGCGCATGCGGTTCTCTCGCCGGACGGCGGCGTACATGTCCTTGAGGAGGCGCAGGTCGTCGACCCGCCCAACAAACGGCGGCTCGATACTCCGCCCGACCTCTTCTCCGACCGGACCGCGCACCCGGTCGGCGCGAAAGGCGGCAACGGGGATCTCCTTGCCCTTGACCGTCTGGTCACCGAGCTCGGTGAAAGCGATGGCGTCGCCGATGGCGCGTCGGGTCGCATCCCCGACCAGAACCGTGCCGGGATCGGCGATCGATTGCAGCCGGGAGGCCGTATTGACCATGTCGCCGACCACGAGGCCCTGCTCGTTTCCTCCGGGGCCTACCGACGCTTCGCCGGTGAGGATGCCGACCCGGACCGCCAGCTCGGGCACATCGTTCTCTGAGCCGAGGGTGGAGATGGCATCTGCCAGCTCCAGCCCGGCGCGGACCGCACGCTCGGCATCGTCCTCGTTGGCGACCGTTGCACCCCACACCGCCATCACCGCGTCGCCGATGAACTTGTCGACCACGCCGCCGAAGGTCTCGATCACCTCGCGCGACCGATCGAAATACTGCGTGAGGAAGCTGCGAACCTCCTCGGGGTCGCGAGCTTCCGAGAACGGGGTGAAGCCGGTGAGATCGGCAAAGAGCACGGTGACCAGCCGGCGTTCGGCGACCGCCGGTGCGGCTTCGACGGCGACCGGGGCAGCCGCGCTCTCGCTCAGCGACGAGCCGCAGCTCCCGCAAAAGCCGTTCGACGGCGGATTCACCGTCCCGCAGTTGCTGCACACCAACTCGAGGCCGCTGCCGCAGCTGCCGCAGAAGCTGTTGGTATCGGGATTCTCGTTTTCGCAAGCCGGGCAGGTGATCACGACGACGAGGCTACCTCGCCCCGGTGCGGGCGAGGGGCGAACCCGACCCACGGCTACCTAGGTCGCGTCGATGTGCGCCGGCGCGACAGCGACATCCCGATTTCCCTCGGGACGAAGGTGCATGAGCCACAGGCTCAATCCGCCGGTGAGTGAGGCAGCGACCAGCACCATGGCCATCTGCCACCGGTCGACCAGGGTGGGCTTCGGCGGAGGAACGAATCCGTTTGCCCGGTACGTCTCTGAAGGGGCCCTTCTCCAGAACGGGTAGGTGCCGCTGTAGAGGGTCCACTCGCAGTTGTTGTACGGATCCCGTGACCAGCTGTGGCCCGGAACCGAATCGGCTCGGTCCTCCATTCCACAGACCTTGCTCACCTCCATCGTGCCAATCCCGACCGCGGCGAAGGTGACGAACCACACGGCGACGATGGTTCCGATCAGCACCTGACGCGTCTTCGATGGATAGGGAGTCGCGTCGGTCATATACGGATAGTCGGCCGTGTGTGCCGAACTCTGAAGCCCGCGCTCTGCTCAACATTCGCGCCCTTGGCAACCGCCCCCCGTTGTTACCCTCGGTCCGGCAAACACCCGCACCCCGCCCTCGTAGCTCAGGGGATAGAGCACCGGTTTGCTAAACCGTTTAGGCGCATGTCGGCCACCTGCTGATTTAGGGAAAACGGTGCCTTGACCTGGCCTTTTGGCCTCTCATCGTCTCGCGTCGTTTTTCAGCCTTTGGCTCCCGTTGCGGCCCAGGTGCGGCCCAAGACCAGATGTGGAGACGACTCGAAGCGACGCGAGCTGCTGGTAGTGACGACGACCCAGACCGATGAACGTACGGTCCCGATGCCTTCCAGTCGGAGGAAGCGGTCCGGCAACGCTGAGGGGGTTGATTCGTGAGGAAGATGCGGAGAACTGGCCATGAATCGTTGCGCGCTCAGAGTGACCGGTCCGGGACGTCTTGACACACGCCGAGGTGCCGTTCTCCTGCAGGACAAGGGGCTGCAGGATCGGATTGATATGTGTGCCCCGAGCGGTGGCCCACGAGCGTGGTCTCGTTCCGTGTTGGATCATGATTCGGTCCTTGTGGTTGGCCGGTGTCCGATGAGGTGATCGCTCTCGAAAATCCAGATCTCGACGATCACGTCGCCGTGTGTTCGCAGGATGAGGAAGTGATGGAGTGCGGGCTTGACGTTGGTGTTGTCGTCGTGGATTGCTTGGTGCGGGTTGCTTGAACCTCGTCTGTCAGGAGTCTGAGACTGGGTAGGCAATGGGGCGTGCGAAGTGGTCGCCTCGAGTCGCCGCAGGATCGTCGATGATCGTGATGAGGGAGGTCGGTGCTAGGAGATCGTCGTGCTCGACGACGTCTCGTAGGTCGGCCAGTCTGTTGATCCAGAATCTCGCGTGGCCGGTTACCGGATTGGTCATCGCTCGCGATTGGTGGGCTGTGGTGCGGCCGGGGCTGAGCGTCTCAGTCGGCGTCGGGGCGCGCGTTCTCCGGAACGAATTGGCTTGCGACGAAGGTCGCTCCCTGCGGGTCTTCGATGGTGGTCGTGCGAACCCATGGCAGGTTGGTCGGTGCGGAGAGCACCTTGCCGCCGAGTTGCGTCGCCGTCGCCGTCGCTGCCGCGGCGTCGGCGTCGTCGACGCCGAACGTGATGCCCCAGTGAGCGGGAGTCTCGGTGTCAGTCTGGTCGATCTGCACCACGCTCGCGACGACGTTCTCGAACACCGATGCACTCATGGCCGCCATGTTGTCGCGCATTCCGGGGTTCAACTCCTCGAGACAAAGTTTGAACATGAGAAACGATCCAGCCGGGCGGGCGCTGCACCTTCTCTCCCTGTTGCAAACCCACCGCCTTGCTTGAGTGGGTTACAAATGTGGCTACCAGGCTTCCGATGGCTGAAATCTGGGAGTCGGCGACGTCGGACGCCAAGAGTCAGAAATTGTTCGGGGTCTCGCCGTTCTGTGCCGCATCGGCGGTTTGTCGGATTCGGCGCTCGCGGGTTGCCGCCCTTTTGGCGAGGACGATCCATGAAAGAATGTTCCGTCGTCGCGATGGGGACAACGCGTCAAAGGTCGCTCGGGCCGCAGTCGACGGAAAGGCCTTGGCCAGATCGTCGGGGACGAT
>BTQG01000011.1:0-39253 GCA_036985755.1 Acidimicrobiia bacterium | reverse complement strand
CGGCACTGGCTGTTCCACGCCCTCGAGCAGTCCCATCCGGGACACCCCTGGACGTCACGGCTCCTCTAACCCCCTGCGAACCCAGGGTTCCCAGGGGGATATATGCCGCTCCCAACCCTGGGTTCGCAGCGGTGGGTGTACCCAGGGTTCCCAGGGGGATATATGCCGCTCCCAACCCTGGGTTCGCAGGGGTGGGCGGTCAGTTGATGACGATGTTGACCAGGCCGGGGGGGCGGGCGATGACCTTGCGCACCTCACCGTGTTCGAGATAGGCCTGGATGCGCTCCGAGGCCATGGCGGCAGCCGTGGCCGTTTCCTCATCAATATCGGGGGCGACCTCGATCCGGTCGCGCACCTTGCCGTTGACCTGAACGACAAGCGTCACCATCGGCTCGGTCGCCACGGCAGCATCCGCCTCCGGCCAGGCAGCCAGGTGGATGCTGGCGACATTGCCGCCCCGGTGCCACAGCTCCTCTGTGATGTGGGGGGCGATCGGGGCGAGCAGCAGCAGCAGGATGGAAACCGCCTCATCCCAGGCTTCCGTCGACACCTCCCTGCTGGTTCGCTCGTCGAGCATCCGGTTGCGCAGGGTCATCAGCGCCGCCACTGCGGTGTTCCACTTGAACGCCGTCATGTCGCGGTCGACCTTCTGGATCGTCTGGTGGACCAGACGGCGCAACGCCGCCGAGCTGTCTTGTGACACCGTCGTCGGTTCGTACTGCGTCGTTGCCAGCTTCCACACGTCGTCGACGAAACGGCGGGACCCGACGATGCCATGTGAGTCCCACGGACCGCCCTTCTCCCAATCGAAGGCGAACATCAGGTGGGTGCGCACCGTATCTGCGCCGTAACGCTCGACGAGCTCGTCGGGGTTCACCACGTTGCCCCTCGACTTGGACATGCGCTGGATGGCGACGTGCGCGCGCAGCGCGGAGAGCTCGCTGGGTCCCTCGGCGCCCGGGATTTCGATGGCAGCATCGTCCGGGATCTCAACAGTGACCACACCGTTGGTGGTGGCGACCTGGAGTGAATCGTCGTCGTGTTTCAGCAGTTCCCCGACCACCGGTGCCGCATCGAGGGGCGCGTCGTCGTCGACCCGCACCGACTCGGCGACGAGACGATCCCCGCGCCATTGCCCTGCGATGACGAGCCGGTCGCCGGTTCGTTCCTCTCCCAGGATCTGGCCCTGGTTTCGCGACATCAGCATGGGCTCGTCGAACAGACCGGTCGGGTCTCGTCCATGAGATTCCATCACCGCCGCGGTCTCGTCGAACACACCGAGGTCGCGCAGAGCCTTGGTGAAGAACCGGGTGTACAGCAGGTGCATCGTTGCGTGCTCGGCACCTCCCGTGTAGACATCGACGGGCAGCCAGTAGGCGGCCTCCTCAGGGTCGAAGGGGCCGGCACCGAAACCCGGGGACAAATATCGGTAGTGGTACCACGACGAGCACATGAAGGTGTCCATGGTGTCCGTCTCCCTGGTGGCAGGCTCGCCGTCTGAATCGGTGGCGGCGAGAAAGGCCTCGTCCGTGGTCAACGGGCTCGCCCCGCCGGTGACGACCAGGTCCTCGGGCAGGATGACCGGCAGGTTCTGCTCCGGCTCGATGGTGCCGTCCTCTCGGTACAGCATCGGGATGGGTGCGCCCCAGTAGCGCTGGCGGGAGATCAGCCAATCGCGCATGCGGTAGTTGACCGCTTCGGTCCCCAGGCCGTTGCCCTCCAGCCAGTCGAGGGTGGCGGCGACGGACGGGTTCTCCCTTCCTTTGGCATCGGTGGTCTCGACTCCGTCGATCGGACCGCTGTTCACCATCACCCCCGGCCCGACGTAGGACTCGGTCATGGTCTCCCCATCGAGCGGATCCGCGCCCTCCGGGTGGATCACGGAGACGACCGGCAGGTCCATCGCCCGTGCGAAGGCAAAGTCCCTCTCGTCATGGGCAGGGACCGCCATGATGGCTCCCGACCCGTAGGAGAGCAGCACGTAGTCGGCGATCCACACCGGGATCTTCGCTCCGTTGACCGGATTGAGCGCATAACCCCCGGTGAACACGCCGGTCTTTTCTCGATCGACCTCCATGCGCTCGATCTCCGAACGCGAGCCCGCCACCTCGCGGTACTCGTCGACAGCGACCCGCTGATCGTCGCTGGTCAGCGCATCGACGAGGTCGTGTTCTGGGGCGAGCACCATGAACGTGGCCCCCCACAAGGTGTCGGGGCGGGTGGTGAACACCGGGATCTGGTCGCCTCCCTCGGTGGTGAAGACCACGTCCGCTCCCTCGGAGCGCCCGATCCAGTTGGCCTGCATGACCTTGACCGGTTCCGCCCAGTCGATCGCCGAGAAATCAAGCAGCTCTTCTGCATATTTGGTGATGGCGAAGAACCACTGCTCCATCTTCCGTTGCTCCACCGGGGCACCGGTGCGCTCATCCTTGCCGTCGATCACCTGCTCGTTGGCGAGCACGGTCTGCAGCGCAGGGGACCAGTTGACGATGGCCTCGCCCCTGTAGGCCAGACCGCCCTCGTAGAGCCGGCGGAATAGCCATTCGGTCCATACGTAGTACGACGGGTCACAGGAGATGGCCTCTCGCTCCCAGTCGAACATCGTTCCCATGGTGCGCAGCTGCTCACGCATCCGCTCGATGTTTGCCCATGTCCAGGTCGCCGGATGCACGCCGCTCTTGATCGCTGCGTTCTCGGCGGGGAGCCCGAATGCGTCGAAGCCCATCGGGAACAGGACGTTGTACCCCTTCATCCGCATGAGGCGAGCCCTGGCATCCGATGGGACCATGGCATACCAATGGCCGATGTGCAGGTCGCCAGAGGTGTAGGGCAGCATGGTCAGGGCGTAGTGCTTCGGCCGGTCCCAGTCGACCTCCGACCGGTACAGGGCGTCGGAGTCCCACCGGTCCTGCCAGCGGCGCTCGAGTTCGTGGTGGTCGTATTTCTCAGCCATGATCTGCCTCGGTAAAGCCGGCATGGTAGGTCCAAGGTGCGGGTGCCGATAAGGTTCGGGTGATGCCATCGACCACCATGCTGCTCAGCGAGGCATTGCTCGCCAACGGTGTCGAAACGACCGAGCCCGCCTATGACACCGTATCTGTCGCCGCCGCGCCGCGGTGGCTCACCAGGGTATGGGGATCGAACACCGCGGCGATGACGGTGTCGCGCCGGATATACGTTGGTGACAAGACGTTGCAAAAGATCGAGGATGGTAACGCCGGCAAGCTGCTCAAACACGAGTCGGTACACGTCGATCAATGGCAGCGCCACGGAAGAATCGGGTTTCTCACCAGATACCTCGGCGACTACCTGCGCGGACGCCTCGCCGGCTTGTCGCATTCGGCCGCGTATCTTGCCATCCCGTTCGAGAAGGAGGCGATATCCAAGAGCGAGTGAGTAGATACCTCCAGACCGTCGAATGGAGTTACCCCCACGTGCTTGCGGTGCTTGGAGGCGGACTCGCCGGAGCGGTGGTTGCAGGGATCGGCGTCGTGCTCCTCTATGGAGCCGAGCTCACCGTTGTCGGCTTCGTGCTCGCTTTCGCCGGGCAGGCGACGGGGAGTCTGCTGGTGCTGGCCTACCTGTCGCGCAAGACGGGGACCGGGAGCTTCGCCGCCGATTTCGGTTTCGAGCTCCATCTCCGGGACTGGTGGGGCCTCCCGGCAGGCGCCGTGCTCCAATTCGCCGCGGCACTCGTCACCGCACCGCTGGTGCAACTGTTCTTCCCCGAAGGGGCTCCCCAACAAGAGGTGGCCTCGATCGCCGAGGGCTCGGAGACCATCATCGAGGTGTTGCTCATCCTGTTTGCGGTCGGGATTCTCGCCCCCGTGGTCGAGGAGCTCACCTTCCGCGGGATGCTGCTGTCGCGGCTGGTTCGCTCGATGTCGAGGTGGTGGGCGATTGCTGCTCAGGCGGGTGTCTTCGCCGGAATCCATCTGCTGGATCCGAATGCCACGGTGGTGCTGCCGGGCCTGTTCCTCATCGGCTTCGTGCTCGGGTACGCCGCGATCAGGAAGGGGAGCCTGTCGTTGCCGATCTTCCTGCACGCCGGAGTGAACCTCACCGCCGGCCTGTTGCTCGTCTTCGGCGACGACCTGGTCAACTGGCTCGATGGTCTGCAACCGGCGGAGTCGCTGGTGCGGATGATCCTGTGAAGACCGCCTTGACGCCACGCCCCTAGCCCGTAGGGTTCTCGCCGCTATGCATCTTGCCGACCTCCCCAAAATCGACGACGTCACCTGGCGCATGTTCCGCGACGGGGACTACGTGGCGCTCACGGACCTGCTCAACGAGGATTTCGAGGCGGGCGGGCACGATACGTTTCAGACCGTCGACGACGTGCGAACCTCCTATCAGAGGGAAGACCGCCTCGATGAGGGCCGCGACATCCTGATCGCTGAGGCCGACGGTGATGTCATCGGTCACGTGTCTGTGTTCACTTGGAAGGAGCTCGCCGGGTCCCGAATCCTGTTCCACGCCGGACGGGTCACCCCGGCGTGGAAGGATCACGGGATCGGCACCGGGATGCTGGCATGGGTCCAGGGACGCCTTGCGGGGATGGCCGGCGCCCAAGACACGATCACTCGCACCGTCGGCGTTTCACCGGCCACGACCGAGTTCATGACCAAGAACGGCTACGTGGTCACCCAGCACGAGGCGATCCTGGTCCGGCCCAACCTGGACGACATCCCGGAGGTGCCGCTGCCCGACGGGATCGAGGTTCGTCCGGTGTCTGAGGCCGACCTGCGGATGGTTTACGAGGCGGAGGTCGAGCATTTCAGAGATCACTGGGGTAGCAGTGAGGAGGACTCCGGGGCGTGGGAATCGTTTCGGAACGACCCGCATCGAGACATGTCGATGTGGCAGATAGCCTTCGCCGATGACCAGGTGATCGGCATCGTGCGGCCTTTCATCCACGAGGAAGAGAACGCGCGACTGGGGCGAAAACGCGGATACACCGAGGACATCTCGACCAAGCGCGACTGGCGGGGCAAGGGGGTTGCCACCGCCTTGATCACCAGGGCACTGCTCGCCCAGCGCGAACGGGGAATGACCGAGACCGCATTGAGCGTGCACCTCGAGAACCCGCACGGCGCATACCGCCTCTACCAAAGCCTCGGTTTCGAGCTTCACAGCAGGATGGACACCCTGGACCTGCAAAAAGCCTGACCGCCGCTCCACCACCCTCGCCCGGGTTCGCTCAGAGCACAGGTCTTCCCGTGTCGACCTCGGCGTGGTACATGTAACCCGGTGGCGCACCGCGAGCGGGAGCCGGTGTGTCCGATCCGAGTTCACAACTATCGATTCTTGCGGTGATCGGCGCCATCGTTGTGGCAGTCGGGGGCGGCATCTATTTCGGGCGCGGCCCAGATCCGTTGCCCCCGCAGCCAGCGGCGATCGCCGAGCCCGTCGAGCAGACCGTGGTCGTGCACGTATCGGGGGCGGTCCGCAATCCGGGGCTGGTCTCGCTCCCGATTCCTGCCAGGATCGCCGACGCGATCGAAGCGGCAGGCGGTGCAAGCAACGAGGCCGATATCGGTGCCCTCAACCTCGCAGGGCCACTGCGAGACGGAGAGCAGATCGTCGTCCCCGCCTACGGCGAGTCGCAGACTCCCGATGACGGCGGCGTCGATCTCAATCGAGCGACGGCAAGCCAGCTCGTCGAGCTGATCGGAATCGGCCCGGTGCTCGCCGAGCGCATCGTGGTCTACCGCGAGAAACATGGACCGTTCGAAGCGATCGAAGACCTGCTCGATGTCCCCGGCATAGGTGAGGCCAAGCTGGCTTTGTTGCGACCCGGCGTGTCCGCTCCCTGAGTGCGGTTCCCGGGAGCGGCAGGAAGATGGGCGCTCGGCGGGGCGGCGACGATCTGGCTGGGGACGCTTAGCGGTCTTCGTTTCGGCGCCGTGGTCGCGGTCGCCGCAGCGACGTCGGCGCTGCTTGTTTACTCGGGTCGGCGGCGAGCGGTCGCGGTAGTGCTGGCCCTCTTCTGTGCCGGGGCGATTTCCGGTTCGTTGGCCGCGGCGCGAACCGAGTCCACGTGGAGGGCACCCGTGCCCGAGGGCCCGATCACGATGATCGTGCTCGTCGTTGAGGACGGAACACCAGAAAGACCAGGCGTGGTTCGTCCCGAAGCCGTCCTTCTGGACGAGGAGATGGTGTCATGGCGCGGTCCGGCTCTCGGCGTTGACCTGCCTCCTGGCGCGGTCCTGGTCGCCGGGGACCGGGCTCGCATCGACGGTTTTCTCCGTGTCAGAGCGGGAAGAGTGCGCGGAGACCCGGTCGCCGGGCACATCGCGGCCCGGAATGTGGAGCGGATCGGCGGCGGCCGCGGGCCGCTGTTCGCCGTGGGCAACGCGGTGCGCGGCCGTGTTGCCTCGGTCATCCCCGGACGGAGCCCCGCCGAGGGCCTGGTCTCGGGTTTTCTCATCGGTGACACCTCGAACGTTCCCCCGAGGGACCTCGACGCGCTGCGCCGCTCGGGCCTCACCCACTTCGTCGCCGTGTCCGGCAGCAACGTTGCGTTGTTCCTCGCCGGATGGTGGTTGCTCACCTCACCGCTCGGCCGCGGCTCGCGGCGGCGCTTCGCCATCGGGCTGGTCGGGCTCGCCGTGTTCGTGGTGGTCACCCGATGGGAGGCTTCGGTGTTGCGAGCGGCAACGATGGCCGGGCTCATTCTCGGAGGGGCGGCAACGGGAATCGTGATCGACGGCTGGATGGCCCTCGGCGGCGCGGCCGGTCTGTTGCTGCTGGCATCGGGCAACCTGGCACTCGACGTCGGCTTTCAGCTATCGGTGGCGGCAACCGCAGGGATCATGGTCGGAGCCGGCGCCGCCGGCGATCGCCGGCCCCGCTGGGCGTGGACGGTGCTGGCCGCGGCCGTTTCGGCCCAGATCGCCGTGCTCCCGATCCTGTTGTGGCACTTCGGGAGCATTCCACTGCTTTCGCCGGTGGCGAACCTGCTGGCGGCGCCACTGGTCACGGTGGCGACGATCGTCGGTGCGCTCAGCGTCGTGACCGGATGGCCGCTGCTCGTCACCATTTCCTCCACCGTGGCGGGTGTCGTGCTCGCTATCGCCAGGCTCGCCGCGGCCTGGCCCCAGCTCGGGCCCCCGGCTGTGTTGCTCGTCGGGGCGACCGGAGCGATCGCGATCAACCGGCGGTTGCGTCCGGTCGTGACCCTTGCCGCTGCCCTGGCCCTGGCCGCGGTGACCCTCGCTCCTGCGATCTCGCCCTCTGGTGCGACGGTGACCGTGCTCGACGTTGGGCAGGGAGATGCGATCCTGGTTCGCTCGCAAGGCAGAGTTGCCTTGATCGACGGCGGCCCGGACCCGGTGGTGCTCGCCGACCGGCTGCGCGGCCAGGGCGTGGGTCGCATCGACCTGCTGGTCGTCACCCACGGCGATGACGACCACGCCGGTGGGCTCGATGGCTTCATTGCCGACCACGGGGTGGGCAGGGTGTGGGTACCGCGGTACGGGGAGCAGGGTCAGCTGGTCGGCCGGCTCGTGGCCGCCGCTACGGCGGCAGGGGTGGCCGTTGAGGAGATCGACGCCGGGTCGCCAGAGTACACGCTGGGATTGATCACTATCGAGCCGGTTGGGCCACTACGACGTTACGCCGCAGCCAACGACGGTTCGATCGTGCTGTGGGTGGAGGCCGGCCGGTCGATGCTGCTCGGCGGTGATATCGAGGCGATTGCCCAGACGGAGCTGCCTGCGTTTCGCCCCGATGTCCTTCTGGTGCCGCACCACGGCTCTGCATCGACCGATGCGCTGTGGCTGGCGGACACCGTTGGTGAGATGGCGGTGGTGAGCGTGGGGGAGAACCGCTACGGCCACCCAACGCCGAAGATCATGACGATCCTGGAGGAGTCGGGCGCCGAGGTGCTGGTCACGGCGGACGAAGGGGACGTGACGGTGAAGCTGGATTGAGGCACAAGTCGGAAGTCGCAGATGACCGTCCGGCTCGGAACTGGGAGCGACCTTTGTCGGTGCCTCTATGGGCGTGGCTAGATTGCGGTTGTGCACCCGCCCGAGGTCAAGTTCGCCCGCAGTGGCGATACCAGCATCGCCTATTCGGTGGTCGGCGACGGTCCGATCGATCTTGTTTTCGTGGGTGGTTGGGTTCTTTCATCGCTGGAGCACGCCTGGGAGGGGCCTGCTGCCGATTTCTTTTCCGGCCTGGCCGCCTTTTCCCGGTTGATCCTGTTCGACAAGCGGGGGACGGGGCTCTCCGACCGCGTCAGCGACATCCCGGACCTCGAGACGCGTATGGACGATGTCCGCGCCGTGATGGATGCCGTGGCTTCACCGCGTGCTGCGGTCATGGGCTTTTCCGAGGGAGGCCCCATGACCTTGCTGTTTGCAGCCACCTATCCGGAGCGAACGGCGGCCACTGTGTTGTTCGGTAGCGGTGCCTCCTACGTTCGGGCGGATGACTACCCGTGGGCTCCGACAAGTGCTGAGTGGGACGCGATCATCGAGAAGATCGATGAGAGCGAAGTGCTGTCGCAGGAGTGGCTTGATCGCCAGCTGCAAGCCTGGGCTCCGAGTGTGGCAGACGACGAGACCATCAAGCAGTGGTGGCGGCGGTGGGTTTTGACCAGTGCCAGTCCCGGTGCCCTGGCTTCGTTGCGTGACATGAACAGGAGCATCGATGCCCGCCACACACTTGACGCGATCCACGCTCCAACGCTCGTCATCGGTCGAGAAGGTGACACCTTGTTTTCGGCCGACGAGTCCCGGTATCTGGCAGCGCGGATAGCCGACGCGAAACTCATCGTGTTGGAGGGGGAAGATCACGCCTATTTCGTCGACCCGGACCCTGTGGTCGAGGAGGTTGCCAGCTTCCTGACCGACATCTGGGATCGAGGGGACTGGGACATGGTGAAAGCGGACAGAGTGTTGGCGACCGTGTTGTTCACCGACATTGTCGACTCGACGGCGCTGATGGCTCAGCTCGGTGATCGCGGGTGGTCCGAAGTCCTGGAAAAACACAACGCCTTTGTTCGCCGACAACTCACCAGGTACTCCGGCAAGGAGGTCAGCACCGCCGGTGACAGTTTCTTTGCCCGATTCGATGGACCGGCTAGGGCGATTCATTGCGCTTCGGCGATCGTTGATGGTGTTCGGGAGTTCGGGCTGGAGGTTCGTGCCGGACTGCACACCGGTGAGTGCGAGCTGATCGACGACGATGTACGCGGCATCGCCGTCCACATCGGCGCCAGGGTGACGGACCGGGCAGGGCCGGGCGAGGTGCTGGTCTCGAGAACGGTCAAAGACCTGGTCGCAGGGTCGGGGATCGAATTCGATGATCGAGGCGAGGTAGCGCTCAAGGGCGTTCCCGGCGATTGGAGCTTGTACTCAGTTCGGACCTGAGCTCCGTGGTTGGCGCCTCTCCGCGGCGAGCACCCTTTGTCATCCGCAACACCTAATGTCGCCTCCATGGGTTTTCACGTCATCGCCGGCCCTCGCGATGCCGGACCGGGGGAGCGGGCGCTCATGCTCGATCGCGCCGCCGAGCTGTTCGCCGAGGCGTCGATCGATCAACACCTGCGGATCGATGTGCCAGGGCGAGGAGCCGAGGCCTCGGAAACCCAACTGCGCGAACCGGTGCAGGCGATCGTTCCCTCCCTGCAAAGCGGGTCGCTCTTCGGCGGATCGAACGGTGTCCTGATCGTGGACGCGCAAAACCTGCAGAAGGCGGAAGCCGAGGTCATCGCCGAACTGGTGACGTTGGCTGATCCCGACGCGGTGACTGCGGTGTTTCTCGCCGCCGGAGCGATCCTGGCTCCTCTGGCCAAGGCGCTCAAGGAGCACGGGGAGACGACTTCGATCAAAAAGATGCGCGAGCGTGACGCTGCCCGCTGGCTCGGCGAAGCGGCTCGCCAGCGTCGGCTGTCCGT
Organism: Acidimicrobiia bacterium; assembly: GCA_036985755.1. Lineage (GTDB taxonomy): Bacteria > Actinomycetota > Acidimicrobiia > Spongiisociales > UBA5794 > JACZST01. The sequence goes on along the minus strand of BTQG01000011.1, from coordinate 29,346 downwards.
CGAGCCCGAAGCGGTGACGATTCTTCTACGACGGTTTGGGTCCGATGTGGCTGCTCTCGGCCAGGCCCTCGATCAGCTCGCGGTGGATGGTCACACGATCACGGCCGAGTCGGTCACCGGTCGCTATGCCAACCGTCCCGATGAGCCGATGTGGCTTCTTGCCGACGCCATCTCTGACGGCAAAGAAGGGGAGGCGTTACGTCGTCTCGCCGACTTTCTCGAACACGGGCATCCCCTTGTCGTGCTGTCGTTCCTCGAGGGCGAGGTCAAGAAACGATCGCTCGCTGCCATCGCTCCGGACGTCGGCACCTATGCCTCCTGGGTTGGAGGATCCGCTACTGCGTATCCGGTGAAGAAGGTGTGGGATCAACGGTCTCGTACCCGCTCGGAGTCGCTACGACGCTCCCTCGATGCGCTCGCCCGGGCCGATCTCCAGATCAAAACCGCTCCCGAAGAGACCCATAGGGTGACGTTGGAGCGCCTCACGGTCGCCATGTGCCGATGGTTGGGAAAGTGACCAGCCAGTCTCAAGTCACAAGCGTGATGACTCTTCCTTGTGACTTGCGACTTGCGTCTTGCGACTTCTTTCAACCCTCGTAGACCCTGATCGAGACGATCCGGTAGGTGAAGGTTCCCCCCGGTGCCTCGTATGAGACATCGTCACCCGGTCTCGCCCCGAGAAGAGCGGTGCCGAGCGGGCTCTGTGGTGAAGCGAGAAGGATCCCCGGCGCCTTGTTCTCCGAGGGAGCCACGAAGAATTCGATCTCATCGCCGTCTTCGTCGATCACGGTGGCGACGGTCCCCACCTCGACCGCACCAGAGTCTTCAACGTCGCGCACCTCGGCGCTGTCGAGGATCTGGCGCAGCTGGCGGATCCTCAATTCCATGAGGCCCTGGTCGTTCTTTGCCGTGTCGTACTCAGCGTTCTCTCTGAGATCACCGTGCGCACGGGCCTCCGCGATGCGCTTCTCCGCCTCACGGCGACCGACGGTGGTGAGGTGCTCGAACTCGGTGACGAGTTTTTCGTGGGCGGCCGGGGTCAGCCAGGTCGTCTCGGTCATGAGGCTATACGAGCAGCGAGCGGACCTGGCGGGTCAGCCTGGATTTGCGACGGCCTGCGGTGTTCTTGGAGAGCACTCCTTTGGAGACTGCCACGTCGAATCGTTGCTGGGCAACGCGCAGCAGTTCCTCTGCCTGGGCGGCATCGCCGGTTTCGGCAGCGGCGATGGCGTTCCTTGTTCTCGTCTTCAGCTCGGACCGGATCGCCTTGTTGCGCTCGTAGCGCTTCTCGTTCTGGCGGTTCCGCTTCATCTGGGACTGGATGTTCGCCATGCGAAAGAGACCTCGTGAGGTGGTTGGGACGGTTCGTAACATTACCAGCAGCGGCGCTCAACGGTACACTGTGGCCGTTCCGCACTTCCGGGGTTCCCCAAAATGGCCGATCAGTCGCGCATACGTAACTTCTCCATCATCGCCCACATCGACCACGGGAAGTCGACGCTCGCCGACCGCTTGTTGGAGCGGACCGGTGCCATCTCGGAGCGCGATATGCGCGACCAGGTGCTCGACGACATGGATCTGGAGCGCGAGCGAGGGATCACGATCAAAGCGAACGCGGTCCGAATCGACTACCAACACTCGTCGGGGGATCGCTACGAGCTCAACCTCATCGACACCCCCGGTCACGTCGACTTCTCCTATGAGGTGTCGCGCAGCCTCCAGGCCTGCGAAGGCGCGTTGTTGGTTGTGGATGCCTCCCAGGGTGTGGAAGCACAGACGCTGGCCAACGCCTACCTGGCCGTCGACGGGGGCCTTGAGATCATCCCGGTCGTGAACAAGATCGACCTGCCCGCCGCCGACCCCGACACCGCTGCCGCCGAGCTTGCAGCCGTGCTCGGAGGATCCAGGGACGAGGTGCTCTGGATATCGGCGAAGACCGGCGAGGGCATCGATGAGCTGCTCGAAGCGATCGTGGACCGGCTCCCCGCGCCGAAGGGTGATCCGGGCACCCGGCTCCGGGCCCTCGTGTTCGACTCGTTCTATGACACCTACCGCGGGGTCGTCAGCCACATCCGGGTCGTCGACGGAGCGATCAGCACCGGCGACGACATCCGATTCGTTGCCACCGCCCTCGACGTCACCGCCGACGAGGTCGGCATCCGCCGTCCCAAGGAGGAGCCCGTCCCCGTCCTGGAGACCGGGCAGGTTGGATACCTGATCACCGGCGTCAAGGAGATCGACCTGATCCGCGTCGGAGACACCGTCACCCATGTCGCCGAGCCCACCGGGCAGGCGCTACCGGGGTACGACGAGCCAAAGCCGATGGTCTTTGCCGGTTTGTTTCCCACAGACGGAGACGACTTCGAGCGGTTACGCGAAGCGCTGCAAAAACTCAGCCTCAACGACTCTTCGCTGGTGTACCAACCGGAGACGAGCGGCGCTCTCGGATTCGGGTTCCGCAGCGGCTTCCTCGGGCTGCTGCACATGGAGATCGTGAGAGAGCGCCTCGAACGCGAGTACGACCTCGATCTCATCACGACCGCACCGTCGGTCGTTTACCTCGCCAACCGCACCGACGGCACCCAAACTGTGGTGCGCAGCCCCCAGGACCTGCCCCCGGCCGGCGACCTCGCCAGCATCGAGGAACCGATCGTCGAGGTCATGATCATCACCCCAACTCAATACGTCGGGACGGTCATGGAGCTGGTCCAGCAGCGGAGGGGGCGGATGGGCGACATGACCTATCTGTCACCGGAGCGGGCGGAGATTCACTACCGGCTCCCGCTGGCGGAGATGATCTTCGACTTCTTCGATCAGCTCAAGTCGAGGACCAAGGGGTACGCATCGCTCGACTACGAACCGGCCGGCTACGAGGCCTCCGATCTCGTGATGGTCAGCATCCTTCTCAACGGGCAGCCGGTCGATGCCTTCTCCACGATTGTCCATCGCGACAAGGCGTACGGTTACGGAAAAGCGATGGTCGGGCGGCTCAAGAAGCTGATCCCACGACAGCTCTACGACGTACCGGTGCAGGCGGCGATCGGTTCGCGGGTGATCTCGCGAGAGACGATCAAAGCAAAGCGCAAGGACGTGACCGCCAAGTGTTACGGCGGCGACATCACCAGAAAGCGCAAGCTGCTCGAGCGCCAGAAGGAAGGCAAGAAGCGGATGAAGATGGTGGGCACGGTCGAGGTTCCCCAAGAAGCCTTCGTAGCCGCACTGAAGCTGAATGAGTAGTCGCAAGTCGCAAGTCGCAAGTCGCAAGTCGCAAGTCGCAAGTCGCAAGTCGCAAGTCGCAAGTCGCAAGCCCCGAACGCTCTTGGTCTCCCTCGCCGAGCGGGGGAGACGCGGAGGAGCGCAGCGACGCAGAGGGGGCTTTAGGACGGTGCTGAACAACGACGAGTGCTATGGGCCGCCGCTCGTTCGAGGGTTGCGGTGACTCGATTTCTCTCGACTGCGACGGCCCGCTGGATGATTGCTCAGCACCCTCCTGGGGGATCGAGTACGCCCGTGAGCTCCTCATGCAACCGGTCAGCCCCTAGAGCCTCCTCCGCTCGCTTGTTTCACATGCTCGCGCCTCCCGCAGTTCGTGGGAGAGGCGAAACCGCGGGTGCCGACCACCATCTGAGGACTTGCGACTCGTGACTCGCGACTCTCGCCTCCGACTCAACTCGAGGCCGACGCCTCCGGACTCGCCCCGGCTCGTCGACGCGGCCGCCCATTGGCGCTCGGCGTATGTCCATATCCCGTTCTGCGCCGGCCGCTGCCCGTACTGCGACTTTGCGGTCGTGACCGTTGCCGAGGGCGGCACGGCCGAGACCACCGAGCGCTACGTGAACGCGGTGGTCGCCGAGATCGCTATGGAGCCGGCCTTTGGCCCGATCAACGCCGTCAACCTCGGGGGTGGTACTCCGTCACGCCTCACCGCCGAGCAGCTAAAGCGCATCGTCACTGCCATCGACGATCGCCACAGCATCGCTACCGGCGCCGAGATCAGCCTGGAGGCAAACCCTGAGGACTGGACGGAGGAATACGGCGCCGCCGTCGTCGATATCGGTTTCACCAGGGTCTCATTCGGAGTCCAGTCCTTCGATCCCGCAGTGCTGGCTTCTCTCGGCAGGAACCACAGCCCTGAGCAGGCGGCGACGGCGGTTCGCAGCGCCATCGACCAATTTGTCACGGTGAATGTCGATCTCATCTACGGGACACCGGGAGAGTCGGCGCTCTCCTGGCAGGCAACCGTCGACCGCGCGCTGAGCCTGGAACCCGAACACCTCTCCGCATACGCCCTCACCGTCGAACGGGGGACTGCGTTGTCGCGGAGCATTGCCGACGGAGCTCCCGCCCCGGACCCCGACGATCAGGCCGACAAATACGAGTACCTGGTGGCCCGCGCCCCCGAGGTCCGGCTGGTTCGTTACGAGGTGTCGAATTGGTCCAGGCCCGGACATCATTGCCGGTACAACCTGTCGGTATGGGCGATGGGCGAGTTCGTCGCTTTCGGGCTTGGCGCCCACGACCATCGGGACGGGTCTCGCTCCCGCAACGTGAGGCGTTTCGACACCTACCTGGACATGGTCGAGTCCGGGGTCAGGCCCAGATCGGGCAGCGAAACGCTCAGCGCTCCCGACGCCGAGCGGGAACGGGTCGCCATCGGGCTGCGCCTCGCCGCAGGCGTCGAGGCCGGAGAACACGGCCGACTGTTCCTGGAATCCGCTGAGGGACAGCGGCACCTGGAGGCGAGAACCGTTACCAGACAAGGAAACCGGATCGTCGTCGAGCGACCCCTGCTCACCGATGCGGTGGCGCGGGCGACCCTGTCAGTCTCTCCCTGAGACTGCTAAATTGCCCTTCAGATGATCGACGACCGCAAATCCAGGATCCTGCAGGCGCTGGTGGAGGAGCACATCCGAACCGGTGCTCCGGTGAGCTCGCAGGCCATCCTCAAACACGGTTCCCTCGACGTCTCCAGTGCCACGATTCGCAACGAGCTGGCGGCGCTCGAGTCGTACGGTTTCGTCACCCAACCCCACACCTCTTCGGGACGGGTGCCGACCCGTCAGGGTTACCGGTATTACGTCGACCATTGCTCTCCAGGGCATCTCAGGGTGGCGACTCACGCCCGCATCGAGGCGTTCTTCGCCGATGTCCACCGCGAGGTTTCGCGGATGCTCAAGGAAACGTCTGGCCTGCTCACCGACCTGACCCACCTCCCGGCAGTGGTCATCGGCCCCGAGCGTGATGTCGGAGTGCTGCATGCCGTGCACCTGGTACCGCTCGCCGGCTCGGCGGTATTGGTGGTGACGGTCGCCGAGAGCGGGGGAGTGACCCAGCAGATCGTTTCTCTCGAGTTTGAAGTGTCGGATGCCCAGCTCGCAGAAGCGGAGCGGGTCATGGAGGCCGTCTACAGCGGGCGAACGCGTTCGGAGGTCGGCGATGATGAGCGGCTGACCGCGACAGATGTTCCCGACATCGTCCGGCGCATCATCGCCCCCGTTCACGAGGAGTTGCAGGAGGCGCAATCATCGAGCCGCGAGCTGTTCGTCGGCGGCACCGGCCAGCTCGCCGACCTGTGGGCCGACCTAGCCGTGGTGCAGGAGATGCTCGGGCTGCTCGAACGCGAGGCTGAGCTCCAGCGCATGCTGAGCGACTCCACCGACGGAACGTCCGTCCGCATCGGGGAGGAGCTCGGCGACGAGATGGATGTTGCCGTCGTGAGTACCCCATTCGGCTCCGGTCAGAGCGGACGCCTGGCGGTGATCGGGCCAATGCGGATGGACTACCGCAGGGCGATCCGGATCGTCGAGGAGGTAGGTGAGGGGCTCGAGGAGAGTCTGGGCACCGACCTTGGTGACGATCAGTGACCGACTACTACCAGCTCCTTGGTGTTGATCGCTCGGCGTCGGCCGAAGAGATCAAGCGGGCATTCCGCCGCCTCGCCCGCCAGACCCACCCCGATGCCAACCCTGACGATCCGACCGCCGAGGTTCGATTCCGAGAGATCGCCGAAGCCTACGAGGTCCTCTCCGACCCGGCCCGTCGCGCCCGATATGACCGTGGCGAGGTGTTTGGCGGGGCCGACCTGTTCTCGCAGTTTGGCGGGCTCGACGACATCCTCCAGCAGTTCTTCGGTGGCGGCTTTGGCTTCACCGGCCGCCGCACCGGTCCCCATTCCGGCCCCGATGTGGGGGTGGCGATGTCGTTGACGCTCGAAGAGGCGGCTTCCGGAGTGAGCCGGTCGATCAGCTTCCGCACCGCAAGCCACTGCCCGCGCTGCTCGGGTGACGGCGCCGAGCCCGGCCATCCAGCGACTCCATGCCCGAACTGTGGTGGGTCCGGGGCGGTGCAGGTGGTCAGGGACTCGTTCCTGGGGCGGATCTCGACGGTGGCACAGTGCCGCCACTGTGGCGGTTCCGGGCGCTTGATCGCGGTTGTCTGTGTTGAGTGCGCAGGAGCGGGCCGCATCGATGCCGAGTCTTCGGTGACCGTTGAGGTGCCCGCCGGCATCGAGGATGGAACCAGACTTCGCCTTGCCGGCCGTGGTGGGGATGGTGAAATCGGCGCCCCTGCCGGGGATGTCTACGTGAAGGTGTCGGTCGCCGCCGACGAGCGGTTCGAGCGAATAGGAGACGAGCTTCACCACCGCACCGAGATCGGCATCAGCGAGGCGGTCTTCGGCACCACCGTGGACATCCCACTCATCGACGGCGGCTTCGAAGCAATGGAGATTCCCGCAGGGTGTCAGCCGGAGACGGTGTACCGGTTGGCCAAACAAGGGATGCCGAGATTGCGCCGCCGGGGCAGAGGCGATCTGTACGTCCATGTCGGTGTGGTGATTCCCGCCGAGTTGTCCGACGAGCAAGAAGCGCTGCTGCGAACCTACGCCGAGCTTCGTGACGAAGCGCCGGCTACGGCGAAAAAGAGGTTGTTCCGGCGCTGAGACTGCGCTTCGCCGGAGCGTCTTGTTTCCCGCTCTTGGTTACGGGCCGCTCGGGCCACCAGATCGCGCCCCTTCTTGCGGAGCCGCCGGGTCTCGGTGTTGCAAACATCGCGTGATACCCGGTACACTGCTACTGAGAGCGTTCAGGGCAGTGCGCTCCGTGGTGTAGGAGGCATCCATGCCGACATATAACGAGCTTGTGGGTCGTCGCCTGCGGTCGATCCGACGCCAGCGTGGATTCTCGCTCCAGGAGGTACAGACCCTCTCCGATGGCGAGTTCAAGGCGGCGGTTCTTGGCGCCTACGAGCGAGGCGAACGCAGCTTGTCCGTCCCTCGCCTCCATCGCCTCGCCGGGTACTACGACTTGGCCTCCGCCCAGCTGCTGCCGCCGGATCCCCGGCAGCGTGCAAAGTCAGTCTCACCGGAGCACATCACTATCGATCTGACCCGCCTCGACGACATCGGCGGCGCCGAGAGCGAGGTCCTCGAACGCTTCCTCACTTCAATCCAGGTCGAACGCCAGGATTTCAACGGCCGAGTGCTGACCGTGCGCCGTGATGACCTGAGAGTGCTCTCCCGGCTCATCGGATCCGAGGCCGGGCTCTCCGCCACCCTCGCCGAGGTACAGGCAAGAGAAGAAGGGGATCCCCCGCCCGACCTCTGACGGGCTCACGTCTGGCTCGTCGGAGAGGTAATGGATTGACGGGTATCGCCGATATACTCGGCATCTCCCGATGGGCTTCCCCTCTCACCTTCGGATTTCCCCTTGTGATGGAGTCCCCCTGTGACCAGCACCGCGGCAACTGATGTGCAGATTCGCGTACCAAGCAACCACCTGATGGTGGAGCTGCTCGGCGAACGCGACGAGCATCTGCGCGGGGTGGAGGCCGGTTTTCCTCTCGCTCGCATCGTCGCCCGCGGCAACGAGATCACGATCTCGGGTCCCGAACGCGACGCCGAAGCAGCGCGCACCGTGCTCGAGGAGATGTTGATCATCGTCCAAGAGGGCCAGCAGCTCGACGCCGATCGCGTTGCCCGCGTGATCGAGCTGGTGAGAAGGGACGTGCCCAACCCCTCCGGTATCTTCACCGAGTCCATCGCGGTTGGGCGAGGCCGCCACGTCCGCCCCAAGACGCTCGGCCAGAAGCGTTACGTGGATGCGATCAGGGAAAACACCCTGGTATTCGGAATCGGACCCGCCGGCACGGGCAAGACCTACCTGGCGATGGCGTGCGCCATCGAGTCCCTGATGTCGGGGCTGGTGAAGCGCATCATCCTCAGCCGTCCCGCCGTCGAGGCCGGGGAGCGCCTCGGCTTCCTGCCGGGTGATCTGAACGCCAAGGTCGATCCGTATCTTCGGCCCCTCTACGACGCCCTGTTCGAGATGCTCGGGTCCGAAGAGACCGCCCGCTTGATGGAACGAGGAACGATCGAGATCGCCCCGCTTGCCTACATGCGGGGCCGCACCCTCAACGACGCCTTTGTCGTGCTCGACGAGGCCCAAAACACCACGCCCGAGCAGATGAAGATGTTCCTGACCCGGCTCGGCTTCAACTCGAAGATGATCGTCACCGGCGATGTGACCCAGGTCGATCTGGCCGAAGGCAGGGGATCGGGGCTCAAGATCGTCTCCGATGTCCTGCCTGGAATCGATGGCATTGCCTTCGAAGAGCTGACCGCAGACGACGTGGTGCGGCATCGGATCGTGGCCGCCATCGTCGAGGCGTACAGTCGCTTCGAAGAGGGCGGCTGACATGTCGAAGAATGTCGTCATCAATACGCTCATCCTGGCGGCGACGATGGTCTTCGTTGCCGTCATCCTGGTGGCGGGTAGGGACACCGGCACCGAGGTCCCCCCGGAACTGGCGGTCGGCCAGCCGGCGCCGCAAACCTTCATCGCCAACCGGTCGACGGATCCCATCGAAGATAAGAGTGCGACCCAGGTGGCGCGCGAGGACGCCAGGGCCAACGTGCCAACCGTGTACTCCGACGACAGCGACGCCACATTCACCGTGATTCGGAACGTCAACTCGTTCTACACCGACCTGCGTCAAGGGGCCCACGACCCCCTGCCGCCGGTGCTGCCGACCACGACCACACCCCCCGATACGACGACGCCAACGACAGGTCCCGAGGACTCGACATCGACCACAGAGGCGACGGGCACCACCGCTGCGTCGACGACGACGACGACCATGTTGCCGCGGCGCCCGCTCGAAGAGCAGATCCGGTTGCTCGAGCTGCGCCATTCGACGCTGCTGGCCCCCATCCCGACCTTCGTCGCGCTGTACAACAGCGACCTGAACCGCGTGGAAGCAGGCGAGATAGCTGTGTTTCCCGAGGTGGAGCAGCAAAGCCTCGAGCTTCTCCGCGACGAGCTGGGTCGGGGGATCAAACCGGGGGACCTCACCGACCGCCAGGACTTCTATCTGAGTCCGTTGACGCGTCCGCCGATCTTTGTCATCGGCCTGCCAGACGAGGAGCAGACGGAGGCCCGTGAGGCGATTACCCAGCTCGTCGGGTTCAGCCTGCAGGCCAACCTGCGCGTCGACAACGACGCCACCACTGAAGCGAAGGACTCCGCAGCAGCCGCGGTTGAGCCTGCATACATCACATACCAGTTGGGAGATACCATCGTCGAGGTGGGCGAGCCGATCACCAGCGTCCACCTCGAAGCTCTGCAAGAGCTCCAGCTGTACGAGCCTGAGGTAGCTCCGGGAACCTCCCCGTGGGCGATGGCCCTGCTCGGGGTCATCGCGGTACTGCTCGCCTCCTTCTTCCTATGGCGGATCGCGCCCACCGAATGGACCGAGCCCCGACACATGGCTCTGTTCTCCATCCTGCTCGCCCTCGCCGCCTTGTTCTCCCGGCTGCCGGAGCTCCTCGCCGAACAGGATCATGCGCTCGGCTACCTGCTTCCTGCGGTTGCCATCGGGTTCATCGCCGCCATCCTGTTCGATCCGAGGACCGCGGTGCTGTTGGCGATCCCGATGGCAGGGTTCACCGCCATCTCCACCCTCGACCTGGCGTTCACCGTATACGCTGCCATTGCCACGGTGATCCCCGTCGGCTTCGTATCGCGGGTGTCGTCGCGCCGCCAGCTACGGGTTGCGGTCCTGCTCACCGCGGTCACCGTGGCGCCGGTGGCGGCAGCGACCGAGTGGCTCTTCGTGGACATGTCCAGCCCCGGCCTGGCCGCTTTGTGGGGCTTCATCGGCGCCCTCGTCGCCGGTCTGGTGTCGCTCGGCCTGGTCTCGTTCCTCGAAAACGCCTTCGGGATCACCACCTCCCTCGGGCTGCTCGATCTGCTCGACAGGAATCACCCTGCACTGCGCCTCATCGAAGAGCAGGCGCCCGGCACGTTCAACCATTCGATGCTGGTTGGTGCTCTTGCCGGTCGGGCGGCGCGAGCCATCGATGCGGACCCGCTCCTTGCCCAGGCGGCGGCGTGGTACCACGATCTGGGGAAAACGGAGGCACCCCAGTACTTCGTGGAGAACCAGTTTGGTGTCTCCAACCCACACGACTCGATCGGACCGGTGGAGTCGGCCCAGATCATTCGCTCCCACGTCGGTGAGGGGCTGCGGCTGGCAAAGCGATACAGAATCCCCCTCGATGTTGCCGACGGAATACGGATGCACCACGGGACGGGCCTGATGCGGTATTTCTATCACAAGGCCAGGGAGGCCGATCCCGACATCGACCCCGCCTTGTTCCGGCACTTCGGTGTCAAACCACAGGCAAAGGAGATGGCGATCGTCATGCTCTCCGACTCGGTAGAGGCGGCGGCGCGTGCGTATTCCCAGATGGAGGACCCGAGCGCCGCCGGGCTGCACAACGTGGTCGAGACCGTGGTCACAGAGAAGGTCGACGATGGCCAACTCGACGACTCGGCTCTCACCTTCGGTGACCTCACCACGATCAAGTCCGAGCTGGTTCTTGCTTTGATGGGTTACTACCACGCCCGTGTTCCCTACCCAGGGTTCCCTGGTCCACAAGTGATCGACCGGGGCAGCCGACCGGTGCTGCCGGAGATACCGGTCGCCGTACAAAGCGACACCGACGAGTGATCGTTGATTTCGGTGACGAGCAGGACGTGCCGGTGGTCGCAGATGCACTGGTACACCTCGCCGATCTCGTGATGACCGAAGAAGGCTTGCCCGCGGGCACGGGCGTCTCCATAACCCTGGTCGACGAACAAGCGATCGCCTCCCTCAACCGGGAGCACATGGGCAAGACAGGCCCAACCGACGTGTTGTCCTTTCCCATCGAGGATGCAGCTCCCGGGATGCCGCCGCAGCAGATCGTCGGCGGGCCGCCTATCGAGATCGGCGATGTGGTCATCGCCCCTTCGGTGGTTCGATCAAACGCCGAGCGGGACGCCGTCGCCTTCGAAGACGAGCTGGCGTTGATGGTCGTCCACGGCGTGCTTCACCTGCTTGGTTGGGATCACGTCGTCGAAGCGGATGCGGTCGCCATGGAGAGGCGGGAGGAAGAGCTGTTGAACCTGATCGGTAAGGTGAGGGTGTGATCCCCCTCGCGTTTGTCGTGTCGGCGATCCTGCTGCTGGTGACCGCAACGCTGCGCGCCGCAGGCGCCGCGCTGGTCAGGACCTCTCGCGCCGATGCCCTACACGACGCCGCTGAAGGAGATGAGCGGGCGGCAACCGTCGCCGATCTGCTCGAACATCGCGCCAGGATTCAGCCGGCCCTCGCCCCGGTGCTGACGGGTCTGCTCGTGCTCTCCGTCATCCCCTTGACCTGGGCACTGTCCAGCGTGATCTCGGGCTGGTGGCTGGGGCTGGTCCTTGTGGTGATGGCCGCCCTGCTGGTGATGGTCACCGACCTCATACCCCGCACCATCGGCCGCAGCCGATCGAGCAGCCTCGCCTATCGGCTGGCCCCGCTTCTCGCCGCGTCGATCCGCCTCGGGGATGCTGCCAACGACCTCGTCTCCGAAGAGGATGAGGAACAGGCTGACGATGCAGGCAACGACAGCCACGAGGAACGAGAGCTGATCTCATCCATCATCGAGTTCGGCGACACCATCGTTCGCGAAGTGATGATGCCGCGAACCGACATGGTGACGCTGCCCGCCTCAGCGTCGACCGACGAGGCAGTCGATCGGGTGTTGGAGGCCGGCAGATCTCGTGTTCCCCTCACCGGCGAGAACATCGACGACATCGTCGGAATCCTCTACGCCAGGGACCTGCTGGAACGCTACGACCAACACGCTCTTCCCCGACCGTGCCGCGAGATTGCGCACGAACCGTACTTCGTCCCGGAAACCAAGCCGATCGCCGACTTGCTGCGCGAGATGCAGGCCAATCAACGTCATCTGGCGATCGTTGTCGACGAGTTCGGGGGCACGGCAGGGCTGGTCACCATCGAGGACTTGCTCGAGGAGATCGTCGGCGAGATCGTCGACGAGTACGACACCGAGGAACCGATGGTGGTCCCCCTCGAGGAGGGTGGGCTCCTGGTTGACGCCAGACTCGATGTCGACGACTTGGCGACCGCCCTCGGCACCGAGTTTCCAGACGCCGATTGGGATACGGTCGGGGGGCTCATCCTCGGTCTCGCCGGGAGGGTGCCAAGGGCAGGAGAGTCCTTCGAGTACGACGACCTGGTGCTCACCGCCGAACAGGTTCAGGGGCGGCGGGTCGCCATGGTGCGCGTGGCCCGTCGATGAGTGCCTCCGGGTTCGTCCCGGTCGTAGGCCGGCCAAACGTCGGCAAGTCCACGCTGGTCAACAGCCTGGTGGGGCAGAAGGTGGCGATCACGTCTGCCCGACCCCAGACCACGCGTAACACCATCCGCGGTGTGCTCACCACCGATGAGGCGCAACTGGTTTTCGTAGACACGCCGGGTCTCCACAAACCACGCACCAGACTTGGTGCCAGGCTCAACACGCTGGTCAATGGATCGATCGCAGAGGCCGATGCGGTCCTGCTCGTGCTCGATGCCACGCAGCGGATCGGGCCGGGGGATCGGCGCATCGCGGAGCGGTTGCTCGGGGCCGGGGCCCCGGTGGTGGTTGCGGTGAACAAGGTCGACGCCGCCAGCCACGAGCAGACGATCGTTCAGCTCGACGAAGCCGGTGCGTGGGATTTCGCCGCCTACGTCCCCATCTCGGCGTTGAAGGACGACGGGCTCGATCGGGTGGTGAGGGAGCTGGTTGCCTTGCTGCCCGACGGTCCGTTCTTCTTTCCCCCTGAGATGCACACCGACCAGCCGGATCAGTTCCTCGCCGCCGAATTGGTGCGAGAGAAGTACCTGTCGCGGTTGCGAGAAGAGCTTCCGCATTCGCTCACCGTCGTGGTCGGAGACATCGAGACCCGTGACGACGGCGTGGTCGTGGTGCCGGCGATCGTCTATGTGGAACGGGAGTCGCAGAAGGGGATCGTGATCGGCAAGGGTGGCGAGCTGGCCAAGGCCGTGGGCAGCGAAGCGAGACCCGAACTGGAGCGGCTGTTCGGCGCCAGGGTGTTCCTCGACCTGCGAGTGAAGGTGGAGAAGGACTGGCAGCGTTTCGACCACGCCCTGGATCGCCTCGGGTTCTAGGAGGGTGGTCGGTTCACGGCTACCGGGGATCTCGGTTGTAGCCTCCACCCATGGCGTTGTACGACGATCAAGGGATCGTGTTACGCGGGTATCCGTTCGGGGAGGCGGACCGCGTTGTGGTGTTGTTGAGCCCCAATCGGGGGAAGCTGCGCACGGTCGCCAGGGGCGTCAGGAAGACCAAGAGCCGGTTCGGAGGCCGCCTCGAGCCCTTTACTCACGTCGACCTCGTCCTCTACGAGGGTAGGAATCTGGACACGATCACACAGGTGTCGATCATCGAGGCCTTCGCCGGGCTTCGCTCCGATCTCGACCGGGTGGTAGCCGCCGGCGCCATGGTCGAGGTGGCCGATCTGGTCGCCCAGGAGGATGAGCCCACCCACCGTCTGTTCCTGCTGCTGCAACGCGGGCTTCGGGTCCTCGACCATGGCGATCTCCACCCCGACCTGGTCACGTCGTATCTGCTCAAGGCTGCTGAGATCATCGGCGTGGCGCCGGCGCTCGAATACTGCGCCAGTTGCGGCAGGACCGACGATCTCCGCCGCTTCAGCTTTGCCGCAGGGGGGGTGGTGTGCGAGCGATGCCGCGCCGCAGGCTCGTACGCGTTGCGCGCCGGGCTGACCGACTACCTCGCCGTGGTCGCAGGGGCCGACCTATCCCAACTTCCCGACCCGGATGAGGCGTTGAGCCGGGAGGCCATCGGAGTGACCCGCCGTTTTGTCGAATACCACCTGGAGCGGCGGCTCGCCTCGCTCGCCGTGCTCGATGGCTGAGCTGGACCGCAACGCCATTCCCCGCCACGTCGGGATCATCATGGACGGCAACGGCCGCTGGGCCAATGCCAGAGGTTTGCACCGCACCGCAGGCCATGCCGCAGGGGAGCCTGCGCTGTTCGACGTCATCGAGGGCGCTCTCGAGCTCGGGCTGGAGTGGCTCACCGTGTACACGTTTTCCACCGAGAACTGGTCGCGCCACCCCGACGAGGTGGAGTTCCTCATGCAGTTCAACGTCGACCTGTTGGAGCGGCGCAGGGACGATCTGCACGAGATGGGGGTGCGGCTTTTCTTCATCGGGGATAGCGACGACCCGAGAGTGCCCGAGGTGGTGCGGTCGCGCATGACCGCAGCCGCGGACCTGACCAAAGACAACCGAACGCTCAACATGGTCTACGCCTTCAACTACGGCGGGCGGGCCGAGATCGCGGAGGCGGCGCGTCGGATCGCTCTCGAGGCCGTGACCGGCGACCTGGACCCCGCTGCGGTCACCATCGAGACCGTTGCCGCCAGGATGTACCTCCCGGAGATGCCCGACCCCGACCTGGTCATCCGCACCTCCGGTGAATACCGGACCTCTAACTTTCTTCTGTGGCAGGCGGCGTATTCGGAGCTCCTGTTTACTCCCGTTCTGTGGCCGGACTTCGATCGCGACGAGCTGGCCAGATGCATCGCCGAGTACCAGGGCAGGGACAGGAGATACGGGGGAGCGATAGACGAGCCAGGGTCTTCGTCTCTCCCGCGCAGCGGGGGAGACGCGGAGGAGCGTTAGCGACGACGCAGAGGGGGCTTTGGGGGAGTGGGGAACCGCAATGAGCGCAATCATGCTCAGCACGCTCCCGAAGCCACCTCCGCCTGCCGAACCGGCGGCCGGCTTTTGGTTCTCTGCGGCTCAGCGGGAAAGGCAAGATCGGTTGAACCGGTACCATCCCGACCGAACCCATGGCTCCCGATCTCGAAAGCATTGTCAACCTCGCCAAGAAGCGTGGCTTCGTCTTCCAGTCCTCCGAGATCTACGGGGGTCTGCGCTCCGCCTATGACTACGGTCCGCTCGGGGTGGAGCTGCTTCGTAACGTGAAAGAGCAGTGGTGGCGCACGATGGTCCGCCAGCGCGATGACGTTGTCGGCATCGACAGTGCGGTGATCCAGTCCCCCCAGGTGTGGGTGGCGTCGGGCCACGTCGCCGGCTTCTCCGATCCCCTGGTCGAATGCCAAGTGTGTCACAACCGATTCCGGCCCGACAGACTCGACGACCCGCACCAGTGCCCGGTGTGTGGGAGCAAGGACAGCTTCACCGAAGCAAGGGAATTCCACCTCATGTTCCGCACCAACATGGGTCCCGTCGAGTCAGAGGAGAACACGGTGTACTTGCGCCCGGAGACGGCGCAGGGCATATTCATCAACTTCGAGAACGTGCAGCGGACCGCCCGCAAGCGGCTCCCATTCGGCATCGCCCAGATCGGCAAGTCGTTTCGCAACGAGATCACTCCAGAGAAGTTCATCTTCCGGACCAGGGAATTCGAGCAGATGGAGATGGAGTACTTCTGCCATCCCGATGAGTCCGACCGCTGGTTCGACTACTGGGCGGAGCAGCGCAAGACCTGGTACCTCGATCTGGGGATGCGAAAGCAGAATCTGCAGTTCCGTGAGCATAAATCCGACGAGCTGTCGCACTACTCGGCGCGGACCTACGACATCGACTACCGGTTCCCGTGGGGGTGGGACGAGCTGGAGGGTATTGCCAACCGCACCGACTTCGACCTCAAGGCCCATGCCGAGTCCTCGGGCGTGGACCTCTCCTATTTCGACCCGGATACCGAAGAGCGGTTCATCCCCCATGTCGTGGAACCGGCGGCAGGGGTCAATCGAGCCACGCTGGCGTTCCTGCTCGACGCCTACCACGAGGAGGAGGTACGCGGGGAGCAGCGAACCGTTCTCCGGCTCGATCCGAGGCTGTCCCCGATCAAGGTGGCGGTGCTCCCGCTATCGAAGAAGGAAGCGCTCACCACGGTGGTCG
Organism: Acidimicrobiia bacterium; assembly: GCA_036985755.1. Lineage (GTDB taxonomy): Bacteria > Actinomycetota > Acidimicrobiia > Spongiisociales > UBA5794 > JACZST01. The sequence goes on along the minus strand of BTQG01000011.1, from coordinate 13,056 downwards.
ATCAGGTCGCCGATCTGCTGCGCCCCCGCTGGGCGATCGAGGTCGACGTCACCCAATCCATCGGGCGTCGCTACCGGCGACAGGATGAGATCGGCACCCCGTATGCGGTGACGGTTGACTTCGACACCCTCGACGACAACCAGGTGACGGTGCGGGATCGGGACACGATGGACCAGGATCGGATCCCGATCCCGGGCCTCGTCGACTATCTCGCCGAGCGACTGCCTAGCTGAGGCGGCCGTCGGCAACGTAGAGGTCCTTGCTCACCCCGTCGACTTTGATCAGCCGCCCGGTAAAGCGCACCGTCTCGCCGGGCTGGGGGGCGGCGTCGTTGGGGAAGGCGACGATGGCGTCGATGGCAGTCCTGCCGTACAGCTCGTCTTCCAGGGATGCCACCTCGACGACGAGCGCGGTCCGGTTGTCGGCTTCGAACGCGTGCGTCGCCATCAGCCCCGCCTGGCGCTTGACCGTCCCCGACCAGTCGACCGACCTTCCATGGAACTCGTCGTTGAAGATCCGTTTCACCTCGAAGTCCAGCTGATTCTCCCCGAAGAGCCTGGACGCCACCAGCAGCGCATCGGTGTCTGCCGCCGGTGCCGGGGCGCCCTCGACATCCCGCGCCGGCTCCTTCGGGGCCTCCTCCTCGGCGTATTCCGCGATGGTCTCGAAGACCCGTTGCAGCTCTTCGTCGCGTGTCGCGCTCTCGGTGGGCTCGACCGTGCCGAGGCTCTCCGCGGGTTGCAGCGTTCGTGCCGCCGTCATCAGGTTGTTGACCGTAGACACGATGCGCTCGGGCTCCTTGGCCATGCCCCTGGTCTCGAATCTGAGCTCATCGTTGCTGAGGATGAAGCCGGGATGCCGGTCGAAGAGTGTGTTGAGCGCGCCGACCCGCCCGGGGGTGAAGAATCGACGAGCGAGTTCGGGGCTGTCGGCTTTCACCACGAATCGTTCGTCGAAGGTGGCATCGTCGATCTCGACATCCTGGCCGCCAAGCGCCCTGACAAGGCCTTGCCACCCGGCCTGCCTGCTGAGCCCGAGCCCGAGACCGAGTGGCGGAAATTCAACCCGATACCGGGTGTAGGTGGACGAGCTCGTTCCCGAGCTCTTGCTGTACACGTCGACTTTCGCCTGCAGTGCTCCCTCGCTGCCCGACATCGACAGCCCCCGATAGGCGGTGCCCATCATGGTGAAACCGAGCTGCTCGGCGGCCTGGACCCATCGTTCCCGAATCGCTCGCGTCTGGGCCCTGGTGGCAAGCATCACGACCACGGCGATGAGCCCACCGACCACGAGAAGACCGATGAACGGGATACCCGGCACGTCGCCAGTCTACGCAACGGCTCCGGTGCCTCCCTGGCACCGAACGCGGAGGGCTCGTCGGTCCCGCGCCTACGCTGAGGAGACCATGGCGTACAACAGAGAAGACATCGACCGGGTCCGGGAGCGGTCCGATCTCGTCGAGCTGGCTTCCGAGGTGACGAAGGTGAAGCGCTCCGGTCGTTCGGTGATGGCGATTTGCCCGTTTCACCAGGAGAAGACGCCTTCGCTGTCGATCGACCCCGCCCGCGGCCTCTTCCACTGCTTCGGCTGTGGCAGGAGTGGCGACGTCTTTGGCTGGATCCAGGAAACGCAGAACGTCGGCTTCTCCGATGCTCTGGAGCTGCTGGCGAGGCGAGCCGGGGTCACCCTGACCCAGGATCCCGATGCCGCCAAACGCAGGGACCGCAGGGAGCGGCTGGTCGACGCCGTCGAGCGCGCCGCCACCTTCTACCACGATCGGCTCAAGTCGTCCGACGACGCAGGCCAGGCCAGGGGCTACTTGCGCAGCCGGGGCTATGAGGCGGACATCGTGGAACGGTTCGTCATCGGTCATTCCCCCCCGGAGTGGGACTCGCTGGTGAGACACCTGAGCGAGGCGGGAATCAAGGACGAGGCGATGCTCGGCGCCGGCCTGGCCTCGCGGTCCAAGCGGGGGACGCTGGTCGACCGCTTCCGGGGGCGGTTGATGTTCCCGATCTACGACGTGCGCGGCGACGCCGTCGGTTTTGGAGCCCGGAGGCTTGACGGCGACGGGCCCAAATACCTCAACTCGCCCGAGACACCGGTGTATCACAAATCACGGCTCCTCTACGGCCTCAACTGGGCAAAGTCGGAGATCGTACGTTCCGACCGGTCGGTGGTTGTCGAGGGATACACCGATGTGATCGCCATGCACATCGCCGGGCTGTCCGTCGCGGTGGCGACGTGCGGAACCGCCCTCGGGGAGGACCATCTCGACCTGTTGCGCCGGTTCTCCAATCGGGTCGTGCTCGCTTTCGATGCCGACGAGGCCGGGGTGGGTGCCGCCGAGCGCGGGTTCGAGCGGTCGGTGCCCGGCGACCTCGACCTGCGAGTTGCCCTCCTTCCACCCGGCCGGGACCCCGCCGATCTGGTCTCTGAAGGGGATGCGACGACGGTGGAGAAAGCGGTCGCCGATTCGGTGCCTCTGCTCCAGTTCCGAATCGAGCGGGAGTTGGCCGGTTTCGACCTCACCGAGCCCGAGGCAAGGGCGCGGGCAGTCGGTGCCGCGACCCGGCTCATCACCCTCCATCCCGATCCGGTGGTGAGGCACGAATACGCGGTGCTGGTTTCGCGGCGCACCGGCGTCGCCCTCGACATTGTCGAATCTTCGATCGGGCGACGGGCCGGCGGCTCGGGTGGGGCGCCCGAGCCGGTGGTGGTCGAGCGCCTGGGCGCTGCAGACCTGGCCGAGCGCGAGCTGCTGCGCCTGCTGCTCGCCAACGAATCCGATATCCGGAGACTCGACCCGGGCGTCGAGTTGTTCGGGGGAGAGTTACACCGCAGGTCGTATGCGGTCATCGGGCCGGCCGTCGCCGCCCTCGATCCCGGTGCCACCCCCGACCTGGGAGCGATCCTCGGCAGCACCGATACCGAAGAGCACGAACTACTGCGTCGCCTGGCTATGGACGATCGGCCGCTTCCCGATGCCGCCGCAGTCGTCAAAAGGCTCAAGCTGTCGGGGGTCGAACGCCGAATCGAGACCATGCGCACCGAGCTGGCAGGTATCGACCCCGATGTGGATCCACAGGGGTATTCAGACAAGTTCGAATCGTTGATAGCGTTAGAGCAGCAACGCAGAGAGCTACGGAGCAGGGAATGAACGAGACCTGCAGGATGGTCTACGACGAGCTGTCTTCCCGCGGCAAGCAGCGCGGGTTCCTCGTCATGTCCGAGGTGCTCCAGGAACTGGAGGATGCCGATGCCCCCTCCGACGGATTCGACGCGGTGTTCATTGCCCTGCGCGAGGCCAAGATCGCCATCCGTGAGGACAGCGACGATGCCCTGGCCGCCACCGCCTTGTCCAGCGACGAGCTCGTCCATGTCTCCGACCCGGTTCGCATGTATCTCCAGGAGATCGGGCGCTTCCCCTTGCTGACGCCCCAACAGGAGGTTGAGCTGGCGATGCAGGCGGAGGCCGGTACCCGTGCCGACGAGAAACTCGACTCCGTGGATCTATGGCCGGCCGACGAGCGGCTCATTCTGGAACGAGCCGTCCGCCAGGCGGACCGGGCTCGCAAACGGCTCGTCGAGGCCAACCTTCGCCTCGTCGTTTCCATCGCCAAAAAGTACGTCGGGCGCGGCCTGGTCCTGCTCGACCTGATTCAGGAGGGAAACCTGGGGTTGATCCGGGCCGTCGAGAAGTTCGACTACCGCAAGGGATTCAAGTTCTCCACCTACGCCACGTGGTGGATCCGTCAAGCCGTCACCAGGGCCCTCGCCGATCAGGCGCGAACGATCCGGGTTCCCGTCCATATGGTGGAGACGATCAACAAGCTGGCCAGGGCGCAGCGCGTGCTCGTCCAGGAACTCGGGCGCGATCCAACGATCGAGGAGATCGCCGAGGAGCTGGAGCTGGCCCCGGAGAAGGTCACCGAGCTCAAGCGCATCGCCCAGGACCCGCTGTCGCTGGAGACCCCGCTTGGCGAGGAGGACGATTCGACTCTGGGCGACTTCGTCGAGGACACCGACGCCGAGATCCCGGTGGAGGTGGCGTCGTTCAGGCTGCTACAGGACTACCTGAGTCTCACCCTGGAGGGCCTCAACGAGCGCGAACGCGATGTGCTGGTGATGCGTTTCGGCTTGGCCGACGGCAGGGTGAGAACGCTCGAGCAGGTGGGCGTGCACTTCGATGTGACCAGGGAGCGGATCCGCCAGATCGAGACCAAGGCACTGGCCAAGCTGCGCCAGCCGGCCAGGGCGCGCAAACTCGAGGGTTACCTCGAAGGCGCCTGAGCATCCCTCATCGTACGTGCCTAGCTATACCGCTGCGGTATGTCCAGACACGTACGACCGAAAAACTTGACGTCCTTCTAGCCGGTACTTCCGTTGCCGGCGGCGTCGATGACGTCGGCGGCGGCGTCCAAGCCTTGTGCCGCCGCTTTCCTGACCTCCGACGTGCGCTGATCGAGGAAGTCGGTCATCTGCTGGACCACCTCCTCGCCGACGAGGTCCGAGAGGCTGGTGACGATCTCGTCGAAGCGCTCGCGCCCGTCGCGGGTCCCCAGGATGTAACCGATGCCGCCGCCGATGAGCAGGCCGATGATGAATTTCATCAGCCGATTGTGCCACATCGCGAGAGCCCGGTGACCGGCCGGATCGAGATTGTGGAACGTCGCCTCACAATGTAGGTGATCGCATTCTCAGGGCTTCCTTACCCTGCTTTCATCGATGCCCTATCTCCGCTTGTTTGAATTCCTGTAATCACCAACCTCCGAGGAGCCAGATGTACAAACCATTGATAGCCGTTGTTGCGTTCGCCGTTGTTCTCGCCGCCTGTGGAGGCTCCGGCGGTGATGGAGTCGCCTCACTCGAGAGCGGCTCGAATGGTGAAGCCGAAACCGTCGACGGCGAAGGCGGCGCCGTGGCGTCCGATGAGGAGATCATCCTTGCTTTTGCCGCCTGCATGCGGGAGAACGGTGTCGAGGATTTTCAGGATCCAGACTTCAACGCCGACGGATCGCTCAACTTCGGTGGCCGGGGCCTGGCCTCCGATGTCGATCCGGACACCATGCGCGCCGCGTTCGAGGCCTGCCAGGGTGAGCTCGAGGGAATCGCTTTTGGGCCGGGCGCCATCGATTTCACCGAGATTCAAGATCGGCTCCTCGAATTCGCCGTCTGCATGCGGGAGAACGGCTTCGACATGCCCGATCCCGACTTCTCCAACTTCGGCCGCGGCGGGAGCGGTGGGCCCTTCGGCGACGACGTCATCGACCAGAACGACCCGACGTTCCAATCGGCACTCGAAGCCTGCGAGGATATCTTCGAAGGTTTCCGCATCGGTGGCCCCCGCGGAGCGGGAGAGGGCGGCGGATGAAGACCCTCGACGACTCGACGGAAGACACGGTGACCGACGAACCGGCGGATGGTGGCGACGTTTCGGGGGCGACGCGGAGGCGACGCCGCTGGTGGCCGTGGGTGGCGGCGGCGGGGGCGGCCGTGCTGCTCATCGCTGGTGGTATCTGGCTCGCCGGGGTGGTAACGGACGGCAACGGCGAGCAGTCGCAGGCTGTGAATACCGCCTCGGTCCGTAGCACCGACCTGGTGGCGACGACCAGCTTCGACGGGGTGCTTGGCTACGGGGAAGGCGACCAGATCAGGTTCCGCTCATCCGATGATGGCGTCGACACCCTGCCGGGTGGCCTGAGCGGCGTGGTGACGGCCGTGCCCACGATCGGCATCTACTACGAACAGGGCAGTGTGCTGTACGGGGTGAACAACCAGCCGGTGGTCGTCCTCTACGGAGATAGCCCTGCATACCGAACACTCAGCACGCGCTCGAGTGATGGACCAGACATCGAACAGCTCGAGCAGGCACTGGTGGCCCTTGGTTACGACCCCGACGGCGACATGACCGTCGATGAGGATTTCACGACGGCGACCCGCAACGCCCTCGAGCTGCTTCAAGAAGACATCGGCGCCGAGGTCGACGGCGTGCTCGGTCTTGGTGAGTACGCCTTTTTCCCCGGTCCGCTGTATGCCGCAGCGTCTTTTGTGAACCTTGCCCAGACGATTCAGTCCGGCCAGCCGGTGGTGGCAACCTCGGCGGTGATGGGCAACACGGTGACCTCGGTCGCAGAAGAGGGCTCCATCATCGGCCAGGGCGATGTGGTGTACACCGTGGACGCCAGACCAGCCGTTCTGATCATCGGCGACCTGCCCGCCTATCGGGCAATGGCCTTGGGTGACCGCGGCACCGACGTCCGCCAGCTCGAAGGGGCGCTCACCGATCTGGGTTATGCCGACGCCGGGACCTTCACCATCGACGGTGTGTTCGACGAGGACACGCTTTCCGCGGTGTTGGCGTGGCAGTCGGACATCGGCGCCCACACCGATGGTGTCGTCAACCTGGGAGAGGTGATTTTCCTCACCGCGCCGATCCGCGTCGGCAACGTCTTGGTGACACCGGGCGACGCGGTGGCGAACGGCGCTCCCATCTACGCCACCTCGGCGAGCTCGACGTTCGTCACCGTGTCGCTGCCGACGACCGACCAGGATCTCGTCGCCGTCGGTGACGGCGTCGTGGTTGAGCTTCCCGACGGCACGGAGGCGGCGGCAACAGTCAGCGAGATCGGCACGGTGGCCCAGAGCGATCAGGGAGGCAACAGCTTCTTCGAAATGACGGTGAGACTCGATGATCCAAGCTCCGCCCTCGGTCTCGATGAGGCTCCGGTTGACGTGGAGGTCGTCAGCGATTCCGCCACCGGTGTCTTTGCCGTACCGGTCACCGCTCTGCTCGCCCTCAGCGAGGGGGGTTACGCCGTCGAGGTGGTTGCCGACGACGGTTCTACCTTCCTCATCGGCGTGGAGGCGGGCCTATTCGCCGACGGTCTGGTCGAGGTGGAAGGCCGCGGGCTCGTCGACGGGATGCTGGTTGTCGTGCCGTGACCATCACCGGAGACCACGTTCGCGCCAAGACCGCGCTCGCTCTCCGCGGCGTGTCCAAGGAGTATTCGGGTACGCCTCCGGTGCGTGCGTTACATGGCGTCGATCTCGCCATCGACGACGGTGAGTTCGTAGCGGTCGTGGGGCCGTCGGGCTCGGGCAAGTCCACGCTGCTCCACATCATGGGGACCCTCGATCGTGTCTCGGAGGGCAGTGTGCACGTGGCCGGTTTCGATGTGAGCGACCTCAGCGACAAGCTGCTGTCGGCATTGCGAGCCCACTACATCGGGTTCGTCTTTCAGCAGTTCTTCCTGCTGGCGGGTGAAACCGCACTCGACAACGTGGCCGACGGACTGCTGTACACCGGCGTCGGCCTCAGCGAGCGCCGCGAGCTGGCATCCGTTGCCCTTGACCGTGTTGGTCTTTCCAGCCGATCGGCGCACCTTGCAACCAAGCTGTCAGGGGGCGAGCGGCAGCGGGTCGCCATCGCCAGGGCGCTCATCGGGAACCCGCGCATCATTCTCGCCGATGAGCCGACAGGGAACCTCGACAGCAAGACCGGCGCCGATCTGTTCTCCCTGCTCGAGCAGCTCAATGGTGAGGGGACGACGATCGTGGTCATCACCCACGACCACCAGATTGCCGAGCATCTGGCGCGGCAAGTCTCCCTGCTCGACGGCGAGATCGAACACGACACCGGATGGTCTCCGTGACCGGCCCCGCCGCACCCACCATCCCTCCCTCGAAGCTGGCGCCGGCCGATGCCCTGCGCGGGGCTGCTATCGGGCTGCGCACCAGGCGGCTTCGCAGCATCCTGTCGGCACTCGGAATCATGATCGGCATCGGCGCCATGGTGGCCGTGCTCGGTCTATCAGAGAGCTCCAAGTCTGATCTGATCGCCCAGCTTGACCGTCTCGGCACCAACATGCTCCAGGTCGAGGCGGGCACCGGTATCGGGCTCGGTCCCGGGCAGCTTCCCGAGGAGGCGACGGTGATGGTTTCGCGGGTGGCGCCGGTTGAGATCGTGGCGTCGGTGGGGGAGGTGGAGAGCACACGGGTGTACAAGAACGACCTGGTCCCCGAAGGGCAGACCGCAGGGCTCACCGTGCTGGCGGTCGACACCAACCTGCTGGACACGCTGCAGGGCGCCCTGGCGAGCGGGGTCTTCCTCGACGAGGTCACCACCGAATACCCCGTCACCGTGCTCGGGGCGGTGACCGCCGATCGTCTTGGCATCGGAGGTCTCGGGACCCCGACTGCGGTGTGGCTCGGCGGCGAGTGGTTCAGCGTCGTCGGCATCCTCGATCCGATCGAGTTGTCGCCGAGCATCGACCGCGCTGCGCTCGTCACGTACACGGTGGCGGATGAATATCTCGGTGATGACGGTATTGCCTCGACGTTGTACGTGCGTACCGACCCCGCTGTCATCGACGACGTCCGCAACGTGATGCCTGCCACCGTCAACCCGGAGAACCCGGATCAGGTCGAAGTGACGAGGCCGTCCGACGCCCTCGAAGCAAGGGAAGCTGCCGAATCCACGTTGACCAACCTGTTCCTGGGGCTGGGTGCGGTTGCGCTTCTCGTCGGTGGCGTCGGGATCGCCAACGTCATGGTGATCTCGGTGCTGGAGCGCAGGGGAGAGATCGGTCTGCGCCGAGCGCTGGGCGCGACCCGGGGCCACATCTCGGTGCAATTCCTCGGTGAGTCGCTGCTGCTCGCAGGCATCGGAGGGCTTGGTGGCGTGGTGCTTGGCGCCGCGGTGACCGCGGCGTGGGCGGCGGTCCAGGGCTGGGGTGTGCTGATCCCACCCGTAGCCATCATCGGCGGTTTCGTGGCCGCCCTCCTGATCGGGGCGGTCGCCGGCCTGTACCCGGCGATGAGGGCCGCCCGGGTGTCTCCGACCGAGGCGCTGCGAACCCTCTGATCCTGTCGGAACCGGGCCGGGGCTACGCGATGCCCCTGGTATCCTCTGTGCTGCCCGCCGGGCAACGGGCGCTTTCCGGGGTAGCTCAGTTGGCAGAGCAGCGGACTGTTAATCCGCGTGTCGTGGGTTCAAGTCCCACCCCCGGAGCCATACAGGGGAAGGGTTTCCGGCGATACGAGGGGTCCCTAGTCTGTGCCTTGTCTGGTTTTTGGCTGCGTCTCGCCGCATCGCCACCATGTTTCCACCGTCCGGCACGGAACCGAAGCCCGAGACGGTCGTCACCCTGGAGAGCGGCATATGTGCTGCGATGACCACCTGAAATCGCAACCGATATGGGCTGGTTTGGAAATCGGGTGGTGTCGCTCAGATCGGAGGATATGGGCGGATCAGCCGAGTCCGAATTCGCCTGCTACGGGCAGCCACCCCGATTGGCCGAAGGTGAATTGGGAGTCGGCGTTGCCTTGGGTGAGGGTGTGGCGGAAGTAGACGGTGGTGTCCGACGGTCGGAACACCGCCGGGGTGTCTTTGCCGTCGACGATGCTCCAGTCCCCGGCGACGAACCGGTCACCAGGGTTACCGAAGAAGATCGTGCCATCAGCAATACCGGTGGTAAGGGTGTTGCGCCAATAGAACAACCCGGTGGATTCACGGTGCAGGCCGATCTCGTCGACACCGTCGCCGTCCCAATCCCCCACCACCGGCTTGTCGCCGGGGTTGCCGAAGATGAAGGAGAAATCCGCCTCCCCAAGGCCGCCTTCGTTCTCCCCCAACTCATTGATGATAAAAAACTCCTGAGTCGAGGGCCGATACAGCGACAGCGTGTCACAACCGTCGTTGTTGAAATCCCCTGCCAGGGGAATGTCGGAGGGATTACCGAAGAAGAACCGGATATCAGCAATCCCTTGGCTATTCGAGTTTCTCAGGTAGGCAAAGGCATCCGATTGCCGGAACAGGCCGGGGGTATCGATCCCGTCACAGTCCCAATCACCCACAAACGGGATATCCCCCGGATTGCCGTAGAAAAACGAGGTCACCACCCCCGCCCCGCTACGCAGATACCAAAACCCCTGGGTCGGATCGACGAGACCCACGGTGTGCGGTAGGGAGGTGCCGAAGCTCCAAACGCCGGCGGTAGAGGTCAACACCGTGATCTGCATGTCACCGTCGCTCAGGCCTGTCTGGTTGGCCACGCATGGATCAGGGGACGCCGACCCCGAACCCGCACAGGCACTCACCACAACACCGTCCCTGAACACCTCGATGGTGGCCCCGCCCTCACCGGCGGGAATCACCGACGAGTCCAAACGGAACAGCAACCGCAGCGGAGCGGAGACGCTTGCGGTCGGCGCGGTTACCTCCACCTGCACCCCGAGCAGTCGGAATCCGGTTGGTGTTGGTCCGGTAGCCGATCCCTCCTCGATCGTCACCGGTCCTGGGACCGGGCTGGTCACCGAGGTCTCGACGGGATCTGCTGCCGTCGCCCCGTCGCCGCTTTCATCGGACGTGACCGTCCCGCCGGGGCCGACCTCCCCCGACACCGACTCATCCTGTCCCGTGTCGTCTATGCCGTTTACCGTGATCGAGGCTGTCGCTACGTTGGAGTCGGCGGCACCATCGTTGGCTATGTAGGTGAACGAGTCGGGCCCGTTGAAGTCGGGATCGGGGATATAGGTACCCGAGGAGCAGTCCGCCGCCACCGTGGCGCCCCCATGGGCGGGCAGGCCGGCGATCGAACACGACAGCGGATCACCATCGGGGTCGCTGACCGATGGGCTCCACGCGATGGTGGTGTCCTCATCCCCGGCAGCCGCCACGTTGTTCGCCACCGGCGGGTCGTTGACTGTCTTGTTCACGAATAGGTTGTAGAGCTGAGTGTCGTCTGTCCCGGTCCCGAAGACCCGGATATAGTGGGTTTCGGTCGTCGCCACCGCGAAGCTAGCGACGGCCTCGGCCGCACCTGCGCCGGTAGCGTTGACCGTGGTCAGCACCCCTGCCCCATCGCGGATCTCGAACGCGAGGTCCTGCAGCGCCAGCGAGTTGAGGTTCAGCGGCGTTGCGCTCGTGCACAGATCACCCGCCGGATCGTTGCCCTCGAGGTAGGTCAGGCCGTCCGGAGTGACGGTCACGTCCAGCGTGTCGCCTGCGTTTGCCGGGAATTGGAACCAGTCGGTATCCCCGATGCTGTCAAGGCTCAACGTGTTCTCGGTCTGGCCGCCCACCGGTGCCAGCACGGTGGCCGCGCCCTGAGTGTCGTTCGGGTTGTTGATCACTTCGAACCGGTCGCCGTATCCGCGCTGGATGCCGCGAATGTCATCGTGCTGCAAACCGGTGAACGCCAGGTTGATAACCGGCTCCATCAGCTTGGTGTTGTCATCAGGGCATACGTGCAGCAGTCCCGCGCCGTGTCCGTGCTCGTGAGAAAACACGTTGTGGAAGTGTGGCGTAATCGGGTTGCCAGAGAAGAAGGCGTCCATCGATTCGATCTTCATATCCCCGAAGCTCGGGAGGAAGTTGTACGCGAGAATGTTGAAGTTGCCGTCGATGGTGCATCCGCCGATGCGCAGATCGCCGCGTACTCCGGCCACCCCCGAGCTGGCTGGCCAGGCGGCCCCGTCGTCGATCGGGGTCCCATTGCCGTTGAGTGCCACCGCCGGCGTGTAGACGTTGCCGGTTTTGCCGGTCCAGTCGTTCCAGACATTCTGCATCTCGGCCTGCCAGACACCGGCTCCATAGACCGCGTTGAATGTTGCGATCAGATTGCTAGCGCACGTCGTATCGCCGCCGAACTGAGCAGGCATGATCGTGCCGTCTGGGATTACGCTCCACGTCAACTCGAGCGCATCACCCTGCAACCCGCCACCGTTGTTCAGCGCAGTCGAGTCGGGAGCCCAATGGAGTGTGAACTGTGCCTCCGATTGGATGCCGAGCAGCGCACCCATGACCCCCTGTGCATAATCAGGATCGGTATCCGGTGCAAAGACCGGAATCATCCCCGCCGCGCGTACGGTCTCACGAGAGCGCGCATCGCTCGATTGGGCCCCCGCACTCGCCGGCAGGTCACCGATCTCGCTACCGTCGCCGACGGCTCCACTGTCCGGCGCCGACACGAGCGCGGGGACGGTGACCAAGACGGGCACTATCACCAACCACAGCAATCTTCTGCGCAAGTCACGCCCGTGCGTGCCTCCCACCATGTCCTCCTCGGTCGTCGGCCCCTCAATTCGACTTGCCCGCTCTCCGCTGCCGGCATCCGCAATCCACCGTACTCCTCGCAGGAGCCTCAAAAGGTCCACCACCTCATCCGACGGTGTCGTTCCGGGGCCGGTGCACCGCCTGGGCGGCCGCGTGACCCAACGAAGGGATCCATGGCAAACGGCCCCGAGTTGTTGACCACGATGTCGATGGTGCCGGAGGCGGCGCTGGCGGCGGCGTCGACCATGGGCTTGATCCCATCTTCGGGTGGTTTCCCTCGGGTAGCCCCGACCCCATGGACTCATACTGGTACGGGTAGTAGCTTCTGGGTAGCGGTGAATCCAAAGGGGTGAAGGGATCGGTGAAGCGGTTACTGGGTGCCGTTGTGGCAGTGGCTGCTGCTGCTGTGCTTGCCTCGTGCGCTTCGGGCGAAGCTCGTCTCGAGTCGTTGCGTTCCGATCCGATGGCGGATTACGACTTGCCCAACGCCCTCAGCGTGCGGGTCACCGAAACGCCGGGGAGCCTCGGTCCCGCTATCCCTACCCCGGCGAGGATCACACGCACGTTCACGGTCGCCGACGGCACGGTCCTCGCCGAGCTCGATGTCATCGCCGAGGCTGCTCGTGGCGAGGGCTGGAACCTCGAGGAACGCATACCGACCGGGTATGTGGGCAACAAGATCATCGATGGTCTCTACTCGCAGATCTCGATCACCGGCATCGAATTCGACAACGTGCTCTGGGTGGGGTTGATGACCGGAGACAGGTGACGTCGTCGATGAGAAGGGGGAGGGCGTGATCAGCGGGACCAGCTCGGCGCGGCGGCGCCGCCGGTTGGGCATCCTCGCTGTCTCGATCGGAGTCCTTGGCGCGCTGTTGGCGCCGCCCATCGAGCAGGCCGAAGCCGTTGTCGTCATCAATCCGCTGAAAATCGTGCTCATCGGCGACAGCTATGCAGCAGGCAACGGAGCCCGCGACGCCGATGGTGGCCCCAACTAC
>BTQG01000010.1:0-39694 GCA_036985755.1 Acidimicrobiia bacterium | reverse complement strand
CAAGACGATGTCGTAGACAGCGTCCTCGTTTCCGGGATCCCAGGCGTCGAGACCGCCCGGGGTACGCGACCAGTAGTAACACACCCCCGTGCTGTACAAATACCGGATCGGCGGACGCGCCATCGGCTCGCTCGTAGGCTCCTCGGAAGGAACCTCGTCGCCAGGGATGGTGCCAGAGACGTCGCAGACGAATCGTCCCTTTATAGGATCAACGGCCTTTTCGCCCGTGCATTGGTCCCCGGGGTTGTAACCGACTAGTAACCAGCTGACGGCAACGAGAAAGACGGTTAGGACTCGAACGGATGAGGTCCGTCGCATGTCCACCCACTCCCTGCGTATGAAAGTAGCCACAAACCACCCCGGAGTTCGAGCACAGTTATCGAAGGATCGCTTGACTCCCCTAGATCTGCGCGATGCACGATGTCCTCGAAGGCGATGCACTCCTCGCCGTCGCGGATCAGGCGGACTATTTCGACCTGAACCTCAGGTGGCTCGTCGAAGTAGAGAACATCGAAGAGGTCCATGCTGAGCTCGAGGTACCCGTTGTCAACGTGCACTGCTCTGAACGCTTCCCTATCCCCTCGGTACAGCGCCACCATGCGGCGTTCTTCGAGGTCTTGGTAGATCGCTTCGATCTCCGCCAACCGGTCCACGGTTGTGGTAGTCGCGACCGTCGTGGTGGTCGCCGTTGTGGTGGTCGGAATCGAGGTTGGTGTCGTCGCCGGGGACGACGAAGAGCATCCGACAACGACAAACGACGCCGCCAACAGAAGCATCCAGCGCATGTCCCCACCCTACGGAACCACAAGGACCCTTCCAATGGCCATATCAAACAAGGTTTTCCCGCCCTCAACCCCTCTCCCATACCGTCGTTCGTGTCTGGGGACTCACTGAGTGTGACCCCAGACACGAACGATGCGTGGAGTCAGGCCACGTGGCGGGCAGCTGCCGGGTTCCAGACTCCTGTGGCGGCGGTTTCGGACGCGAACTCGCGGAAGTCCCGCGGTTGGCGACCCAGCGCCCGCAGCACGCCGTCGGCGAGGTGAGCGTTGCGCCCATCGAGCACGGTATCGAAAAGGTAGTCGACCAGCCACACGTAGTCCCCCGGCACACCCGCCTCATGCAGCATCGCCTTGTAGGTATCCCGCGGCACGTCCGTGTAGCGGATGTCGCGACCAGTGGCGGCGGCGACCTCGGCGATTGCCTCGGCGAAGGTCAACATGCGGGGCCCGGTCAGCTCGTACAGCTGGCCGGTGTGCCCGGCCTCGGTCAACACGGCGACGGCAACGGCGGCAATGTCGCCGGCGTCGATGAACGGCTCGGGAGTATCCCCCGCCGGCAAGGCCACATGTCCGGCAAGGACCGGCTCGAGCAGGAAGCTCTCGCTGAGGTTCTGGAAGAACCAACTCGCCCGCAGCAATGTCCAATCGACGCCGGCGTCCTTGACGATCTGTTCGCACGCCTGGGCCTCCTGCTCGCCGCGGCCGGAAAGCAGGACCAGCTGATCGACCCCGGCGGCGACCGCCTGTGCGGTGAACGCCCGAATCGCGTCGGCGGCCCCCGGCACCGCCAAATCGGGCTGGAAGGTTATGTATACCTTGGCGACGCCGTCGAGGACGGGCGCCCAGGTAGCCTGGTCCTCCCAGTCGAACGGCGGCTCGGCGGCGCGGGATCCAGCGCGGACGGGCATACCCGCCGACTCGAGCCCTTCGACGACACGGCGGCCGGTCTTGCCGGTAGCGCCGAGCACCAGAATTGGCTTGCCTTGGGTCTTGCTCATGATGTGAACCTTTCGTATCGGATCCGTGGTCGGACCTCCTTGCCGGCACCATATGCCCACGAAGTGAGACGGTCCATAGCTCGAACGCTCGAATTCATGTGTTATCGTCTACTTCATGGATGCACTGGTAGGCCTACTCGACGGTCCGAGGGCGCGGGGGGCGTTCCTGTTGCGTTCGATCCTCGAGCCGCCGTGGTCGCTGCGGATCCAGGATGAGGCGCCGCTGACCCTGGTCGCCGTGGTGCGGGGCGACGCATGGGTGGTTCCCGACCATGCCGACACCAAACGGCTGGTTGCCGGTGACGTGGCGATCCTGCGAGGTCCCAACCCGTATACGTTTGCCGACGACCCCGCTACCTCTCCCCAGGTGGTGATTCATCCCGGGCAGGTGTGCACCACGATCGATGGGGAGGACCTGTCCCAGCGGATGGACCTCAGCGTGCGGACGTGGGGAAACGACCCCCAAGGCTCGACGGTGATGCTGACCGGCACCTACGAGATGCACAGCGAGGTGGGCCAACGGCTGCTCCGCTCGCTCCCCGACCTCGTGGTTCTGGGCGCGGGGCCTCAGGAGTCGCCCGTCATCGCAATGCTCAACGAGGAGATCGGCAAGGAAGAGCCCGGCCAGGAAGCGGTCCTCGACCGGCTGCTCGATCTGCTGCTGATTGCCGTGCTCCGCTCGTGGTTCTCTCGTCCCGAGGCCGACGCCCCTGCCTGGTACCGGGCCTACGGTGACCCTGAGGTGGGCCCGGCGCTGCGGATGCTGCAGAACGACCCGGCCCGCCCCTGGACGGTGGCGAGCCTGGCCAACGAAGTCGGCGTGTCCCGTGCCACCCTGGCCCGCCGCTTCACCGAGCTGGTCGGTGTGCCGCCGATGACCTATCTCACCGAGTGGCGGATGGCGATCGCCGCCGACCTGCTCCAGCACAAGGACACCACCATCGCAGCGGTGGCACAGCGGGTGGGCTACGGCAGCCCGTTCGCCCTCAGCACCGCCTTCAAGCGACTCCAGGGGGTGAGCCCGGCCCACTATCGGCGGGCGGCGGGCTGACCTCGGGGCCCGGTCTCAACCCGCTACCGCCACAGAGACTGATGTATTTGCATCAGCACAATGATGCAGGAGGCGGATTGTCACCCGGCGAACTTGCTGAGATTCTTGAACAAGCCAACCGACCGGCCGGACGGTTGGCTCAAGGAGGCGAACGTGGCACAGGGAGACCAGGGACCCGCCAGCAAGGAACGAGAGTACCTCTACGACTGGAACCTGATCGGAGAGAACGAGATCGACCGGCCGGGCACCGTTGAGCTCGACGACGAAACGTTGCGCGACGGCCTACAGAGCCCCTCGGTGCGTCAGCCCGATCTGGAGGAGAAGATCGAGATCCTTCACCACATCGAGGCCCTCGGCATCCAAGGCGCCGATATCGGGTATCCGGCCGCCAGCCCCGCCGTGCTCGATCATGTCGTCGCCCTCGCCGAAGAGATCGGCAACGAGGGCTTCAACGTCGAGCCCAATTGCGCCGGCCGCACCCACGCCACCGACATCATGCCCATCAGCGAGGCCCAGCAACGCTCCGGCGTCGCCATCGAGGCTTCGTTGTTCCTCGGCTCGAGCCCGATCCGCCAGTTCGTCGAGGGCTGGGATACAGATTTCCTCGTCGAAACGACGGAGAAGGCGGTCACCCTTGCTCGGAACGAGGGCCTCGAGGTCATGTACGTCACCGAGGACACGACACGAGCCAGGGCCGATGTCCTCCGCAAGGTGTATACCACCGCCATCGAGGCCGGGGCGCGCCGCATCTGCCTCGCCGACACCGTGGGCCACGCCACGCCGTGGGGGGTCAAGGCGTTGGTGGAGTTTGCCCGCCAGATCGTCGCCGACAGCGGCGAGGACGTGAAGATCGACTGGCACGGCCATCGAGATCGGAACCTCGGCGTGATCAACTCGCTAGCCGCCCTCTCCGCGGGAGCGGATCGAGTCCACGGGTGCGGCCTCGGCATTGGCGAACGGGTGGGGAACACGCCGATGGAGGCCCTGCTGGTCAACCTCAAGCTGCTCGGCTGGCTCGATGTCGACCTGCACCAACTGCCCGCGTACTGCGAATCGATTTCAAAGGCGACCGACACCCCGGTGCCCAACAACTGTCCTGCCGTCGGCAAAGACGCCTTCGAGACCAGCACGGGTATCCACGCTGCGGCCGTGCTCAAGGCCCAGCGCAAAGGCGATACCTGGCTCGCCAACCGCATCTACAGCGGGGTCCCTGCGGACGAGCTGGGGCGTGAACAGGAGATCACGGTCGGGCCGATGAGCGGGAAGGCCAACGCGGTGGCCTGGCTCACTAAACGCGGCCATGCCTGCGACGAGGAGACGGTCGACAAGATCCTGGCCGTGGCCAAGACGTCCGACCACGTCCTCGGCGAGGACGAGATCCTCGGAATTCTGAGCACCGCGGCCACAGAGTGACCACCTCGGCTGTCCGATCGAGCGTGCTCTTGTCCGGCAACGAAGCCGTTGCCCGCGGAGCGGTCGAGGCCGGGGTGCTCGTAGCCGTCGGTTATCCGGGAACACCGAGCACCGAGATCCTGGAATCCATTGCCGATCGCGACGACATCGACGTGCGCTGGTCGCCGAACGAGAAGGTGGCACTCGATGTGGCCCTCGGCGCGTCGCTCGGCGGCGCCAGAGCGCTGGTAGCGATGAAACATGTCGGTCTCAACGTCGCCTCCGACACCCTGATGACGGCGGCATACACCGGCGTCGGGGCCGGTCTCGTGATCGTGAGCGCCGACGACCCCGGCATGCACAGCTCACAGAACGAGCAGGACAACCGAGCCTACGCACGGATGGCAGGCGTTCCGTTGCTCGAGCCGAGCGACAGCGCCGAGGCCAGGGAGTACACCGCACTCGCCTTTGCCATCTCGGAGGAGTTCGACACGCCGGTTCTGGTCCGCACGACGACCCGGGTCTCGCACAACCGTGGCGTCGTCGACGTGGGCGAGCGGCGGGAGCGGCCGGTGACGGGTTTTGTCCGCGATCCCGCCAAATACGTGATGATCCCCGGTCACGCCCGTGCCCGGCGTCACGTGTTGCTCGAACGTCTCGAACGCCTTTCCGCCTACGTCGAAGCGAGCCCGCTCACCGTCGAATCCGGCGATGGTGGAGCCTTCGGGGTCGTCACCTCCGGCATCGCCCATCACTACGTGCGCGAGGTCCTTCCCGCATCCCGGATCCTCAAGCTGGGCATGAGTTACCCCGTTCCCATCGACCGGATCCGGGTCTTCTCCGAATCGGTCGACCGGCTGTTCGTCGTCGAGGAGCTCGATCCACACCTGGAAAATGCCATCAAGGCCGCCGGCATCGCGGTCGAGGGCAAGGCCTTCTTCTCCCAGATCGGGGAACTCAACCCCGACCTGGTCACCGCAGGGTTCGCCGCCGCCGGGGTCCTACCCCCCTGGGACCCCGGCGAGGCGGCCCCCCCGACGGTGGTGCGCCCGCCGCTGCTGTGCCCTGGCTGTCCCCACTCACCGCCGTTCCTTGCCCTCAAACGGCTCGGCGCTGTGGTCACCGGCGACATCGGTTGCTATACGCTCGCCGCCCTGGAGCCGCTCACCGCGATGGACACCTGTGTGGCGATGGGAAGCAGCATCGGGATGGCGGTGGGCATGGCCGCCTCCGGAGGCGCCGGAGGGCCGGTCGTTGCCACCATCGGCGACTCCACGTTCCTGCACGGGGGAATCGCAGGGCTCGTCGACGCCGTCTACAGCCGGGCCAACATCACCGTGCTCATCCTCGACAACGGGACCGTCGCCATGACCGGCGGCCAGGAGCATCCCGGCACAGGGGTGACCCTGCAGGGCTCGGACACGACGCCGGTGGACCTGGTGGCGTTGTGCGAAGCGCTGGGTGTCGACGACATCGCTGTCGTCGATCCCTATGACCTTGCGGCCACCTATGGAGCCCTCGAGGGCGCCATCGCCCATGTCGGACCGTCGGTGGTGATCACCAACCGCCCCTGTGTCGAAGCTCCGCTGAAGATCAGGGACCGGCCCTTTGCCGTCATCTCCGAGGCGTGCACGGCATGTCAGGCGTGCATGACACTCGGTTGCCCTTCGATCGTGTGGAGCGACGAGACCTACGAGGGCAGGCGCAAGGTCGTGATCGATCCGGTTACCTGCACCGGCTGCACGGTGTGTGTCCAGCTGTGCCCGCCGCTCGCCATCGTGCCGGTTCCCGTTGCCGAGGAGGTCGCCGGTGTCTGAAGAATCACGGGGTCTGCTGCTGGCGGGGGTCGGTGGCCAGGGCGTGGTGCTGGCGGGCATGATCGTCGCCGATGCCCTGCTCCGCGCCGGGCACGACGTCAAACAGAGCGAGGTCCACGGCATGGCTCAACGTGGCGGCTCGGTGTTCAGCCACATCCGCTGGGGACCCAAGGTCGACAGCCCGCTGGTTCCCCTTGGCAGCGCCGAGGTGCTTGCCGCTTTCGAGTGGGCAGAGGCGATCCGCTGGGTCGAGTATGTTCGGGAGGGCGGAGCGGTGGTGGCCGACATCCGCACCATCGTCCCTCCAGGGGCCTGCGCCGACCGGAGAGCCTGGTCGACCCGATATCCCGGGATCGATGAGGGGCTCTTCACCAGCCGTCACCTCAAGACCCGGCTGATCGATGCCGCCACCACCGCCACCGAGCTCGGCAACGTCAGGGCCGCCAACAACGTCATCCTCGGCTTGGTCGCTCGTTTCCTCGACATCGACTACGCCCATTGGGAGGCAGCCATCGAACGGCTCGTGCCCCGAGGAACGGAGGAGGTGAACCTCGCCGCCTTCCGGGCGGGCCGTGACGTGGCCGAGGCAGAGGTGCCCCGAATGGCGACGGAACCCGAGGGGTTCTCGGGACCGCACCAGATCGAGATCCGCCACGACTGGTGCAAGGGCTGCGACATCTGCAGCCGCGTCTGCCCTGAGTACTGCCTGGAGGTGAACCTCGACGGGAGGCTCACCATCGTGGATGCGGAAGCATGCACCGGTTGCCGGCTGTGCGAGCTGCTGTGCCCCGACTTTGCGATCACCATCAACCCTCCCCTGGCTCCGGCGATCCCCGGCGAGCTTGCGATACCCGCGGGAGACTCCCGATGAGCGAAACGCAGCTGGTCCAGGGCAACGAGGCCTGCGCCAAGGCAGCACTGGCGGCCGGATGCCGCTTCTACGGCGGCTACCCGATCACACCCTCATCGGAGATCGCCGAGCACATGGTCCGGCTCCTACCAGACGCCGGCGGGGTGTTCGTACAGATGGAGGATGAGATCGCATCGCTCGCCGCCGTCATCGGCGCCTCCCTTGCCGGGTCCAAGGCCATGACCGCCACCAGCGGACCGGGTTTCTCGCTGATGCAGGAGCACATCGGCTTTGCCGCCATGGCCGAAGTCCCCTGCGTGGTCGTCGACGTCATGCGGGGCGGTCCCAGCACCGGGCTTCCCACGTCACCCTCTCAGGGCGACGTGATGCAGGCTCGCTGGGGCACCCACGGTGACCACCCTGCGATCGTCCTCGCTCCCTCTTCGGTGGGAGAGGTGTTCGACCTCACGGTGCGGGCCTTCAATCTGGCGGAACGCTTCCGCACCCCGGTCATCGTCATCTACGACGAGATCGTCGGCCACACCAGGGAGAGCATCGTCCTCCCGGAATCCGTTGAGGTGGAGAACCGGCGGTCTCCCGATGGTGATCCCGAGACCTTCTGGCCAAAACGAGCACCGGCCGACGGTGTGCCCCCCCTGCCTGCCTTCGGAGACGGCTACCGGTTCCACGTGACCGGGCTGAGCCACGACGAGCGCGGGTTCCCCACCACCGATGCGGAGGTGGCCGGAGCACTCATCACCAGGATTCACAACAAGGTTTCGAGCCACGAGGACGAGATCACCGAGGTGGAGCGCTTCATGCTCGACGATGCGGAGATCGCCGTCTTCGCCTACGGGATCGTGGGCCGGTCGGCTCGTGAGGCGGTGGTGCGCAGCCGCGCCGCCGGCGTCAAGGCCGGCTTGATCAGGCCGCTCACGCTGTGGCCCTTCCCGTACGCACAGGTCGCCGAGGTGGCAAGCCAGGTCGACACGGTGGTGGTGGCCGAGATGAACCTCGGACAGCTCATCGGGGAGGTGGAGCGTGCTGCGGCCGGCCGGGCCAAAATCGTCGGGCACCTACGCGCCGATGGTGAGCCGATCACCCCCACCGAGCTGCTCACCCTCGTTGCCTCCGGCGGAGCAGGCAGCTCATGAGCGACGTCAGGACCTACCTTCGCCAATGGGCGATGCCACACGTGCTCTGTCCCGGCTGCGCCCATGGCATCGTGCTCAGGGCGTTCCTGGAGGCCGTCGACCAGCTACAGCTCGACCAGGACAAGGTGGCGATGGTGGCAGGCATCGGTTGTAGCAGCCGGTTGGCCGGTTACGTGGACTTCTGCACCCTGCACGGAACCCACGGCCGGGCTCCCGCATTCGCCACCGGGCTCAAGCTGGCTCGCCCGGAGCTCAACGTCGTCGTAGTGACCGGGGACGGGGATGGTCTCGCCATTGGTGGCAACCACCTCATCCATGCCGCCCGCAGGAACATCGACCTGACCGTGCTCCTGCTCAACAACTCGATCTACGGGATGACCGGAGGTCAGTCCTCGCCGACCACTCCTCAACAGGCAGTGGTTTCGACGGCACCGGCAGGGAACACCGAGCCGATGTTCGATGCCTGCAAGCTGCTCACCGGAGCCGGAGCGTCCTTCGTGGCGCGCGTTCTCGCGGCCAACCCCATCGAGATGACCAAGATCATGGTCGACGGCATGAGCCACCCCGGTTTCTCCTTCATCGAAGTGATCAGCGACTGTCCCGAGTACTACGGGCGCTACAACAAGGTGGGCGGCGGCGCAGACATGCTGACGTGGATGGCACGCCGCGACGCAGGCGTGGCCCTACCCCTGGCCTCCAAGGGTTTCGTGAACCACATCCCGTCCTCGGCGACGCCGGCGGGAATAACGACCGGCGTCCTGGTGCGCGAGGTGCGCTCGGTGTTCTCCGGCATTCGAAAGGTCGAAGACGGTGAGTCGTAGCGAGATCCGGATCGCCGGTGCAGGCGGCCAGGGCGTCATCACTGCGGGCCGTATCCTTGCCGAGGCGGCAATCCTTTCCGGGAACAACGCCACCCACAGCCAGGTCTACGGGCCCCAGTCTCGCGGTGGCGCCAGCCGCTCCGACGTCGTGATCGCCACAGGAGAGATCGGCTTTCCGCTGGCCGATGACATCGACGTCCTCGTTGTCCTGAGTGCGGAGGCCTACTCCCGATACCAGCCGGAGCTCGGCGAGCACGGCCGTCTCATCGTCGACAGCCGCTGCGCCCCGATGTTTCTCAGCGGCGAGGCCCACAAGTTCCCTGTGGTCGACACCGCGCGCGCCCTGTGCGGTAGCCAGCTCGTCACCGGCGTCGTGGCCCTCGGGGTGTTGCAGGCCGTTGCCGGGATCGTCGATTCCGAGGCCCTGCGCCGGGCGGTGGCAGCCAGAGTCCCTGGCGGGCACAGGGAGATGAACCTCGAGGCGCTGCACGCCGGAACGCAGCTGGTCGTCGGGAGAGCGGCATGACGGCGCCGACCACCAAGGAGCGCATCCGCATGGAGGCTGCGGCACTGTTCCGCGAAAAGGGGTTCAACGGGACGAGCATGGCCGAGCTTGCCGCTGAGGTGGGGATCACTAAATCCAGCCTGTACCACCATTTTTCGAGCAAACAGGCACTGCTGTCCGAGATCATCGAGCTGACGGTGAATCGGGTCACCCCGCTCGTGGAGGCGGTCGCAGCGTCGAACCTGCCGATCCGGGAGCGGCTGGGCAGGGCGGTGGCGCTGCACACCGTCGAAGCGATACACGACCAGGATGCCATCGCCTGCTTTATCGAGGA
Source organism: Acidimicrobiia bacterium (assembly GCA_036985755.1). Classification (GTDB taxonomy): domain Bacteria; phylum Actinomycetota; class Acidimicrobiia; order Spongiisociales; family UBA5794; genus JACZST01. The sequence continues at coordinate 29,990 of BTQG01000010.1, read as the reverse complement.
AGGCAGATACCTGGCGCCCGACTTCATGGAGGCTCACGTGGCCAAGCGGGACCACTATGAGCTCATCTTCCGGGGTATGTTCGAGGAGGGCATCGCTTCGGGCGAGTTCCTCGACCAGGACGTCGACCTCGCCGTCAAGGCCATCCTCGGTATGTGCAACTCGGCCGTGCGGTGGTACCGGCCCGGTGGTGGCCACACACCAGAGCAGATCGCCTCGGAGTTCGCTCATTTTGCGGTGCGAGGCGCGCTGGTGCCGCCACCGGTATCCCCTCCGGGTGAGGAAGAGGCGCATGAGCTCAGCGCTTGAAGGCATCAGGGTGCTCGACCTCTCCCAGGGGGCGGCAGGACCGACCTGTGCCATGTTCCTCGGCGATCTGGGAGCAGACATCCTCAAGGTGGAGCCCCCGGGCGGTGAGTGGGGGCGAAACCTGGGCCCACCGTTCGTAGAGGGCGTCGCCGCCGCATTCCTGGGCATGAACCGCAACAAGCGCAGCGCGGTGATCGATCTCAAGAAGTCGGGAGGGCCCGAAGTCGTCCTGCGGCTCGCCGAGCACTGCGATGTGGCGCTGGAAAGCTTCCGGCCGGGGGTGGCCGACCGCCTCGGCATCGGCTATGAAACCATGGCTGCTCGCAACCCCCGGCTGATCTACGCCGCAATCTCCGCCTTCGGCCAGCAGGGACCGTGGCGTGATCGTCCCGGCGTCGACGGAGTCGCCCAGGCCATGGGGGGGATCATGAGCGTCACCGGGACCGCCGACGGCCCTCCGGTCAAGGTCGGAGTGCCGGCCGCCGACATGGCAGGGGGCCTGTTCGTCGCCCAGGCCATCCTCGCTGCGCTTTTCGCCAGGGAGCGGATTGGCCGCGGACAGCGGGTCGATGTGTCCCTGCTCGATTCTCTTCTGGCGTACCAGGTCGTGCCGCTCTCGATGTTTTTGGCCAGCGGACAGTCCCCGCAGCGGATGGGAAGCGCGGCTCCCTATGCGGCGCCGAACGAGGCGTTTCCGACCAGGGACGGCCACGTGATGGTCGCCGCTTACACAGCGAAACGATGGCCGGCGCTGTGCGGCGCCCTCGACAGGCCGGAGCTGGCATCCGATCCGCGCTTCGACACCAACGAGAAGCGGGTTCGAGACCGGCCCGCGCTGCGCTCGGTCCTCGAGCCGTTGTTCGCCACCAGGACGACGGCCGAGTGGATCGAGGCGCTCGACGATGTCGACGTGCTGTGCGGCCCGCTGCTCTCCTACCCGGAACTGGTCGCCGAGCAGCATGTGGTCGAGGGAGACGCTCTGGTGACCGTCGAGCACCCGGCGATCGGCGAGATCCGTGGGCCGGTGTTCCCCGGTCGCCTGTCGGAGACGCCGGGTAATGGCTCCGGTCCCCCACCACCACTACCGGGAGAGCATTCAGCGGAGATCCTCGGCGAGTGCGGTTTCGAGGAGGACGAGATCCAGGAACTGCTGATCCGCGGTGTCATAACCGAAGCAAGCCCGACGAGCAGAGGAGACGGTCGTGACAGATGAACGGGCGAGTACCACCGAGGCCGACCCTGTGCTGTATGAGCGCGATGGGGCGGTGGCGGTACTCACGCTGAACCGGCCACATGCCCTCAACTCGATGACCGTGCCGATGCTGGAGATGATGGCCGGCCTTCTCGACGAGATCGAGGCCGACCCCGACACCAGGGTCCTCGTCGTCACCGGATCGGGGGACAAGGCCTTCTGCGTAGGCGCCGATCTGAAGAGCCGGGGCAAGGAGTTCGAGCCCGGTCTGATCCACGACCCGCTCGGGCTGCTGGTGCGCAGCGTCTTCGGTCGCATCGAGAACCTGCATCTACCGGTCATCATCGCCATCGGCGGCTACGCCCTTGGCGGCGGCCTCGAGCTTGCCCTGGCCGGCGACCTGCGGGTGGCGGCACAGGGGGCCCGCCTGGGGTTCCCCGAGGCCAAGGTCGGGAGCTTGCCCGGCGCCGGCGGTACCCAGCGGGCCACCCGCCTGATCGGACCAGGGTTCACCAAGGAACTGATGTTCACCGCCGACCACGTCGGTGCCGATGACGCGCTGCGCATGGGCCTGGTCAACCGCGTGGTGCCGGACGACGACCTGATGGAAGAGACGATGGCGTTGGCCCGTCGCATCGCCGAGCGCGCCCCGCTCTCCCACGACCGGGTCAAGGTGCTGGTCAACCGGGCCACCGAGACCGACCTCGAAACCGGCTTGGAGCTCGAAGCGACGAGCCACGCCGTGTTGCGCGCCAGTGACGATCGAAACGAGGGCATCCAGGCCTTCCTCGAGAAGCGGCCGCCCGAGTTCAAGGGACGATGAGGAGGCAACGAACATGAGCGTGAAGGATCGAGTAGCCATCGTCACCGGCTCGGGCCAGGGGATCGGTGAGGGCATCGCCAGGGTGCTCGCCGCCGCCGGAGCCAGGGTCGTTGTGAACGACCTGGTGCCGGAGAAGGTCGACGGAGTGGTGGCCGATCTCGGCGAGCAAGGGCTCGAGACCACCGGCCACGTCGCCGACGTGGCAACCGCCGAAGGCGCGGAGAGCCTCGTCGCCGCCGCGGTCGATACCTACGGCCGTGTCGACATCCTGGTCAACAACGTGGGCATGGCCCGCGACGGCTGGCTGGCCAAAATGAGTGAGGAGGACTGGGACACCGTCCTGCGGGTAAACCTCAAATCACAATTCCTCTGCTGCAGGGCCGTCGCGCCCCACCTGATGGACCAGAAGTACGGCCGGATCATCAACATCTCCTCACGTGCCTGGCTGGGTGGCCCCGGCCAGGCGAACTACGCCGCCTCCAAAGGGGCCGTGATCAGTTTGACCCGCACCCTGGCCCTGGAGATGGCCCGCTACGGGGTCACCGCGAATTGCATCGCCCCGGCGCTGGTCGACACTCCGCTGTTCCGCGGCCTGAAGGAGGAAGTCCAGGAGCGGCTGGTGAAATCGGTCCCTGCAGGCCGCATCGGCACCCCTGAGGACATCGGCAATGCCGCATTGTTCCTGGCCTCTGACGAGTCCTCCTACGTGACCGGCCAGACGTTGTATGTCTGTGGCGGCAGGAGCCTTGGGGCAGGATGACGGAGGTCTCGACACCATGGGCGTGACCCTGGCGGAGCGCATCCTGGCCAGAGCGGCCGGGCAGGAACAGGTGGCGGCGGGCGATTTCGTCGTCGCCGACATCGACCTCGCTTTGATACACGACATCTTCGCCGCCAGGGTGTTCGACCTGCTCACCGAGGTGGGTGTCGACGGCCTCTTCGACCCTGACAAGACCGTGGTCGTCATCGATCACCTGGTCCCCGCCCCGACCGTGGAAGCGGCGGCGGTTCACCACAGGATCAGGGAGCACGTCTCCCGGCTCGGCATCACCGCCTTCTACGACGCCGGCGAGGGAATCTGCCACCAGCTGCTTCCCGAGCGGGGCCACGTGCGGCCGGGGATGCTGATCGTGGGCACGGATTCGCACACCACCACCTATGGAGCGCTCGGCGCCGCCGGCACCGGCATCGGCACCTCGGAGATGGTCTACGCCCTCGCCACGGGAAGACTCTGGTTCCGGGTACCAGAGACCATCCGCTTCGAGCTAACCGGTGACCTGCTGCCTGCGGTTTCGTGGAAGGACGTGATCCTGTATCTCGCCGGGCGCTTCGGCGCCGACGGCGCCCAGTACCGTGCCATGGAGTTCGCCGGCCCCGCGGTGGCGAACTGCGACATGTCGAGCCGGCTCACGGTCGCCAACATGGCGCTCGAGATGGGGGCAAAGTTCGGCCTGTTCGCCGCCGACGAGGTCACCGACGCCTACCTGCGGGACCGCGGAGGCACCGGCTGCGAGCCGTTCACGCCGGATCCCGATGCGAGCTACGAGGCCATCCACGAGATATCGCTCTCGGACCTCGCACCTCAAGTGGCATTGCCCAACGAGGTGGACCGGGTCGTTCCCGTCGAGGACATCGAGGGGGTGACCATCGACCAGGCTTTTCTCGGTTCCTGTACCAATGGGCGGATCGAGGACCTGCAGGCAGCGGCAGCGGTGCTCAACGGGCATCGCATCGCACAGGGAGTTCGCCTGCTGGTGGCCCCGGCGTCGCGAGACGTGCTCCAGGAGGCGATGAAGACCGGGGTGCTCGAATCACTCGTCGATGCAGGCGCGTCGATTCTGGCTCCCGGATGCGGCCCCTGCTTCGGAGGTCACGGCGGGCTCCTCGGGCCCGGTGAGCGCTGTATCGGCACCCACAACCGTAACTTCATCGGACGGATGGGAAGCCCGGAGGCGGAGATCTATCTCGCTTCACCGGCCACGGTGGCGGCGTCGGCGCTGGCAGGCCGTATCGCCGATCCTCGCCGGCTGGAGGTGGTCGGTGCAGAGTGACATCCTGCGGGGCCGGGTGTGGAGATTCGACCATGACATCAGCACGGACGTGCTGTCTCCCGGCGCCTACGCCCTCGACCCCGTCGAGGTGCGAAGGCTCCACGTTCTCGAGTCGGTCAACCCGGCGTTCGCCCCCGGAGTGGAAGCCGGCGACGTTGTCGTGGCGGGACGTAACTTCGGGTGTGGCTCGAGTCGGGAGACCGCAGCGGAGAACTTGAAAGCCCTCGGGGTAGCCGGTGTGTTCGCCGAGTCCCTGTCCCGGCTCTTCATGCGCAACGCGATCGCCGTTGGTCTGCCGGTGTTGGTCTGCGCCGGGATCCATGAAACCTTCGCCGACGGTGACCACATCGAGGCCGACCTCGCCTCTGGCAGGGTGCTCAACGTCGACAACGGCATCGAGCTGCACAGTGATTCCCTGCCAGAGGAGATGCGCCGTATCCTCGCCGCCGGCGGGATTCTCGCTGTGCTCAGGGACCAGGGCAAGCGCTGAGCGGTCCGGGGCGGCGCCACACCGCAGACGCGCGGTCTACAGTCGACCACGCCTATGACCAGCGAGACGGTGATCGCCCCCGGAGTCGAAGAGTCGCTCGCCGAGCTGCTCGACGTGCTCGGCAGGACAACCGATGCCATGCTGGCCATCGACGGGGAGTTCACCATCATCGCCTGGAATGCGGCAGCCACCGAGCTGCTCGGTTACTCGCCCGACGAAACATTGGGCAGGCCATGCCATGAGATCCTCTGCTGGCGGGATCGCACCGGAAATGCCGTGTGCAATGGCTTCTGTCCTGCGGTCCCACCCGCCAGCCCGAACCAGTTGATCGAAACCCGCGAGGTGCTCGGTCGCAGCGCTGCCGGCAAGACACTCTGGTTGAGCGCCTCAACCATCGTTCCCCCCGTCGAGCTTCGTGACCGATGCCGATTGGTTCACCTGATGCGAGAAGTGTCCCTTCCTCCCGAGCTGGAGCGGGTCATCGTGGAGCGGTTGGAGGGTTGGAGCCCTGCCTCCGCCGATGATGACGACCCCCTCGACGTGCTCACTCCCCGAGAGCGGGACGTGTTGCAGCTCCTGACCGAGGGCCTCGACGGGGCGGCCATCGCCGAGCGCCTGTTCCTGTCACCGGCGACGGTGCGTAACCACATCCAACACATCCTCGACAAGCTCGGGGTCCACAGCAGGGTCGAGGCAGTAGCGCTTGCCCTGCGCCGTCGCTAGCCGGCGAGGATCTCAGCGGCGAGGTGTTCGAGATCCTCCAGGGTGCGGCCCTCGAATCGCCGAGCGCACACCTCGTCGTAGCGGGCGCAGAGATCCCGGCAGGCGGCTCCCACGATCAAACCATCGGCCATGGCGAACAGGACGTTGTCCTCCTTGCCGATGTGGGCAACGATCAGGTCGATGAAACCGAGGGCGGCACCCCTCAGATCGTCACCCGCAGACTCGTCTCCTTCCCGAGCGCCGTCGAGCGAGGCGGCCATGGTCCGTACCAGCCCTCTGCCCAGTTCATGCTCATGGAGCATGACCGCGATCGGACCGGTGTCTCGCGGCATTCCCTCGGCTTCCAGCCCGGGAAACAGCAGGTCCTCCTCTTTTCCATGGTGGCAAGCGTCCGCAAACAGGCGGAAGAAGGTGATGCAACGTTCAACGGCCTCGTAATCGAGTGGCACCCCGTCCTGCTCGCGACCGAGCATGTCGGTCAGGGCCGCGGTGACCTCGAGGATGAGCTGGTGCTCCTCCCTGAGCGTGGTGGTCGCTGTGTTGTCGTCGGTCATGTCGCTGCAACGTAGGCCCACCAGCCGTCCGGTGCAAAACCTCCCTCATGCACCGCGAGGCGCGGCTTGGTCAACGCTCCGCAAGCATCGACGCCACCGCAGCGCGATCGATCTTCCCGTTGCTCAGCTCGGGCATCGTTTCGATCCTCACCCACCGCTTCGGCACCTGGTGAGCGGGAAGGGCACCTCGAGCCCGCCCCGCCAGGGCGGCCACGTCGAATTCGTTGCCTTCGATAACGGCGACCGCGGCCTCGCCCCAGTCGTCGTCGGGGACACCGAGCACCACGGCGCGGCCGACCGACGGAAACGATTCGAGAACCGCCTCGACAAACTGCGGGACCACCTTCTCCCCACCGGACAGGATGATGTCGTCCTTCCTCCCGGTCACCACGAGCCGACCGGCATCGTCGAGGTGGCCAAGGTCGTGGGTGCGGTGCGGACCGGTCCTCGGCGGCTCTCCCAGGTATCCAGGGGACACGGCGGGACCATCGACCAGGATCTCACCGTCGTCGAACGTCACCGTCATCCCCTCCAGAGGATGACCGACGGTGCCGGACACCTCATACTCTTCGCCGGGGGCGACCGTCGCGATCTGGGAAGCGGTCTCGGTAGTCCCGTACGTTGGAAACACAGGGAGACCGGCATCGAGGGCCCGCTCGACCAGATCCGGAGCGGCAGGACCGCCGCCGAGCAGCACCGCCCTGAGCCTCGGGTACGGCCCCGGATCGGCATCGAGCAGGCGAGACAGCATCGTCGGCACCAGACTCACCATGGAGGCCTCCCCGCGCTGCAACGCCAGGGCGACGTTCCCTGCGTCGAAACGGTCATGGATCAGCACCGATCCTCCCGCAGCCAGCGACCGCCACACCACGGACAGGCCGGCGATGTGATACAGCGGCAGACACAACAACCAACGATCAGAGGCATCGTTGCCCAACCGGGCCTGGGAAGCGGCCACGGCGGCCGCGATATTGCCCGGTGTCAAGATCACGCCCTTCGAATCGCCTGATGAGCCGGATGTGGTGACGACGGCGTAGACATCTGCGCCACCGTCGAGCTCACCCTGGGGCGGTGTTGGCCCAAATGGAGCGAGCGTCGCCCCGACCCGTGGCCCGCCGACGAGCAGCACAACCGTGCCCGGCACAGAAACCGCAGCCAGGCGCATCAGTGATGCCGCCTCGACGCCCTTCGATGACAGCTCGTCTGCCGATCGCTCGGCCGCCTCGTCGAGCTCGGCGTAGGTGGTGACCTCTTCGCCGAAGACCAAGGCGGGGGCGTCCGGTGCCTCGGCGGCACGATCATGTACCCAGTCCGGTATCGGTGCCTCTGTCATGGCTCACTACAGTATCGCCCCGTGATCTCTGAGCTTTTCGATCCACAGGCCTGGGACCCCGTAGAGGGTTTCTCCTTCACCGACATCACCTACCACCGGGCCAGGGACGTTGGTGCGGTGCGGGTCGCCTTCGACAGGCCCGAGGTGCGCAACGCCTTCCGACCCTCGACGGTCGACGAACTGTTCACCGCACTCGACCACGCCAGGATGAGCCCGGATGTGGGCTGCGTCCTGCTCACCGGCAACGGGCCCTCGCAGAAGGACGGGGTGTGGGCGTTCTCCTCGGGTGGCGACCAATCCATTCGGGGCGCCGACGGTTACCGATACGAGGACGACGAGGGCATCGACAACACCCGGCTGGGAAGGTTGCACATCCTCGAGGTGCAGCGGCTCATCCGGTTCATGCCAAAGGTGGTGGTGGCGGTAGTGCCGGGCTGGGCGGTCGGCGGCGGTCACAGCCTGCACGTCGTCTGTGACCTGAGCATCGCCTGCAGAGAGCACGCGGTGTTCAAACAGACCGACACCGACGTCGCTTCGTTCGACGGCGGTTACGGCTCGGCCTACCTCGCCCGTCAGATCGGGCAGAAACGAGCGAGAGAGATCTTCTTCCTCGGCCGGGACTACTCGGCGCAGGAGGCATTCGAGATGGGCATGGTGAACGCGGTGGTCGACCACGAGGACCTGGAGAGGGTCGCCCTCGAATGGGCCGGAGAGATCGTCGCCAAGAGCCCGACGGCCCAGCGCATGATCAAGTTCGCCCTCAACCTCCAGGACGACGGCATCGTTGGCCAGCAACTGTTCGCCGGGGAGGCGACCCGGCTCGCCTACGGAACCGAGGAGGCAAAGGAGGGTCGCGACGCCTTCCTGGAAAAGAGGGATCAGGATTACTCCCGGTTCCCGTGGCACTTCTAGAAGTCGCAAGTCGCAAGTCGCAAGTCGCAAGCAAGAAAGAATCGGTAATCTCGGCGGCGAGTCTTTCGCGTCTCCCCGGCGACGCCGGCGAGACGAAGAATCACCGAGAGGCAGTATGAAGCCCTGGCTGCTCGCAGCCCGGCCGGCGACGTTGACGGCGGCGGTGGCCCCGGTGCTGGTCGGCAGCGCCCTCGCCGCGGCGGCGCACGTGTTCGGCGTGGACACCTTCCTCGTCATCCTGTTCGCCGCCCTGGCCATCCAGGTCGGCGTGAACTTCGCCAACGACCTCGCAGACGCCACCAGCGGCGCCGACACTGCTGACCGGATCGGACCGCAACGGGCGGTGGCTTCCGGGCTCCTCACCCCGACCGAGATGAAGCGGGGCATTGGAATCGCCTTCGCCCTGGCAGCGATCGCAGGGATCTATCTCATCTGGCTCGGCGGATGGGTGATCCTGGTGATCGGTGTCGTCTCGATCGTCGCCGCCCTTGCTTATACCGCAGGGCCGTACCCGTACGGGTACCACGGGTTCGGTGAGGTGTTCGTCTTCACCTTTTTCGGGCTCGTCGCCACCGCCGGCACCCGCTACGTCTTCGACCGGAGCGCCCCTGCCGACGCCTGGTGGGCCGGCGTTGCCATGGGGCTGCTCGCGACCGCGATCCTCGTCGCCAACAACTACCGCGACCTCGACACCGACCTGGCGGTAGGGAAACGAACGCTGGCCGTCATCCTGGGTAGGGAGACCACCCGCCGGCTGTACGCAGCGATGATCGGCGGGGCCTTCCTCACCATTGCCGTGAGCGTGACCATCGGCTCGCTGCCCCTGTGGTCACTGCTGGCGCTTGTCACCATCCCCCGCGCCGGTTTGCTGGTGCGAGCGCTGTTCACCGAGACCTCCGGGCCTGCCCTCATCGTGGTTCTCAAGGGCACCGCACGGCTCCAGCTCGTCTTCGCCGCCCTGCTGTCGATCGGAGTCCTGATCGGGCCCGCCTAGGGAACGCAGTAATCGGTGACCGGTCGTCGAGTCAGCCGTATTTGCGCGAGCGTGCCAGCGAGTCGATTACCGCGGCGCCTTCTGGTGCCCCGTCCACGGTCACGATCACGGCGACCCCGTTGGCTCGCTCGATCCTGATCGCGGCGCCACCTCTGATGATGTAGGCACGCCGGCCGGGGCGGATCCGCCATCCCCAGCCACCGTAGGCCATGGGCTTCAGCTCGATCGCACCTGCTCCGGTGATCCTGTCGATGGAGATCTTGCGCCGGGGCCGGCCCAGCGGTCCGAGGGCGATTTCCACACCGTTCTCGTCGGCGCCGACCCTGACGAAAGCGAAGATGGCGATCAGGATCGCGATCAGCACCATGAGCCCGGCCCAGATCGGGGTGACGACGAGTGCCAGCCCGATCGGAACGACGGCAATGACAGCCATCCATGGATTGGAGGCGGTACTCGACCAGGCAGTGGCGGTCGTCGCCGGCATGTCCAACGGCACATCCTGCGGCACACCGCGGCGCCCCCCGCCGAGCAACCAGCCAAGCGCGGCGGCCAGCAGCGCGATGACCAGCACCCCGGTGAACGTCAGCACATCCTGGTCGCGGGCATCCTCCCAGGTCGTCGCATCGAGGTTGAAATAGAGGATCTGGAGGTTGATGGCGCCGAGCAGGGCGATGATGAAATAGGAGAAGGATGCCAGCGGCGCATTCGGTCCATCCCGGCTGCCGTTGATGAGCCCGGTCCAGGAGAGCAGCATCCCGGCGATAATGGCGACGGCGTACAGCCAGAGGGGCAGGGTGCCATCCGGCTCACCGGAGAAACCCCAGTGGACGGCGAGCGGATCCGGGTAACGGTCCCAGGAGATGACGAGCACCGCCGCCGATGCGACGATCGCGGCGAATGGGAGGATCCAAACGGTGAGCCACCCTCGTAGGCGCTGCATCCAGCCAGTATCGCAGCACAGGCCCCACCGAGCGCACCGGTAACCTCGGCGACATGGATCACGCCGAACATCTCACCACCCGCTTCGTCGGCGCCCTCGCCGATCTCGGGCTGCGCCACGTCGCCCTGTCCCCGGGCTCCAGGAACACGCCGCTGTCGCTTGCCTTCCTCGGCGAGCCGAGGATCAGTACCCACACCGTGCTCGACGAGCGGTCCGGCGGCTTCTTCGCCCTCGGTGTCGCCAAGGCCTCGGGCTTGCCGGCCGCCGCCGTCTCCACATCCGGCACGGCAGCAGCGAACTACCACCCGGCGGTGATCGAAGCCGCCGCCTCGCGTGTTCCCCTGCTTGTGCTGACGGCAGATCGTCCGCCGGAGATCCGCGGGACGAGGGCCAACCAGACCATCGACCAGACAAAGCTGTACGGCGACGCAGTTCGGTTGTTCCACGACGTCGGGGTCCCGGATGCCGGGACCGCCAGCCGGGCCGAAGCTCTCGCCATGCGGGTCTGGACGGCGGCGGCCGACCTTCCCGCCGCACCGGTCCATCTCAACTTCCCATTCCGCGAGCCCTTTGCGACGTCTGCCTCACCTGCGGCACCTTCGGGCCTGTCTCACGCGCCCGGGTATCGCAGCCTGCCCCCCGAGGCGATCGCCGACCTCGCCGCCCGCCTATCGGATAGACGAGCACTGCTCATCGCCGGTGGCCATCACCGGCCGGGTTTCGCCGCGGCGACGGCGATGCTCGCCGGAGAGGCCGGTTTTCCTGTGCTCGCCGATATTCAGTGCCGGTTCCCATCGCCGGTCACGATCGACCACGGCGACCTCCTGGCAACCGCCGGCGTGCTGGAGCGGCTGGAGCCGGAGATCATCCTCCGGATCGGATCCGTGCCAACGTCGAGGGCGATCTGGACCTGGCTTGACTCCTGCGGTGTCGAGCAGCTCTACCTCGACGACGGGGATTGGCGCGATCCGCTCGGCAACACAACCACCGCCTTTCGTGGTGACCCGGCGGCGACGATGGCCGATCTGGTCGGCCTCGTCGGCGCCGCCCCCGAAGAATGGTTGCGCTCGTGGCGAGCAGCCGACGACACAGCAGGGAATGCGTTCCGCGATGCGCTGGCGGGCGAGACCTTCCCCAACGAGCCGGTCGTCGCCAGAGCCGTATGGCAAGGAGCCCCGCCGGGGTCGATCGTCTATGCCGGGTCCTCGATGCCGATTCGCGACCTCGATAGCTTCGCCGGGCCGCAGCGCGGCGAGATCGCGGTGCTGGCGAACCGGGGCGCCAGCGGCATCGACGGGGTGCTGTCATCGGCGGCAGGAGCGGCCGCCGCTGAGGGACAACGGGTCGTCGCCTTCATCGGAGACGTCTCCGCGCTGCACGACGCCAACGCACTGGAGCTGATCGCCCGCCTGGCGCTACCGGTGACGATCGTGGTGGTCAACAACGACGGGGGTGGGATCTTCTCGTTCCTCCCCCAGGCCGGAACAGTAGAGAAACCACGGTTCGAGGCCGCGTTCGCCACTCCCCACGGACGCTCTCTCACCGAGGTGGCGACGGCGTTCGGGGTCCCGGCGCACTCGCTCTCGTCACCGGAGCAGCTCGAAGAGACCATGGCTGCGACCGGCCCTGTGCTCGTCGAGGTCCACACGGATCGCGTCGAGAATGTGGCGGTGCACGAGCGACTTCGAGAGGCAGTGCGCGCCGCACTTGGCGCCTGAGCCGAGGCGAGGAACATGAGGATCGTCATTGCCGACGACCACCGGGTGGTGAGAGACGGGATCATCTACATGCTGTCGGAGGAGCCCGACATCGAGATCGCCGGCGACGCCGCCGGTGGAGAGGAGCTGCTCGTCCTGCTCGACGAGCAGCCGGTAGATGTCGTACTGCTCGATGTGCGCATGCCGGGGATGGGTGGGTTCGAGGTGCTCGAGCGAATCGGCAGTGATATGCCCCAGGTGCGCGTCCTGATGCTCTCGATGCACGACCAGCCCGGATATGTGCGGCGAGCGGTCGAGCTGGGCGCGGCCGGCTATCTCTTGAAGAGCTCCGGGCGTGAAGAGCTGCTGCGGGCGATCAGGACGGTCGCCGACGGCGGTATGTACCTCCAGGGTGAGCTGATGGAGCCGCTGGTGGCGAGTGTGGCAGGAACGACCGGTCCGCCGGGTCGGATGAGCCCACGGGAGCGCCAGGTCCTGCAACTGATCGCCAACGGCTATGAGAACAAGCAGGTGGCCACTGAGCTGGGTCTTTCGGAGGCGACGGTGAAGAGCTATCTGCGGGGCATCTTTGAGCGGCTCGAGGTGACAAGCCGTGCCCAGGCGGTCGCCGTTGCGCTCCGGCTTGGTGTTATCGAATAGGGCCAAAAGACCCTATCGCACCTACCTAGATGGATGGGGGGCTGTGGCCACATGGACGACTGCGAAAACACACGTTTCTGACGGATACTGCGGGTGTTCGAACGCAACCCCTGGAGATGCCAATGCGCACCGCCCGCCCAATGCTGGTAAAACTGGCGCTGCTTATCGCGGTGGCACTCGTTGCTAGCGCCTGCGCCGGTGCAAAACAAGGCCATGACGAGGATGGATGGGACTTCACCCCCGCCGCCGTCGAGGACGTCGCCTCCGCCCCCACCGATGCTGAGGCCGAAGAGGTCGTCGATGCAGACGGGGTCATCGTGGTGTCGGTGACACTCACCGATTTTGCCATAGACATGTCTCGGACCGACTTCGAGGCAGGAGTCTCCTACCGCTTCGTCGTAACCAACGACGGCTCCGTGCCCCATGAGCTGATGTTCTCTTCCCCGGTGGAGCCGGGTGCTATGGACATGGAGGAAATGGACGAGATGGCGATCGCAGTCTTCAGTGACGAGGACCTGGCCGCGGGGGCGACGGCCGAACAGACGTTCAGCTTTCCGGTCGCCGGAGAGGCTGGGCTCGAGAGCGCCTGTCACCTTCCCGGCCACTACGAGGCTGGGATGATGATGCCGATCGTCGTCACCTCCTAGGAGTCCGACGGCTCGCCCTGCCCTATCCGCGCAACGCCGAAGCGAACACCCCTGGCAGGCGCCTCAGCTTTTTGTCACCCGCGTAGTAGGTGAGCCGTTTGGCCGTCACATCCGCCGTCTTGTTGGAGACGAACCAGGGCGGTCGGGGCGAGATGTGGGTCTCCCCATGTCTGAGGGATCGCGGAAACGGTCGAAACGGAGCCCTGACCACCGTCTTTTGCGGACGGTCGAACAACAAGGCGTTGTGCACCACGCCGATGCCGGACTGGATGTCGTCGTAGCTGTGCCCGGGAAAGGCTCCCCACGGCGCCCGCGCCAACAGGAATCCCACCCCGGTCCACGCGTTGACGGCGACGGTCCCGAATTTCAGGTCCTCGATGGCCCGCTCCAGCTCGGTGCCGAGCTCCTTCGCCGTTGCCGGATCCACGATGATGTTGATGGCGAGGGTGCCCTGAAGGGTCTGGTTGGCGAAACGAACCGACTCACGGAGGAACTCGGCGGCTGTCGAGCCGCTGATCTCGGTCGTGGACAGCACAGGGGCGAAAAACTCCTCGGTGAACGCGTAGTCGCTCTCATCCTGCGGATCGACCCCGACGATCAGCGTCCTGTCGACTCCGACCTCGAGTTTTTCGCAGTCGGGATAGGCATCGCGGGCAGCCTGCTGGCGGTCACCGGCGCCCGGGTAGTAGGCCGGTCTCTCCTCGGCTTCGGTGAGGGCACGGCGCATGGCGTCGATCATCGTGGCCTTGCCCTCCCATTCCGCAGGCACCATCGCCACTTGTGCCGAGATGCAATTGAATCCACCGTTGTGAAGCTTCTGCGTAGCCACGTGCTCGGCCTGATACACGAAGTCGGCGTCGTCCCATGGCCCGGGAATGATGATGGTGGCCCCGACGCCACCCAGCTCTGACGTCACCGGCTTGTCGGTGATCGGCTCGTTGCGCGCCCTGCGCCCGGCACCGTCGTCTCCGGCGCCGAAGACGATCGCGTCGTGGGTCTTCCGGTTGCCGGTGAGGTGGATGGTATCGACGGCCTCGTGCCCGGTGAGGTAGGCCCCGACGTCGGGTCCGCCGTAGACGAAGCGGAGATATCCGGCGTCGATGAGCGGAGCAAAGATCCGCTCGAAGATCGGGCCCAGATAGTCGTTGACCGTGTGCAACTTGACCATGACCACCGCACCCTCGCCGTACAGCTTGTACAGGGCGTCGAGGGGAACGATGGACGAGATGTTCCCTGCGCCCAGAATGAGGGCGAGGTTGCCCTGCGGGTCTTCCTCCCGGTAGAACACCCCGATCGAGTCGCCGAGGCTGTCGAGCGAAACGTCGGGTTCCATCCACACCTCGGCGGAGTAGCCGTCGAGCAGCAGCTTCTCGATGAGATTCGTGGGGTATACCCGCACCGCGACCTGGCCGTCATGTCGTTCCCAGGTCTTGACGCCGGCGAGCGGATCGGTTCCGTTCCCGATGGCGTTGAGGGTGTCCTTCACTGCCTCCAGCCAGCCCAACACCGGATAGGGGCCGGAAATCCACTCCTCACCGGAGATGGGGGAGTCCGGGGAGAGACCCTTGCCCTCGATGGCCGCGTTGGCCCAGGCCTCGGCGTTGTCCAGGGTGAGCCGGCGCATCTCATCGAGGAAAACGACCTTCTCGGAAATGGGAAGCCTCGCCCACTCCTCTCTGTGCTCGGCGAGCAGTGCAAGATCGGAGTCGAGTGCTGCGGTGTCCATAGGGGCCTTCCAATAGCGGCAATGCAACGATCGTACCGTCCTGGCGACTGCGCCGTCTCGTCCTCCGCCGGCTCAGCCCTGATCGAGATGGACATAGGCCTGGCCGCCTTCGATGACGACCCGGAAGGTCGCCAATCCGGCGTCCGACGGTCCGCGGAGGCGCTCACCGCTGCAGATGTCGAACTGGCTTCCGTGCTCCGGACAGGTGACGATCCCGACATTCACCTCGCCCTGGGAGAGACGGGCACCGGCATGCGGGCAGACGTCCTGCACCACGCAGATCTCGCCACCGATGTGGTAGACGGCGAGCGGGCCGGCGACAGGATCCTCCAGACGCTCCACGAGCCCGAGGCGCCCGGCAACATCGCTCGTCGCGAACAGGCGCAGCCGGCGCCCGCCGGGAGCCTCGATCCATGTGGCCAGCCGCTTGGCGACCACCTTGGCCACTGCTCCCCTGGTGGTGACGACGTCACAGCCGGCGAGCTCTGCGCGTTTCCAGACTCCACCGCCGGGCTTGCTCACCACACCAACGAGCATGGCCTGTGGCCATTGCTGCTTGCTCGTTTCGACTGCGCCAATGGCGTCGTCCAGCTCCAGGTCGATGACCACCGCCGTGGGGTGCGGCTGGTCGCCGAGCTCGTCGAACGTCGAAACCTCGATCATCTCCAGCCCTATCTGGTCGGCAAGGCGGCCGACGTTGCGCAACGTCAGACGGTCGGTGGCGAGGACTACCAGGCGCATGACCACGAGGATGTTCTCCGTCAGGCCTGATACGGTGTCGCCATGACCGCGGCGGCGACGTCGGCTGCGTCGATCCCGGGAGCGTCGACCCCGGAGAGCTCTTGCTTTACGACCTGGAGCACGGCGTCTTCGTTGTGTTGCACTCCGACCAGCGCGTCCTGGAGGGCGGCCCTTGCCTCGGCGGGCTCGATGAAGAAGTCCCCTGACAGCACGATCCCGTCGATCTTGCCGTCCCGAACCGCAACCGTGGCTCTGATCAGACCGCCGGGGGCCTTGTGCACGCCTTCGACGACGGTGACACCCTGGGCAATCTTCACCAAGTCACCGGAATGGGGCAGGCCATCGAGATGCAGCCATTCCTCGGACGCGATTCGCTCTTCTTGTTTCTCGATCGCGTCGAGCTCGTCGCGGCGAGGCTCGTCCTCGACCACCTCCGTTTCCAGGGTCTCGGCGAAGGACTCGACGAGGATGCGCTCGACGTCGGCTCGATCCGGAGTGTCGTCGCCGAGCTCGCGGTTGATGGTCGTCAGGTACTCGCGCATGGTCGAGTACACCTTGTCCCGGAACTTCTCCGACGGCACCCGCAGCACTCGCGACATCAGCTCATAGTTGAAGTCGAACATCAGGCTGCCGGCGACCACCATGGACTCCCCGATCGTCGCCGCCCCGGTGCCACCGACCTTGCGCCCCTCCACCTGGATGTCGTTGACCGGTCGGTGCACGGCGGGGATGCCGATTCGATTGAGGGTCAGCACCGGCCCTGCGAGAAATTTCGTATACACGTCGGCGAGGGTCGCCGGGACCCGGCTCTGGTGAAAGATGGTGTGCCAGAAGGTCTGGCCCTCATCGAGATAGACGGCACCGCCACCGACCTCCCTGCGATAGACGGGCACTCCCGCCTCATCGCAGTATTCGAGATCGACCTCCGCCATAGCGTCCTGGTGGTGTCCGATGCTCACGAATGGATCGAGAGGACGGGTCAGCGTGATGGTGTCCGGATGTTCGGGTTTCAAGGCGTAGGCGACGCCGTGGAATATCGCCAGAGACCGCAGTGAGCCCACCGTTCCGAAGTCGAGTAGCCGAATGCTCACGTCTGCCCTCCTCTGTCAGTCCGCACACCGAAAGCAGCTCACGTCGAGCTCATCGATGCGCTCCATGTATGCAGCGACGGCCTCGTCCCCATCCACGAGCGGTCGATTCGGTCGCGTCGGCTGGTCGGGGCGCATCAGCGTGACCCATCCGGCGTCGTACGGGTCGCGGTTGGCGATCAACACGTCGGTGTCGAATGCGGCGCGGTTGGGCTCAACGATCTCTCCGTCAAACGGGGTGTGGATCGGTCCAACCCACTTGGCGCTCTCCACGGTGGCCACAGAACCACCGGACCGCACCCTGCGCCCCTCCCGCTTGAACTGGATCGAAACCATCTTTCCCATGCGGGTTTGGGCTACGTCGGTCATCCCGATTCGGGCCAGGTCGCCCTCCATGAGCACCCACAGATCACCTTCGATGTCATAGACCCGATCGTCGGGGAGGTGGCACCCCCGGTATACGGTCACACCGTTTCACCACACTCGATGCCCTCGGCGACGAGAAATGCCTCATACGCCGCTACCCCCTGCTCGCCGGTCACCAGCTCGGCGGAGTCGGTCTCCCAATCATCGGCCTCGATGCGGACGAACCAGCCTTCGCCGTACGGGTCACGGTTGATGACCCCGGGATCGGAGCTCATCAGGGGATTGGCCTCCACCACCGTGCCGTTGACGGGACAGGTGACCGGTCCGACCCACTTGCTGGACTCGACGGTGCCGAGGCTACGGCCTTTCTTGGCGGGCCGGCCTTCCGCCTTGGGGAGGGCAGACAGGACGTTGTGGGCGAGGCTCTGGGCGACGTCGGTCACCCCAACGGTGACCGAACCGTCGTCGTTGGCACGCGCCCACACATGTTTTTCCGGCCAGTAGTACAGCTCGTCTGGGATGTTGCAACCGCGGACTTCAGACACTCGTTTCCTCCTCTTCGTGCTCGGCCTCTCGGTGGTATAAGAACATGTCAAACGCCACGACTCTGATCTCTCTGGCGTACTCGTCGAGGAATGTGGGGTCGTTGAGCCGCGGCTTGACCTGGCGCCGGATCGAGTGATCACACTGCGGACAATCGAGCTGGTAGTACCTGCTCCCCCACTCTTCGAACGTAACACACCGGTCTGCGTGCTCGTCGGTCAAATGGCCGTGCAGCTCGGGGCGTGGCCCAACAAAATCGCAGAACGGGCAGTTCACGGCAGATCTCCCTCCAGGGCCTTGGCGCCGGCGGTGACCGCCTGGTGCACGAGGTCGACCACCACGTTGCCCGCGGCGGTAGCTGCCACCTGGTTCGTTTCCGGCTGTTTGGTGGCGAGCCCCGCGGACACCAGGTCGCCGACCCGCTGGCCGAGGGAGAGCTCGCCCAGCCCGATGCCCTGACCCAGCACACCGGTGGCGATGCTTCCTGAAGCGGAAAGGGTTTCGAGAATGCGAAAGTTGGTCGGATCGGCCGCCATCTGTAGTGCCCTCAACAGCCCTTCTTTGAGGGCTCGGCGGGCTTCGTCGGAAGAAAACTCCGCCAACCACTCCCCCGTGCCCGACTCGAGCCGGTCTTCTCGGTCGAGCACCGCGATCAGGTGGCGGAGGGTTAGGGCGACGCCTCGGCCGAGCGGGGCCGACACGTCGCCCGGCGCCTCCAGCTCCCCGGCTTCCTCGTCCGGTACCCGGCGCGGCGCAGCCCGGCCGATGGTGAGGGGAATCGATTCGTCAGCCAACCAGGACCCCCTCGCTGTCGAGTGCCCGCTCGATGAGCTGGGCAATGTCCACGACGGCGAGCCGGTCCTCGTGACCCGTGGTCTTGGTCGCATCGGTGTACATCACCATGTCCTTTGGGCAAGACACGACAAAGAATCGCACATCGTCGCCGAGTGCGACAGCCTCGCGGATGCGATTCTCGGACGGCCGCTCCTCGAGGCCCGAATCGTCCATCCAGATCCGGCCTCCACCGGCTCCGCAGCACAACGAGTTCTCCCGATTCCGTCCCATCTCGACCAGCTCGAGGCCGGTTGCCTCGATCAACCGGCGTGGAGCGTCGTACTCCTCGCTGTATCGGCCCAGATAACACGGGTCGTGGTAGGTGGCCTTGCCCTCCATATGCGTCAGCGGCAGCCGCCCCGACTCGATGAGCTCGACGAAGATCTCCGTGTAGTGCGACACCGGTTCCTCGAGCTCGTATTCGTTGCGCAGGGTGTTGAGCGAATGCGGGTCGGTGGTGAAGATGCGGCTGAACTCGGCGGCGGCGAAGGCCTCCTTGTTCTGCTGGCGCAGCATGTCGAAGAGGCCCTCCTCTCCGGCTCGCCGCACGTCGTTTCCCGAGTTCCGCTCCGCTTCGTAGAGGATGCCGAAGTCGATGCCTGCGCCATGCAGGATCGTGGCCACGGTTCGAGACACCTCGGCGGCCCGGGGGTCGAAGGCGGCGTTGTCACCGACGAACCACAGGTACTCGGCGGGCTGCTCCCTGATGTCCTTGATGGTGAAGTCGAGCTGCTTTGTCCAGCGGGCTCGTTGCTTGGCGGACTTGCCGAAGCTGTTGCCGCCCCTGGCCAGCGACTGGAAGGCCTTCTGCAGGCCGGGCTCGACCTCGCCGACGTCGACCAGGCGCCGCCGCAGTTCCACGATCATCGGCACGTGCTCGATGCCGACCGGGCATACCTCCTGGCACGCCATGCACGTGGTGCACGCCCACAGCGTGTCGGTGCCGATGACGGTTCCTGCGATCTCGTCCGCCTGCGGGTAGCGCGGCTCTGTTGCCGGGTACCACATGGCCAGCCCCGCTCTCGCATCGGCGTACTCGCGTAGGTCGAGAATGAGGTCGCGGGGCGACAGTGGCGCTCCGGACAGCCGCGCCGGGCACAGTTCGTGGCACTTGCCGCATTTGGTGCAAGCGTCGAAGTCGACGAGTTCCTTCCAGGTGAACGAGGACAGGTCCTGGTACCCGGGGGCGGAGGAGTCCATGACCGGGGGCAGTGACCGGGCCGAATCCTTGTCGGTGAATACGAGGTCGGCGACGTCGACGACCATGTGCATGGCCTTCGAATACGGGATGTAGGCGACGAAGGCAAGGGCGGCGCCGGCGTGGATCCACCACGTCACCAGGCGAGCCGTGTCGTTGCCTGCCTCTCCGAGGCCGGAGAACAGCGTCGCCACCAGCCAGCCGGCGATCGACACCCACTCGAAGGAGGGGAAGTCGGTGGCGGCGATGCGAAAACCCTCGAGCAGGAAGCCGCTGATCCCGAGGAAGAGCAGGATGGCGAGGAACATCCGGTCGTCGAGCGAGTACCCGCGCCGATCGCTCGACACCGAGTCCACCCTGTCGTATGACAGGCGGAACGGCTTTGTTCTCCGCCGGTAGGCCAGCATCACCAGGCCGACGACGAACCCGATCCCGAAGATGTCGACAAGGAGTGAATACGCCACGTAGAAGGCGCCATTCCAGAACTGCCACTGCGGCTTGTCCAGGATGAGCCCGATCAGGTCCTCGTCGATGGCAATGATCGTGGTGGCGATGAGCAGCACGATGAAACCCCAGAACACGAAGAAGTGGGCGACACCGATGTACGGATCGCGTTTGCCGATCGTTCGCTGCGACGAGATGTCGATGACGGCGCGCCGCACCCCGCTCAGCGAGAGACGGGAAGCCGAGGCTCCGGTCCGATATTTGGCGAATCGGCGCCAGAAGCCGTAGAGAAACACGGCGATGGCGACCGCCGCCAGCGCGTAGAAAAGGAGTATGGCCGGCGTGCCGAAACCGAGGAAGACCTCCCGGCCTGCCTCGGAGATGTCGAAGCTCACAAACAACCCCCTCCGTCAGCGGCTCCGCCGCTGCCACCTCCCCCCATGGGGGAGGAGAAAAGGGGCTTGCGACTTGCGACTTGCGACTTGCGACTCATTCCAACCGGTCCGTCAACTCCGGCAGCAGATCGAACAGGTCGCCGACCCAGCCGTAGTGGGCAACACCGAAGATCGGCGCCTGCGGGTCGGTATTGACCGCGATGATCGTCGACGCCTCGCGCATGCCTTCGACGTGCTCGGGGGCGCCGCTGACACCGAGGGCCAGGTACACCTTCGGCGCCACGGTGAGGCCAGACTTGCCGACCTGCCTCGTCTTGGGCAGCCAGCCCTGGTCGACGATGGGCCGTGACGCCGCCACCACCCCGCCCAGCGCCTCGGCGAGCTCCACCGCCTCTGCGATGTTGTCCTCGGACTCGATGCCACGACCGACGACCACCAGGACCTCTTCGCTGGTGATATCGACATCTCCTGCCTCCGGTTCGGCGAGCTCGGTGAAGACCGTGCCGCCGCCGGATCCTGCCGGGTTGGCGATCTGTTCGATGTCGGGCGATCCGTCCCCGCGGCCATTTGCCGCCGACGCAGCCCCGGCCAGGACCGCAAACACCGCCCGGTCGCCGTCGATGGTGACGTCGGCCTCGACCTTGCCCGCATACAGCTGGCAGGTGGCGGACAGCCCGTCGGCGGGGTCGATCGACTGGCAATACGACACCAGGGGAAGGTCGGATCGAATGGCGATGTGCGATGCCATATCCATACCCGTCGAGGTATAGGGCACGAGCACGATGCTCGGCTCCCGATCCGCAACAAGCGCCGAGACGGCATCAGCGTGACCGACCGGATTGAACGACTCCAGCGCAGGATCGTCGATGACCAGCACCCGATCGGGTGCGCCGAGTGACCCCGCCATGTCGGATACGTCACTTCCGACGACGGCCGCCTCTAACTCGGTCCCGGTGTCGGTGGCGAGCTCCCTACCCAACGCCAGCAGCTCGAACGTGGCGTCGGTGAAGCTTCCTGCGAGGTGCTCGGTGACGACGAGGATGGCGCCGCTCATGCCGCACCCCCCACCCCGGCGGCGGCGAGCAGCTCGATGATCCTGTCTGCGGCCGCCTCTTCGTCACCATCGATCATCTCGGCCCCGGCACCGGTCTCGGGAATCCGCACCGCGGTGATAGTGATTCCCGATGAGCTCGACGGTGGATCGGCATCGGTTTCGGTGAGCGCCCCCGACTCTTGAGCCTGCCTGATCCGGCTGACCGCAACGTATCGCGGCGCCTGTCGCGCCGCCTGGATGCCGAGAACGGCGGGCAGGGAGACCTCGTAGCTTGCGGTGATCCCGGCCCAATACTCCTTGGTGATGGTCAGGGTGTCTGCTCCGGGGGATGTGCCCACCACGACCGATACGTGGGGGTGGCCGAGCTTGGCCGATACCAGCATGGCGACCTGGCCGTCGATCTCGTCGGATGCCTGGACGCCGCACAGGATCAGATCGTGTTCTCCGAGGGCGCCGACAAACAGATCAGCCTGGGCGTGGGCATCGAGGGCGCCCAAACCGTCGCCTACCTTCACCGCCTTGTCCGCCCCCTTGGCGATGGCGGTGAACAACATCTGCTCGACCTCGTCTGCGGTGCCGAGGGCGTACGCAGTAACCGAGCCGTCGGTGTCCTCTTTGAGCAGCAGGGCCTCTTCCAGGGCGTGCTCGTCGAACTCGTTGAGCACGTATCCGAGATAGTCCCGGTCGAGATCGGTCTCGTCGTCGTTGAGCTCGAGCTCCTCGACCGGATCCGGTACCGCACGAAGCAGCACACCGATATCCATCTCTGCCTCCCTCCGCAAACGCTGCGGCTCGTTCAGTCCGTGGGCAACCCGAGCGCCGTTGCCAGCAGTTCGGCGATGTCGAGCACCTCGAGGTTGCCGTCGTTGTTCGTCGATTTCACCGCGTCCTCGAACCGGGACACCTCGTAGGGGCAGACGACGCACAGCGTATCGGCCCCAGTCTCGACCGCTTCGAGCACTCGTTTCTCAGAGAGTCGCATGTTCTGGTTGTCCGCAGCAAGCCCATCGAGCCACATGCCGCCCCCGCCTCCACCGCAGCAGTAGCCGTTCTCTTTGTTGCGCCACATCTCGACGAACTCGGATCCAGGAAGCGCATCGATGAGGTTACGCGGCGCATCGTATTCGCCGTTGTGTCGACCCAGGTAACACGGATCATGGAAGGTGATGGTGCGGTCGATCTGCTCGGTGAGGCCGAGGGCCTCGATGCGCTCCTCGAGGAACTGGGTGTAGTGGACGGCGTTGTAGGTGCCGCCGCGCTGCGGGTATTCGTGGAGGAAGGCGTTGTAGGCGTGGGGATCGGTGGTGAGCAGCACATCGAACTCGTAGCCGTTGAGGGTCTCGATGTTCTGCTCGGCGAGCATCTCGAACAGGCCGGTCTCGCCGGCCCTCAGCATCGAGTCTCCGTCGTGGCGCTCGTCGGCGCCGAGGATTGCGAAGTCGACGCCGAGATGGGTGAGCACCCTGGCCAGCGCTCGGGAAGCGTCGATGCCGCGCGGGTGATACGACGGATAGTCGCTCACCCACCACAACACGTCGACCTTGCGGCCCACCTCGGAGATGAGCGGCACCTCGACGTCGAGGCCCTTGGTCCACGCCGCCCGCCGCTTGGCGTTCTTGCCGAGGGGGTTTCCGTATCGAGCGGTCTTCTCGAAAACATCCTGGAGCTCGGCGGGCACGGCGCCGGCCAGCACCGCCTCCTTGCGCACCGCCGGCATGATCTGGAGCATGTCGACTTCCTTCGGGCAAACCCGAAGGCAGTTGGCACATGTGGTGCACAGCCACAGGTCGTCGTCGGTGAACAGGTCCTGCCCGAGCTGCAAGTTGCGGAAGATCTTGCGCGGGCCGTAACTGCCGACGTGGTCGACCGGGCACACTGCGATGCACTGGGCGCACTGGTAACACCAACCCATCGACTCGCCACCGTCGAGCTCGGTGACCCGGTCCAGTTGATGAATGTCGTAGTCGAAGATCACCCGCTGCTCGTACATCCGGTTCCAGTGACCGGAGATGTCCATGCCATCGATCTCGACGTGCTCGATCTCGAGGACCCGCCCCGGATCGACCTTCGGGTTCACCCCGCGGGTCACGCCGCCGCCTCCTCGAAGAGCGGGGAGCGATGCACGCCGAGCAGCCGTCGCAGCAGGTCATCGAGGCCGGGGACCACCTGGTTGAACTCCTGGGTCATCCGCATCCGCAGCGTCGTATACAGGTAGATGGCATAGACGCAGGCGAGGAACACGTCGGTGTCGAGCATGCCGTGGCCTCTCTCCTGGAACCCTGCGGCGTCGCCGACCTCGTTGATGAACACCATCGCCACCCCGATTCGCCGGTAGCTCTCCGCGGTGTCGTCTGCAATGAGGTCGACCTCCTCGGTGACGATCAAGGGCAGGGCGCCGGTGAGGTTCTCCGGGTCCCACATCCATTGGGTCCACAGCCAGTATCGGTCTGGATCGGTGAAGTGCAGCAGGCTGCTGCCGAGGTCGAAACCGGTCTGGGCGGGAAGGTCGCGGCCGATGGCTGCGATGGTTTCATGGAATTCGCCGAGTCGGACCGGAGCAGGTTCCTGCCCGTACAGCAGCCGTTCACACCGTTGGATGAACCCGTCGAGGGTGAGCGTGTCGAGGATCAAACGATGCCTGCGCCTGGTGACGAAGACGGAGCGGAGCAACGCAGTGGCCTGGCTCTCGGTCATCGCCCCCAGGGCATCGGGGGCCAGGATCGCCTGGAATGCTTCGACCTTGCGCTCCAGCAAGCCGGCAACGTCGCCGAGATCTTCCTTGCTGACCCGTTCCAGGGCGCGCTCGGTGAACTCCCTCGCCGTCGGGGTGTCGACGACCTGCCCGGAGTAGAAGTCGCCGCCGGTCAAGCAGGCACTCCCGCCACGGTCCGCAGGTAGGCAACCGCCTTGGCGCCCGCCGCACCCGCCGTCGAAATGGTGTCGTCGAGGTCGGCCGGCCCGGTGGCGGCTCCGCATACATAGACGCCGGCGACTTCGGTGGTGACGGTATCGAGCACGTCGTGGATGGTCTCGACAAAACCGTACTTGTTGGTGGGGAGGCCGAGGATCTCCGCCATCTTTCGTGTTCCCTGCGACGGTTCCATGCCGACGGCGAGCACAACGACGTCCATCGGCACCTCCATCGGCCGACCCATCGTGGTGTCCTCACCGCGGACCACCAACCGCCCGTTCTTGGGCAAGATCTCGGTGACGATGCCCTTTATGTAATTGACCTTGTGCTCTTCCTGGGCGGGCCAGTAGATCTCGTTCTCCCAATACCCGTACATCCGCATGTCGATGTAGAAGATGAAGACGCGGGCGTCCGGGACTTGCTGGCGGATCTCGATCGCTTGTTTCGACGAGATTCCGCAGCACACCTTCGAGCAGTACTCGTTGCCGATCTGACGGTCCCGCGATCCAACGCATTGGATGAAGGCGACCCGCTCCGGCGCCTTTCCTGTCGACGGGGTGACGAAAGTCTCCGCCTTGAGCATTGCCTCGGCGTCCTGGAGGGTGATGACGTCGGGGAACTCGTAGTAGCCGTACTGCTGGGTCTCGCGCCCAGGGTCGAAGTGCTGGAACCCGGTGGCGAGGATGACCGCACCGGCGGCAACGGAATCCTCGCCGCCGTCGGAAGACACGGTGACGGTGAAATCACCACCGGTGCCGGCTACCGCGGTGACCTCGGCGTTGGTCATGACCTCGACCCCGTCGAGATCGGTGGCTGCGTTGATCATCACAGCCATCAGATCCTCGGCCGACTGGAATCCGTGGGTCAGCGCCGCGTAGTTCTCGGCGATGGGGGCTCCGCCAAGCTCGTGTCGCTTCTCGACGATCGTCACCGGTGAGCCGAGCCTGCCGGCCATCGCCGCCGCCTCCAGACCTCCAGGACCTCCACCTATGACGACAACTCGATCAGACACCGACGTCCTCCCACGTTAGATACTCAATCTCGCCGCGCTCGATGCGAGCGACTTCGGTCTCGAACTCGATCCATGCTTTCTCCCAGTCGATGCCCATCTTCTCCAGGAGCACGGTGTAGTCCGTGGTGTGCCAATGCAGCTGACACACCTTGTACGGGTGGGCGCCCATGGCCAGCGCCGCGAACTGAGCATCGGACATCACAGGAAGGCCAACGTTCCTGTTGTGGGCCTGGGTGGCGAACTGACTCTTGTCCAGCGTGGTGACACAACCGGTGTCGTGGGTGAGGACCACGTCGGGATTGGCCTCCTCCTTCATCACCTCGATCTTGCGCTGGGTGGCAAAGGACCGGCTGAAGTCGCGCTCGACGAGGATGTGGCGGAACCCGAAACCACAGCAGTCGAAGAAGGTCGAGTAGTCGCCGACCGTGGCGCCGAGAGCCTCCACCAGGGCGGAAACGGTGGCAGTTCGTTCCCCGCCGTACAGGTCGGGGTCGTAGATGGCGTCCTCCTGGACCAGCTTGTAGTAGTGGCAGGCGGGGTGCACCGAGGCGGTGATGTTCGACAGGTCGTGCACCTGGAGCTCGGCGAAGCGGTACCGCATGGCGTGAACCCATTCGGAGTAGTGGACGATCTCCTCCGGCATGACCAGCGGCTTGTCCAGCTTTCCCATGATGTCGCGGACCTGGGCTCGCAGCTCATCGTGGTGCACGATCTCCTCGCGCACCTCCTTGTAGTGGCCGTACGACGTCCCGCAGTGGATGAGCGGAAAATATCCCGATGCGTAGGCTGCAGCAAAGTTGCGCATGGCCACCCCGGCCTGGGCGGCGGCGTTCGACGTCGCAGACGCGTAGTAGTTCCAGGCCGTGCACGACGTCTGGTCGGTCGGGTCTTCGTAATCGAAGCCGAGCTTGCGGTTGAGCCAGAAGATCGCTGTGGAATACCCGGGGATATGGCCGCACTGGCCGCACGACTTGTGGTGCCACGTCATCTGCTCGGGGATCTTCTTGGTGCGCCCGTATTTGGTCATCACCTCGACATAGGGCTCCGGGACCCGCTGGACGATCAGCTCACCGGCGTCCTCCAACTCGAACAACTTCTCTCTGATGTCCACCGTCGGTGCGCGTGCCGGATCCGGAGCCGGTTTCACCCGCAACGACTCGAGTGGAATGATGGTGGTGGTCACGGGTTCATCCTTTGCTCATAGGTCATAGCCTGCCTCCTCGAGCGCCTCTTCCATGACGTCGAGGATGATCATGTGGAGGCCCTCGTCGACCTCGGCGATGACGTCCATCACCCCGGTGTAGTGCCACACCAGGTACAGCTCATTGAGGGTTTTTTGATCGACCTGCCAGCTCATCGAGGTGGTGTGCAGCGTTTCGGGCGGCAACGCCTTGCGCCACAGGTCGAGGTTTTCCGAGACCGCGGTGACGCTTGGTCCCCAGTCCGGGAAGGCGTCTGCCTGCAACATGTCCGGCGAGACCTGGGTGCCGGTGGTCATGATCTTGTACACGATCCTGGTGTAGCCCTCGAGTGCCTCCTTCGACGAGGCGAGCCCGTTGTTGACCGCTACCTCGCGCAGGATGGTGATGAGCCCGCCTGGAGAGTTCTGCCGGGGGCACCGGTTGCAGGAGAAACACTGCGAGCAGTTCCACACGTCGTCATTCATCTGCTCGAAGACCAACTCCACGTCTTCGCGTGCCGCCGCCTGGGCGATCTTGCGCGGAGAGAAGTCGTAGAACCGGGCCGAGGGGCACGCCGCCACACAGATGCCACACTCGTAACACCCGTACAGGTAGTCGGGAAAGCGCGGGTCGGCCTTGACTTCCTCCCACAGCCGCAGCTTCTCCTCGTAGGGAACCTCGGTGTAGGTATCGGGAGACAACGTCGCCCCACCGGCGGACGCGAACGTCGTTGCCGGGGCAGTGACCGTCATCAGAAGCTGATGACGGCGTCGGCGTTGGCGGCCATGTCGTTGAAGGCGGCTCCCCCGATCATCTCCACCCCATCGATCAGGTCCTCCATCTGCATGTCAACCAGATCGAGCGATGGCTGGCACACCAGGAACCGCACCCCGATGCCCTGAGCCTGCTTGATGAACGAGACCAGCGGTGCCCCGCCCTCCTTTGCGCTCAGCGTGTCGCCGGTGCCTTTGCGCAGCAGGGTGGGGCCGTGCATGGTGAAGTAGATCGCAACATCCATGTCCATGGCGGCGGCCGCCGTCGCCAGATAGAACGGCGTTGCCGATTTGGACGGCTCGTCGGTTCCGTGCGTTTGTACGTAGAGAATGAACGGATCGTCGTCCACTACTGGTTGCCTTCTCTTGGGTTAGACGAACAACGCCAGGTCGGCATCGGCGGCGAAGTCCAGGAAGGCGGCGGCCCCCAGGCACGCGGCCTCTTCGATGATGTCATCCTGGCTCACGTTCATCACGCCCATCGTGGTGGAACAGGCATGGAATTTGACACCAGAGTCGATGCAGATCTGGAACAGGGTCTCCAGCTCCGGGATGTTCGAGTCCTTCATCCACTTCTTCATCATCCAGGTGGACACCCGGCTCATCCCGGGGAGTACACCGATGATGGCAGGCACCCGCATCTCGACGCCACTGAGCGGAGGCGGCGCCGCCGCATTCCCGACCGCGGAAACCTTCATCTTGGACCGGCGCTTTTTGTTGACGATGTCGAGCCCGTAGAAGGTGCAGAACACCTGGGTGTCCCAGCCCAACGCTCCCGCCGTCGAGGCCATGATGAGCACCGGGTATACCTCGTCGAGCCCGCCCTTCGAGGCGACGATCGCCAGACTCTTGCGCTTGGGCAGCGCTTCGGCTCCGGGCGCTGCATCCTCGACCGACTTGAGGATCGGTTCTCCGGTCTGTGCTGTCATGGCTTTCCTTTCTCCGCTAGCTGGTTCGACGGAACCAAAACAGGAACTTGTCGTCTTCTGCGTCTTGAGCCACCATTTCGTGGCCGGTCTGTCGAACCCACGCCTCCATGTCTGGGGGCGCTCCCGGATCGGTGGCAATCATCTGGAGGACCTGACCGACCTCCACGGTTTTGATGGCTTTCGAGGTCTCGACCACGGGCATCGGGCACAGCATCCCGGTGCAGTCGAGAACCTGGTCGGCTTGGATCTCCGTCGTCAAGCTCGGCCTCCCTTCGGGGCGCCGGCACGACGGGTGGCGGCACCCACTTCGACCAAAACGTATATTCGTGTACGCATATACGCGAATGTATTGCCCTCAGTATGCAGCTTTCGGGAGGGGTGCGTCAAACAGTTTCGGGTCTTTCAGCCCTATTCGAGGAAGTTTTCTGGCCCGGCCGGGGCATATATGGCATAGTGCATGTGTGCCTACGGCAAGACAAGAACTGCTGCAGCTCCATGCCAGCGTGTGCAAGGGTCTGGCCGATCCGAAGCGGCTGCTCATCATCGACTCCCTTCGCGACGGCGAGCTGTCTGTTACGGAGATCTGCTCGCAGCTCGATCTGCCGCAGGCGAACGTGTCTCAGCATCTCGCCATTCTGCGAGACAAGGGTCTGGTGAGGACCCGTCGCGATGGCCAGTACGTCTACTACTCGCTCAGCTCCGCGAAGATCATCGAAGCGATGGACCTGCTGCGCGAAGTGATGAACGAGCAGATCGCCATCACCGCATCGACGGGCTGACGCTCGGTCCGCGAAGCTCGTCCGGCCGCACCGGTTGCCGTTAGGCACCGTCGTCGAGCACGAAAATGATGTGACCGATCGAGGATGCGGCGCGTCATTCATGGTGGGTAGGAAGGATCGAGGAGGGTGTCACCGCTTAAAGGGGGGATGACACCGTCCACAGGTGAGGGTCGGCCGGAGACGGCCGACCCTCACCTCGATTGAGGAGCCCTCATTCTCGCCGCTGGAGCGATTAGCGTCATGGAACGTGGAAACTTCACATGCCACCGCCGACGTCTCCGTAGCGCATCTCTTCGGGGAGTTCGCCGACGGGGTGTACACGCTGGCATACCGGATCCTCGGCGACCTCCACGCTGCAGAGGACGTCGTCCAGGAAACCTTCATCAAGGTCATGAAGTCGCTGAGCACCTACCGCGGTGATGGCCCGATCGCAGCGTGGTTGTATCGCATCGGGTACCGGGAAACGATCGCGGCCACCAGGAGAAGGCGCGAACACCCGGTCGAGCCCGAGGAGATGCTGCGCACCGGCGACCAGACGGTGCCAGGCGTGGAGCATGTGGTATTGGCGTCGGAGAGGCGCGGGAACGCATCAGAACCTTCCTCGGCGTAGAAGCCGAGTGAGCCAACGCAAGGAGTAAACGATGGAGATCAACACCGGCCTCGACGAGGCCGCCCGTAAGGAAGTCTCCGCCG
>BTQG01000009.1:0-45326 GCA_036985755.1 Acidimicrobiia bacterium | reverse complement strand
CGGTACGGATTCTCCCGGGGGATTCGGGTCGGGGATCGGGTGGAGATCGCAGGGACCGCGCCGATTCCGCCCGAGGGCGAATCCGTTGCCGCCACCGCCTATGACCAGATGCTGCGCTGTGGTGAGATCGCCATCGCCGCGCTGGCCGACCTCGGCGGCGCCCCGGCAGACGTGGTCCGTACCAGGATGTACATCACCGACCCGGCCGATGCCGACGACATCGGCCGTGCCCACCGGGAGCTGTTCGGGGAGGTCTCACCGGCGGCGACGATGGTGGTGGTGGCGGCACTGCTCGACCCGGCGTGGAGAGTCGAGGTCGAGGTGGAGGCGCAGCTCGGCGGCTAAGCATCCCAACCCTGGGCTCGCAGATCCGCCTTCCGGCCCTGGGAGCCCGGGGTTTGTGGGGTCGTTATGCCCGTGCCGCCTGCGATGGTGAGATGCCCCCGATCTCGTCGAGTTGCGTAAGGAGGCGGCCTGCACCCATTCGTTCCGCCTCGCTGCGAGCGGCAGCGATTGTTGCCTCGAGCCGATTATCGGAGAGCACGCGGGCTGCGTCGATTCGAGCGAAGGTGGCGTCGACGGTGCGCCCAAACCCGTCGGCGATGGCGACGGCTGCGAGGAACCGTTCGGCGGCCTCGTCCAGATCGCTTCGAGCCTCCGCCAGATGCCCTTCGGAGCGGGCTCGACCCACCTTGGCGTGACTTCCGATCGCCGGTGAGCCCTCGAGCAGGGCCCCGATCCGATCGATGTCCCCCAGCTGTGCCATCGGTCCGGTGACCCAGGGCAGGAACCAGGTCCGGTAGATATCGACGGCCGTTCGGTCGTATTCGTCGGCGAGGCGTAGCGCCTCAGCGTCGTCGCCGGCGTCGTACGCCATCGTCACCGCGATCCCGATCAGAGGGGCCAGCACCTGCTGGTCCTTCACTTCCCTGCCGTTGTCGACGAGGTCCGCCCACCGGATCGACGGCTTGTCGACGCCCCGGTAGTGTTCGATGAACCCGATGTGGGATCGGGCACCCATCCCTGCCTGACTGCCACCGCGCTCGTCGTCGGCCCGGATGACTCCCTGAGCGAGGGCTACCGATTCCTCCCAGTCGCCGGTCCAAACCAGGATCTCCGACTTGGTAAACCTCAACCATTCGCCTGAGGTCGGGAGGCCTCGTTCTTCGACCAGCTCGATGCCCTCGTCGATCATTTCCACCGCGTCCTCTGGTGAGCGGAGCTGGTGGGTCAGCGTCGCCAGGTTGTTACGGATGGTGCCGGACTGGAAGGTGAAGTTGCGGTCGTCGGCGATCCCCATCGCCGTTTCCATGTCGTCGAGACCTTCCTCGCCAAGGCCGGCGTTGGCCAGGGCAGCACCACGCGTCGAGAGAAGTTTGATCTGATCTTCAGCCGTCCCCGCCGCATTGACCACCGTCGCGGCCTGATCCGCAGCGTCGACCGCCTCTGCATCCAGGCCCTGGATGAAGAGGCGGCTGACCTTGGCAACGAGCGCCTTCGCCTTGGCCTCGGAATCGGGTCGATCTTCGAGAAGCCGGACTGCCTCGGTGTTCTGCCCGCTCGCCGTTTCGGTCTCGCCTCGCCACCAGTTCCACGCTGCCATCACGACGAGGGCACGTGCCTGTCCCTCCAGATCGCCGGCCTCGACGAAGAGCGGAAGAGCTTCTTCGACCCACTGCTCGGCCTCTTCGACGTTGCTCTGGCTGATTGCTCCCGCTTCGAGCAGAGCTTCGGCGCGATCGCCGGCGGCATCGGCGGCGGCGATGGCCTTGCCGTAGTACGACGCGGCCTGGGTCGGGTTCAAGCTGCGCGCCCGCTCGCCGGCTTGCATGAGGGCACGATATGCCCTGGCCCGCAGCGCAGGATCGGGCTCGCTGGTCAGCGCCATGGCCTCGCCTAGGTGGTAAGCGAGCAGCTCGGCGACGTCCACGCCCCGCTCGCCACTCATTGCCTCGATCCAGCTCGCTGCCGCCTGGTGGAGGCGGGCGCGGTTGTCACGAGCGATTTGGCCGTAGGCAACGTCGCGGACGAGAGCATGGAGGAAGGCGTACTCCTCCTGCCCGCGCATCGAAGCGTCGCGAACTGGCCGGATCATCTCCCGGCGCACCATCTCACGCAGGTTTGGCGCCGGATTCGTGGCAGGACGGAGGGCGGTGAGGGCTCCGGCCCAGAACACTTTGCCGACGACGGCAGCCGCCTGGAGCAGTTCCTTCTCTTCGGCGCTGAGCAGGTCGAGGCGGGCGGCGATGATGGCCTGGACCGAGTCGGGTAGGGCCAGGTCGTCGATGCGGCCTGAGTCGTCGAGCAGGTCGCCGTCGGCAACGAGGCGGACGAACTCAGTCACATACAGCGGGTTTCCGCCGGCGCGATCCAGAATCACCTGCTGTGTCTCTGCAGGGAGAACGGCGCGGTGCAAGAGCGCGGCCAGCAGGACGGCGGCCTCGTCGTTGGCAAGCGGGGCGAGGCTGATCGTGGCGGTGTTGCGGATACCGCCGCCCCAGTCGGAACGGTTGGAGAACAGCTCGGGGCGGGCGGCGGCGACGAGCAGGATCGGGACGTCGACAGCCCACTCGGCGACGTGTTCGAGGAAGTCGAGCAGGGTGTCATCGGCCCAATGGATGTCCTCGACGACCATCACCAGCGGGTGCTGCTGCGCCATTGCCTCGAAAAACTCCAGCCATGCCGAGAACAGCTCGCCTTGTTCGACCTGGCGATCTTCTGAGGTACCACCGATGAGGGGGGTGAGCCTGGAGTGCACCCACTCGGCCTGAGCCGGATCGGCGACGAGGGTCGTTACGGTATGACGGAGCTTGCGGTCGGCGTCGGACTTGGAATCGGATTCGAGGATCCCGGCCTGGGCTTTGACGATCTCGCCGAGTGCCCAGAACGTGATGCCCTCCCCGTAAGGGAGGCAGCGGCCCTGTTTCCACCACACCGTGTCCGTTCGCATGTCGAGCACGTTCTTGAACTCGTGGAGGAGACGGCTCTTCCCTGCGCCGGGTTCTCCGATCACGGTCACCAACTGGACGGTGTCTCCTGAGATGGTTCGGTCCAGAGAGTCGACGAGCACCGCCAGCTCGGCGCTACGACCGACGAAGGGTCCCCTGTGCCGCTCCTCGACGGCGACACCCTGGCGAGCCCTGGTGCCGGTGGCCAGCCAGATCGCCGTTGCATCGGCCTTTCCCTTCAGGTCGACCGCGTCGAGGTCGTCGTATTCGATGCTGCTGCGCGAGGCGAGATAGGTGCGTTCGTCGACGACGATCCCGCCAGGAGGAGCAACCGCCTCCAACCGCGAGGCGGTGTTGACCACGTCCCCGATGATGCTTTCCCGATCTGGGTCGTCGCTATCGAGTTGGACGATCGCCTCGCCTGTCGTCACCGCCACCCGAACCGATAGCGCCAGATCAGGGTCCTCGTCGTTGAGCCCCTCGACCGCCTCCTGGATCCGGAGGGCGGCGCGCACCGCCCGGTCTGGGTCGTCCTCGTGAGCTGCCGGCACCCCGAAGACGGCGAACACCCCGTCCCCCATCAGTTTCTCGACGCGACCTCCGTGGGCTTCCACCTGTTCTCGAGCGGTCTTGTGATAGATGGTGAGCCGGGCACGGACATCCTCCGGGTCCGAACGCTCCGTTCGCTCGGTGAACCCAACCAGGTCGGCAAACAAGACCGATACCACCTTGCGTTCCTCCGCAGGCCGGATCCCGGCTGGCGTTGTTTCTCCCAGAGCGGTGCCACAGGTAGCGCAGAACTGCGCATCGGGTGGGGCGTCGGCGCCACACGTAGGACAAGAGGCGCTGAGCGATGTGCCACACGAGGCGCAGAAACGAGCATCGGGAGCGACTTCGGCGCTACACGATGGACAAACGGCCATGGAGCAACTCTAGGACCGCTCCGCGACCCGCACCCGGTTGGCACCGTCGGTGCGGAGCCCCATCTGGAGTGAGGTGAGAGCCGGTGATATCCTCCGCTTCCACGCCGCGAACGGCGCGGTGAGGAAAACCCGCTTATGCGAAGGAGGCGATATGGCTGCCAAGGATCCAGTGTGCGCAATGATCATCGAGGAGAGCGATGCCGTTGGCACGAGTGAGCACGACGGAAAGACCTACTACTTCTGCTCAATGGACTGTAAAGAGGAATTCGACGAGAATCCCGAGGACTACGCCGACTGACGCGGAGGGCATGAACAGTGGGAGGCATTGGTGCGGCGCTGGTGCTGTTCGTTGCGTCGCTGATCGCGATCGGCGTGATCCAATGGGTGTGGGCCGTTACCGGTGAACGAGAGCTGACCGTTCCCGAGCGGGTGCCGTTCGCCGGCGGGGCGGAACCCGAGTTCCATGCCTGGAACAGGTTTCACATCCGCTATTACGCCATGGCCCTCCTCTTCCTTGCCTTCGACATGGAGATGGTGTTCATGTATCCGTGGGCAGTCGTCTTCATCCGTGAGGGTCTCTTGGCGCTGATCGAGATGCTCATGTTCATCCTCATCCTCGTGGTGGGGATGGTGTACGCCTGGCGCGAGAAAAGTTTCGAGTGGGCTTGAGATCCCGACTCGCCCATCTGGCGAAGACCGGCGAGGTGCCGGTCTTCGCAGTCGTTGGCGGCGGCTATCGGTCGGCAATTCATCGGCTGCGACTCGCCGAGGGAATTCACGTCGTGGCTTCGCCTCGTCACGCCGCGGTGTTATTGATCGCCGGAACGCTCACTGAGACAGCTACCGAGTCTGTCAAACACGTTCACGATCAGATGGCAGGGCCACGAGTAACCGTCGGCTGGGGTCACCCGGAGCCAACGGTGGTGCCGATGCGGGTGCAGGTGACCGGCGATGTCTCCGAAGTCGCAGCCGTGATCCGACGGGAGTTCCATGACGTGGTGACGGGAGCGATCCCGCCCGAGGCTCCGCTGCTCCCCGACGTTGATGCCGTGGAGTGGCGCGGTGTCGGACCATACGGGCATGGAGGCACGGGGATGACCGGTGGAACGCCATACGGCCGGCCATTACCGCTCCGGGCGCCCGATCGCGACGGCCTCGAGTTGGATCAGCTACCGGTCGCCGTCGGGCCATGGTTCAGCGGCTTCCCCCCTGGCCTCGTCTTGCGGGTGTCGCTCCAAGGAGATGTGGTCCAGGAGGTCGAGGTGGTGTCGACCGACCTCGTAGCGGCCGGCCCGGCTGGAGTCTTCGCTCAGGCCCTCCAGGAGCCAAGGCTGATCCGCGACCTCGAGATGGCTCGCGCCAGGCATCACCTGGAATGGATGGCCGACGCCCTCCTGATCGCCGGCGTCGACCGGGTGGCGGTCAGAGCCGAACGCCTGGCTGTGGCGATCGGTCCGGGTGATGTGGACCCTGTCGAGCGGCTGATGAGGGCGGTACGGAGGTCGCTGCTGCGTCCGATGACACTGCGAAAGGTCGGGGTATTGGCGCCGGACGTCCAAGTCACAGGCCTCGGCCCGGTCGCTCGCGCTGCTGAGTTGCCAGACGACCGGCGCACCTCGGAACAGGGCTACCGCGACATCGGTTTTCGACCGGTGACCCAGACCGCCGGTGATGCTTGGGCACGGTTCACACAGCGGGCGGCGGAGGCGGCGCAGGCCGTCGGTCTCGCAGGCCGGGCGGGCGACCGTCGCGCCTTCGGAAACGGCGAAGTCGAAGCTCCAGACGGGCTGCACCGGGTGGGGGAGCCAAGTCCAGCAGACACCGTGATATCGATGCTGGACACGATCCTCACCGGAATGGAGTGGGGTGACCTGGTCACCATGGTTCACTCACTCGACATCGACATGGAGTCGGTGTCCGTCGGGAACCCGGCCGTATGACGGCTTTGGGCATC
The DNA here is from genome assembly GCA_036985755.1 of Acidimicrobiia bacterium. Lineage (GTDB taxonomy): Bacteria > Actinomycetota > Acidimicrobiia > Spongiisociales > UBA5794 > JACZST01. Next base: position 39,501 of record BTQG01000009.1, on the reverse strand, counting down.
CTCACCCAGGTAACGCTGATGCTCGTCGGCGGCGCCTACGTGTTGGCGGTAGCGGACCGTCTCATGGGAGGTTCCTCCACTGGTGTGCGGTCGGCACTTTCGTACCCGGTCAGACGATTGTCTTTCCTGTTTCTGCAACCAATGAGCACAACGGAACGACCGGACTTCGCGGTGTGGATACTGGCGCCGGCGCTACTGGCGGCACTGGCCGCGGTGGGTGCGGTGGCGGTTCCGATCGCAGGGCCGTCGCCCGGCGGCGACATTGCGGCGGGGCTGGTGCTGTTCGGTGCCGCCATGCTCGTTGTGCTGGTGGCGGTGTTCATGTTCGGGTGGGCGCCGAATTCGGTGTTCCCGATGATCGGCGGGTTTCGCTTCGCCGCCATGGTCCTGTCGATCGGCATCCCCTTTTCGCTGGTCGTGCTCACCACAGCCATCCCTGCCGAGTCGCTGTCCGTGGGCGTGATCGTGGAGGCACAGTCGGACCTGTGGTTCGTTCTCGTCCAACCGCTCGGCCTCGTCATCTATCTGATCACGGCTGCAGCGATCGCCTTTTGGGGCCCGTTTGATCTCCCGGAGGGTTCCGATCTCGCCGGCGGGATTGTCGCCGAGTCGTCGGGAGCGAGGCTGGCGATGTGGCGGTTCGGGCGGGCGGCCTTGATGGTGACCGTGTCGCTGATGGGTCAGGCGGTGTTCCTCGGCGGCTACCTGGGGCCGGTGCTGCCTGGCTGGCTGTGGACGCTGGTCAAGACCGCGGTGCTGCTGATTCTCCTGGCATTGACCGGGCGGACGATGGCGCGGATGCGTATCCAACGCTTCGTGTGGTTCGGGTGGGTCGTGCTGCTTCCCCTGGCATTGGTTGACGTCTTTCTCTCAGGGTGGCTGGCGTTGTGAGCCCCGGACCCCTGTCGTACGCCCTCATCTCGATTTTCGGCATCGCCGCGGTGGTCTCCGGATGGCTGGTATTCCGCACCGATTCCATGTTGAAGGCCGCCTATTGGCTCATGGGCTCGTTCGTTGCGGTCGGCAGCATGCTGGTCGTGGTTGATGCCCAGTTTCTCGGCCTGATCCTCATCCTGATGATGTCCGGCGAGATGACGATCATGGCCATTTTCATGATCATGTTCATGATGAACCCGGCCGGATTGAACCCGATGGTCATGGTCCATCAGCACCGGACGTCGATCATGGCGGGAGTCGGCTCGTTTCTCCTTTTGGCGTGGGTCGGGCTGGTGGCAGAGTTTCCTGATCGTCCGGCTCCTTCGGCAGATCCGACGGTCGGTCTCGGTGAAGAGCTGTTGGGACGCTCGATGCTCATATTTGAGTCCGCAGGCGTCGCTCTCCTCGCGGTCATGATCGGGGCGATCGCACTGGCCGCCAAGCGGGGGCGTTTCGGAGACGCATACGACGGATCCATCGAGCCCGATATCGACATCGAAGTCGAGAGCGCGGCATGATCGAACTTCTCCTCGTCATCGGAGCCGGCATATTCGGGGTGGGTGTGTACGGCGCCCTCTCTCAGCAATCATTCGTGATGATCATGATGGGGCTCGAGTTGATGCTCAACAGCGCGGTGCTCGTCGTGATCACGTTCTGGTGGGGGACGACGGGGGGTAACCCCGCAGGGCAGCTGCTGGTGATCGTGATCCTGGCGGTGATGGCCATCGAGGGGGCCATCGGGTTCGCCCTGGTGACCGCGGTGTATCGGTCCAGAAAGGCCGACATCACCGAAAAGCTCAAGAGGCTGCGCAACTGATGGTGTGGCTCCCTGTACTCACGCCGCTCATCGGAGGCGTCGCCATCCTGGCACTCCGACGGCAACAGACCGCTGCCAGGATGACATCGGTAGCCGCAATGGTGGCCACCGTGGTAGCGGCAGCGATAGCAGCGGCATCACAGTCCGTAGGCGAGTGGACGTGGGGCGGGGGCCTCGACCTTGCCGTTTCGGTAACAGGATTCGGTCGAGTCATGGTGATTCTGGTTCCGGTGGTCGCCGCCGTGGTGATCGGTTTCGCCGCGACCAACTCCGAGGGCGACCGGGCGATCGTCAAGCTATTGGTGGTTCTCACCTGGTTCGTGGCAGCCATGGAACTCCTCGTGATAGCCGCGGACTTCCTCACCCTCCTCATCGGATGGGAGCTGGTAGGGGCGGCATCGTGGGTGCTGATCGGGCACGAGTGGCGAGACCCGGACCGTCCCCGGTCGGCTCGAGAGGCATTCGTCACCACCCGGTTCGGCGACCTGGGCCTCTATGTCGCAGCCGGCGCCGTCTTCGCCTCCACCGGGAGCCTTCTCTACACCGATCTGGCGACGGCGTCACCGGGATGGCTTGCCATCGTGGCCGGAGGCCTGGTATTGGCAGCGGCCGCAAAGTCGGCCCAGGTCCCGTTCTCTCCGTGGCTGTTCTCCGCCATGGCAGGGCCGACCCCGGTTTCGGCCCTGTTGCACTCGGCGACGATGGTGGCGGCAGGCGCCTATGTGCTGATTCGCCTGGAGCCGACGTTGTCGGCGGTGAACTGGTTCGCTCCGGTTGTCGTGGGAATCGGTCTGGTCACGGCCCTCGCCGGAGGCATGGTTGCCCTGGCGCAGCAAGATCTCAAGAAAGCCCTCGCCGGCTCGACGTCGGCGCAGTACGGGCTGATGTTGGTGGCGGTGGGCGCAGGTTTCACCGCGGCCGCTGCCGGGCAACTCACCGCCCACGCCCTCTTCAAATCGTTGTTGTTCCTGGCTGCAGGAGTCGCCCTTCACGCCAGGGGCACCCTCGACCTGAGCAAGTTGCGGCTCGGCTCGGCTCTGCCGCGAGTAGCGGTGCTCTTCGGCATCGGGGCACTGGCGCTGGCCGCGGTGCCGCCGCTGGGAGCCGCGTTCACCAAAGAGGCCGTATTGGCGGGAGCGTTCCAGGCTGGTATCTGGGTGGGACTAGGGACCGCGACGGCCGGTTTGCTCAGCACCGTGTACGCCGGAAGGCTCCACATGCTGGCGTACGGGCCCGGCCCATCGGGAGAGATTCATGGCTCACCAAGACGGGGCGAGGTAGCGGCGCTCGGGGTACTGGCAGCGCTGACGCTGGTCCTCGGGGTGCTGTGGCTGCCCGGAGGAGACGCCATCCTGGAGAGGGCGTCCGGTGGGGCGATCCTGGCGCCGACGCTTGCCGAAACGGCGCTGGCGTGGACGCTGCTGGCGATCGGACTCGTCGTGGTGGCCGTTGCGTGGCGAAGCAGGCGACTGGTGACACTCGGACTGCCGTCTCGTCTGCGGGAGTTCATCGCCGGATGGTGGGGGCTTCCGGGCGCGGCCCGCGTGCTCATCATCGAACCGGTATCCCGCCTGGGAAAATTGCTCTTCGTAGCCGACACCAAGGTGATGGCGCGGCTCGCCGACGCGGTGGCAGGTTTCGGCGAAGGCATGTCGCGCTTCCTGAGGCAGGTGGTTGACCGATCGATCGACGCCATCGTGTGGGGCATCGGGAGGGGCACAGTTCGAGGAGCAGGGATATCCCGCCTGGTAGATGATCGAGGTGTGGATCGAAGCGTTGAGGGTCTGGCGTCGGGGATCGGCCTGGCGGGCAAAGAGAGCCGTCGTTTCCAGACCGGGATGTCGTATCACTATTACACGATGATGATGATCGGGCTCGTGGTGGCTATTGCCGTCGCTGCCTTCTGGAGGTAAGGCGTATGTTGACATTGGCCATTTTTGTCCCGCTGTTGGTCGCTGGTATCACGCTGGCGATTCCGAAACGGCATGAACGTTTTGCGCGCCCGTTGGCGATCGTGACCAGCTTCCTTCCGCTCATCGTGGTAGTGGTTGCCTGGGCGCGCTTCGAGATCGGAGCCGGCTTCCAGCTCGTGGAGTCGGTGCCGTGGATCCCGTCGCTCGGGATCTCGTACACCGTGGGTGTCGACGGGTTGTCGCTGCCGCTCGTCGCCCTCACCGCGTTGTTGTTCACGGTATCGATCGTGTTCCCCATCGATGACCGTGGCAAGGCTCGCCCGTATTACGCCACGTTCCTGTTCCTGGAGGCGATCTCGCTTGGCGTGTTCCTGTCACTCGATCTCATCCTCTTCTTCGTGTTCTGGGACCTCAGCCTGGTCGGCATGTATTTCCTGATCGGTATCTGGGGCCACGGAGATGCCCAGCGCTCCGCACTCAAGTTCTTCCTCTACACCCTGGCCGGTTCGTTGGCTTTGCTCCTTGGCATCCTCGGGATCTATCTGTACACGGATCCCAGGACCTTCGACATGGTCGAAATCATTCGCACGCTTCCCGTGCCCGCCGGCGGGTTGGCCGCCGTCCTCATCTTTGTTGCGCTCGGCATCGGATTCGCGGTGAAGACGCCGCTGGTGCCGTTCCACACCTGGCTCCCTCCTGCCCACGTCGACGCACCTGCTTCCGCCTCGGCGATCCTCGCCGGCGTCCTGCTCAAGATGGGGACCTACGGCTTCGTTCGATTCTCGTTGCAGATGCTTCCCGACACGTTCCAGCGTTTCGCGTTGCCGCTGGCGGTGATTGCGGTGGTCGCCATCCTCTATGGAGCGCTCGTGGCCCTCGCGCAGACCAATCTCAAACGTCTCATCGCCTATACCAGCGTCAATCACATGGGGTACGTGATCCTCGGCGTGGCAGCGGCCGGGGCAGTCGGGATGGGCACCGAAGCATCTCGCTCATTGGCTATGACCGGAGCGATCGTGGAGATGGTGGCACACGGGCTGATCACGGGATCCCTGTTCCTGGTCTCGGGATCGATCCTTGCTCGGGGCAAGACCTATGAGCTCGACGAATATGGGGGGCTTGCCTCGGTGGCGCCCCGCCTGGCGGGGATCACCATGCTCGCCGCATTCGCCAGTCTGGGTTTGCCGGGTTTGGCGGGGTTCGTGGCCGAGTTCCAGATATTTGCCGGAACGTTGGGGGTGTTCCCGTGGCTGGCTGCCATTGGTTTGCTTGGCATCGTGATAACGGCGGCGCTTTTCCTCCGCATGATCCAGCAGCTATTCCTCGGGGATCTGCCAGACCGCTGGAAGGTTTGGCAAGATCTGCGGAGAGTCGAGATGTATGCCCTGGTGCCGTTGGCGGCGTTCGTGGTGCTGATCGGTGTGATGCCGGCGTGGCTGATCCGGGTCATCGACACGTTTTCCCAGGCCGTCGTGGGACGGTGACATGAATCCGTCCCTGACTGGAGAAATGCGCCCATGGCCGTAGAGATGGGCCGTGCCGCCGTCGACATCCTCCCCGCCCTGATATTGGCGGGCGGGGCCATCATGTTGATCTTCTACGTCATGTTCGTCTCCAGGGCGCTGCAGGTGTGGTCGGCACTTGGCGCCACCGTGGTGCTGGCCTTCGCCGGCTTTGCCAGCGGCTGGTATCTGAGCCACGCGCCCGGCATCACGTTCTTCGGGACCTTTGCCGCCGATCGCACCTGGCTGTGGGGGACCCTGATCATCCTGATCGTGACCGTGCTCACCGTTGCGCTGTCGGTGGAGTGGTTTCAGTCGGATTCGCGCCACGGCGAGTACTACGTGCTACTCCTGCTCTCTGGTCTCGGGGCCGTGTTGCTGGCCGGGGCGGTGGACCTGATGGAGCTCATCGTGGCGATGCTGCTGTCATCGGTGACCGGGTACACCCTGACCGCATTTCACCGCAAGTCGAGGGCGGCAACCGAGGCCGGCATCAAGTACTACCTGGTCGGAGCCCTCGCCAACGGCACCATGGTGTACGGCGTGGCGCTGCTGTTCGGACTGGCCGGTGGTACCTCGTTCGCCGACCTCCGTTCCGGCTTGGTGGACGCCGACCCGACTGCGCTCATCGTCGGTTTCGCCATGGTGGCCATCGGAGTCGCCTTCAAGCTCGGGGCAGTGCCGGCTCATCAATGGATGCCGGACGTAGCTCAGGGAGCGCCTGCGCCGGCAGCCGCCTTCCTGCTCGTCGCCGGAAAGGTGGGGGCGCTGATCGTTTTGATGAGATTCGCCGCGGTGCTGCCGGAGTCGGCCGTGGGATGGCGGCCATTGATAGCGGTGATCGCGGCGCTGACGATGACGCTCGGCAACCTGGCGGCGCTGTGGCAAGACGACGTTCGGCGCATGCTGGGTTGGTCGTCCGTGTCCCAAACCGGATACGGTCTGTTGGCAGTCGTTGCCGTTGGCCTAAGCGATCTGGCGGTTCCGTCGATGCTGTTCTTCCTGGCCGCTTACGCGATGGGCAACATGGCGGCGTTTGCAGTGGTCGTCAGGTTGCGTGGGCTCACCGATAGAGAGGCCTATCGCGGACTGGCGTCGGCTCATCCCTGGCTCATGGGAGCATTGGTGGTGAGTTTCCTATCGTTCATCGGGGTCCCCCCACTGGGGGGCTTCGCCGCCAAGCTGCTCTTGATGGGCGCCGCCATCGAGGCGGGTTATACCTGGCTGGCCGTACTGACCGTGATCAACTCGGCCATCTCGCTGTTCTACTACGCCAGAGTGATGGGCCCGGCGTACTTTGGCGAGCCCGCAGAACCGCGACCGCTCATGGGCAATCTCACCGCCTGGGCTGTGGGTGCGGCCACCGTGGCCGTTGTGGCGATCGGCGTCATCGCCCAACCGCTGGCAGCTGCGTGGCAGGCGCTGCTGCTGCTCACCGGTTAGCCGGGGACACCTTGCAACAACTCCCTCGATGCCGGAGCCGCCGCCAACCCTGGGCTCGGGGGTCCGGTATCCGGCGCCGGGGAGCCCAGGGCGCGAAGGGCCGGGGATGCGCCGTCACCGGATGGGCTGGTCCGGGGTAGCCTCATCCGCATGAGCGACACCGAATCACTGCAACAGCGGCTCACTCCGCTTCAGTTCCGCGTCACCCAGGAGGCGGGCACCGAGCGCCCCTTCACCGGTGAGTTCTGGGATACCCACGACGCAGGCACCTACCGGTGTGTGGTGTGTGGCGAAGCGCTTTTCTCCAGCGAGACCAAGTTCGAGTCGGGCAGCGGATGGCCGAGTTTCTACGAACCGACTTCGGAAACTGCCATCGAAAGCAAGGACGATCGCAGCCTGCTGGTGAAACGCACCGAGGTGGTGTGCAAGAGTTGCGGAGCGCACCTCGGCCACGTTTTCAACGATGGCCCGAACCCGACCGGGCTCCGCTATTGCATCAACTCGGCCTCGCTGGATTTCGATGAGAGTGGCGAAACTTCGGAGTCCACGCAATAGGCACCGGCGATGGCCTGGCTGCCGGCGCGGCCGCACCGCTACTGCGCGAAGGGCACGACCCAGCGCCACACCACGATGAAGTGCAGGGCGGTGGCAGAGACGGTCATGATGTGGAACACCTCGTGGTACGAGAACACCCTCGGCCATAACCGTGGCCGATTGGTGACGAGGAACACCATCCCGATGGTGTAGATGACGCCGCCGGCCGCTATCCAGCCGATGGGCAGCCAACCCAGGCGCTCGATGAGCTGCCACATGAACAACACCGACAACCAGCCGAGGGTGGTGCTCATCGCTACCGGCACCCACCCGGGAACCTTTGGGAACAGAGCCTGTTGCACGATGCCCCCGGCAGCGATGCCCCAGGCGACGCCGAGCACGATCCACCGCAACGGCTCGTCGAGCACGATGACCGCGAACGGCGTATACGTGCCGGCGATGAGGACCAGGATCATGGAGCGGTCCAGGCGTTGCATGCGCTTTTTCCACCGCGCTCGCCACGGGATGGCGTGGTACAGCGAGCTCGTGGTGTAGAGGGCCACGATGGCCAGCCCGAACACCATCACGCCCGCCCGGCGCGGCCAGCTAGGGGCATGAAGGATCAGCAGCACCGTCCCCACCACTCCGGCGAGCGCGGCGCTGCCGTGGAGGATGCCCCGTATCGGGTTTTGCATCCTGCCCAGCGTCCAACGATGCAGATGGAAGTGCACGTTGACAGCGTACCGATGAGGGTCGGCAACGGATTGCATTGTTGGGGCGGCCATAAGTTTGTATCGGCCGCCAATGGGGGGTGGGTTGATACCGGCGTTGTCGACCGCGGATCACTTCTGCTCGCCCAATGGCATTAGCTCATCCGTGGTGAGCCGCCAACGGCCTACGAGCGGTGTCGGGTTTGCTTGATGCCGGCGCTGCGCAACGCCGCCGCCGGAACCCCTGCTTCCCGCCAGGCCGTCCACGTGATGCCCTTCCTGTTGGAATACGAGGCGGCGTTTTCGATGAACCCTGGCTCGAGCGCGCTGAGATCCGCTGCGGTGTCGAGATCGTCCAGCAGGCGCCGGGCATCGATCCGTGCCTGGATCAGGTCCACTCTGGAGAGGGGATCGTCCTCGATCCGGATCTTGTCGTCCAGGGAGGAGATCCGCTCCTCGAGCGAGACCCTGGTCACCGGGCGTCCTCGTTTCTTCGGTGTGGTCACCACCGCCAGATACGCCTTGATCGCCCTGGCCTCGGCACGCCCTTTGGCCAACGCCGCCTTGTGTTCGTCGGACATCGCCACCGTCGGCTCCTCTCGGTGTCTTGCGCACATTTTGGCAGCTGGAAGGGTCGAGCGGTCCGTTGGGGCTCTCTTCGCTCCTCTCCCCGGAGTCTGGTTCCGGATCCTCGCCGCTGGAGAGCCCGTGGGCAGGCGTTGGGCTGGTGATTCTCGCCCAGACACCTAGGACGGGTGCTGAACAATGACGAGTGCTATGGGCCGCCGCTCGCTCGAGGGTTGCGGTGACTCGATTTCTTCCGACTGCGACGGCCCGCTGGAGGATTGCTCAGCACCCTCCTACCATGACGCACATGGGACTCCGCGACCTCGCCACCCGTCCGCTGTACCGCCTCTACGAGGAACGCCTGCTCTCCGGGCTCGACCGGGGCAAGCTGCCTCAGCACATCGGGGTCATCCATGATGGCCACCGCAGGTACGCCAGGAGCGAGGGTCTCCCTGACTACGCCGCGTCGTACCGGGTCGGGATGGCGAAGTTCATCGAATTCCTGCATTGGACCGAGGACCTCGCAATCCCCACCGTTACCTGCTGGCTGCTGTCGATTGAGAATCTGGAGCGCCCCGACAGCGAGCTGCTGCCCTATTACGAGGTTCTCGAGGAGTTGTTCGAGCAGATCCCAACCGCACTCGACGATGACCATATCGGGGTCCGGTTCATCGGCAGCCTCGACCTGCTGCCGCCGGACCTGGTCGCAGCGGCGAAACGGCTCGAGGAGCGAATGCCCGATGGTGAGCGACGGCTGACGATCGCTCTCGCCTACGCCGGGCGACAGGAGGTCGTCGATGCGGTGAAGGACCTGGTCGGCACCCTTGCCGACGATGGCATTCCGCTCGACCGGATCGCCGAGCGTATCGACGCCGACGGCATCGGGGCCAATCTGTACACCGCCGGCCTGCCTGATCCCGACCTCGTCCTACGCACGTCCGGCGAGGCCCGTCTGTCTGGCTTCCTGCTCTGGCAATCGGCATACGCCGAGTACGCCTTCGTCGACGTGTACTGGCCGGCGTTTCGCCGCGTCGACTTCCTCCGGGCGTTGCGTGACTACTCCCGTCGCGACCGCCGATACGGGAAGTAGTCCCAAGTCAGAACTACCGGGATCTGGATCTGGGAACTGGGATCTCTCCGCTCCCTATCTGGTGCGGGCATCCTCGGGCAGGTGCTCCCTGTCGTTGAAGGTTCGCAGCGACCAGACGTAACCGCCGGCGAGCGGGATGGCGCGCATGCGGGCAAAAGAGGCGTGGTAGAGGATGAACCGCTCCCACTCCCACGGGGTCGGTTCGGCGCCCAGTAAGTATCCGATGGCTACGGCATTCGTTCCTCCGTGGGCGACCACGGCGATTCGCTGATCGGGGTCCTCGACCGTCCACAGATGCTTTCGCCCGGGGTCGGGGTGCACCCCGCGCCCTGCCAGCACCCCGGTGAGGGCTTGAGTGATCCGGTCGTGGAAGTCCCGGAACGACTCTCCGCCCTCCATGCCTTCCCACCATTGCTGCGGCGGACGGTCCCTGGCGTCGATGAACAAACGCTGCACGGTCTCTTCGAGCTCGCCGGACCAATCCGGCATTTTGATCTCGACGATGTCGTCGACGGTTTCGATGGACAAGCCGGCTTTTTCGGCGATCGGAGCGGCGGTCTCTAATGCCCGCGCCGCCGGGGACACGACGAGCTCACTGAGCGGCCGCCGACTGCGGGCGAGGCGCGTCGCCGCCAGGTCGGCCTGCCGTTTTCCCAAGGCCGTCAGGTGGGGGTCGGGTTGCGATAGACCGTCGACGGACCAGGCAGGCTGTCCGTGACGAATGAAGAGAAGCTCCATGGAATAGGGACGTTAGGCGGTGGTGGCTGTTCGGGGTGCCCGCTCGGAAGCTCTAGTCCTCGGTCTTCAGTCGTCGTCGGCGCTCATTGTCGCTTCCCCGGCTGAAGACTGATGACCGACGACTGTTGACCTTCTCACTCCGGGCGAACCGAAGGCCGCCTTGCGGCGGCCTCGGCTCGGGCTAGACGGGAGGTAGGAAGGCATCCTGTCTGAGTAACGTATCGACCGACCCAAACCGCACCTTGAGGAAATTTCGAGATTTTTCTAATGAGCACACAAACCGACCCAAAAGGGTATTTGGTGGAGCATCTCCGCAATCACTCGGTTCGGACCGATGGGCCGTACACGCTGCGCTCGGGCGAATCCTCCGACTGGTACATCGACGCCCGACACACGACATTCGACGGCTGGGGCGCCATCCTGGTCGGGGAGGTGGTGCTCGCCGCTCTCGACTCGCGGGTGACCGCGGTCGGGGGAATGACGCTTGGAGCCGACCCGATTGCGGTCGCCACCGCGATTGCTGCTGGGCGCGCTCGCAGGCCAATGCAATCGTTCTCCGTTCGTAAGGAGGCAAAGGATCATGGCACCGGAGGTCGCCTTGCCGGTCCGGTCGGCACCGACGACACAGTGGCCGTGCTCGAAGATACGACCACGACCGGCGCCGCCCTGAGCGAGGCGATCGAGGTACTGATCGACGCCGGCATCGAGGTGGTACAAGCGATCGCCCTCGTCGACAGGAGCGGCGGTGCGGTTGGCGCTCGCCTTGCCGAAGCCGGCATCGCTTACCTTCCCCTGATCAGCCCGGAGGAGCTTGGAGTGGGACCATGAAGCTGCTCCAGGTCCACCGGTCGCCGATACGGCTCTTTCTGTTCGGGTTGATCGGCCTGTTGCTGATGGTGACCGCGGTGGATGTGATGTGGGGTCATTGGGTCTCGACGCCGCCGGAGTCCCAAGACGAGGTGCTCACCACCACCGGGGCAAACCAGCAGCGTGCCGACTTCTTGTGGGGCGTGCCGATGCTGCTGGCAGGTGCCGGGCTCTTCGGCTACGCCGTGCTCTCGCTGGTGCAGCGAGATCCGGTGCTGGCTTTGCGTGACGACGGGGTCGAGTTGCAGGTCGGCAGACCGGGCGCCGATGCGGTGTTCGTGCCATGGGACGCCATCGCCGACGTCTACATCGCTCACGATCCCGACCCGGATGATGGCGTACCGAGCGACGTCGTGGTTTTCGTCGTGACCGGCACCCACCTGCTTCCTGACCGGCCATGGGATGCGCAGTGGGATGGCAACAGGCTGAAGGTGAATGCCATCGGCTGGGAACGCCACGCGGAGGATGTCGTCGTCCACGCCAGGGTGGCCATGGAGGCCTTTCGTCGCGATCGACATCTCGAGGACAATGGCTGACTACGTGATCGGGGCGCACGTCGGGTCGGAGGATCCACTGCAAGCCGCCGCAGCGCGATCGGCGGACACGGTCCAGATCTTCCTTGGCGATCCGCAATCATGGAAGAAGCCGGAGCCTCGCGACGACGCCGACGCCCTGAGGGACGGCGGCCTCCCGATCTATGTGCACGCTCCGTATCCGATGAACCTGGCTTCCGGCAACAACAGGGTCCGCATCCCGTCGCGCAAGACCCTTGCTCATATCGTCGAGGCGGCCGCCGACTTCGGTGCCGCAGGGGTGATCGTGCATGGCGGGAGCGTGGAGGACAACGAGGACCTCGCCGTCGGTTTCGAGCGGTGGCGCAAGGCGTTGGACTCCTTCGATGTGGTGGTGCCGATCCTCGTCGAGAACACCGCGGGCAGCGGCAACACAGTGATGCAGGATCTCAATCACTACGGCCCGCTGTGGGATGCGATCGGGGACTACAACGTGGGTGTGTGCCTCGACACCTGCCACGCTTGGGCCGCAGGGGCCGACATGGAGGGAGCCGTCGACCTCATCACGGGGCTGACCGGCGGCGTGGCACTGGTCCACGCCAACGATTCGCGGGACCCCGCAGGTTCGAACCGCGACCGCCACCAAAACCTGGGCAAGGGCGAGATCCCTGCCGAACTGCTGGTGGGTGTGATCAGGGCGGCAATGGCGCCCGCAATCGTGGAAACTCGCGGGGATGCCGACCAACAGGCAGCGGACATAACGTGGTTGCGTCGGCGGCTCAGCCGGTAATTCGTGCAGCGATGCGTTCTCCGACGTTGCTGGCTTCCCTGGTGCCCGGTACTGCTTCAGCCCTGAGCGTTACGGATGAGCCGGCAGAAGAACGAGACCGCCGACTCAGCATCGGAGGCGCGGATACGCTCGCCGGTGCCGTGAATCCGGCTGATCGACTCCAGAGTTCCGCTGAACCCGTTGAACCCGTAGACGTCGCCGGCAAAGTCCCTGAAGTGGCGGGAGTCCGTCGCCCCCGACATGACCCACGGGGCAACGATCGCCTCGGGATAGGTCTCCTCGATGCTCCGGGTGAGCACGGCCCACGCCGCCGACTCGGTGGAGGAGAATCGGCTTGGTTCTGCGCGCATCTCGCCGAAGGGCGCCGCAGAGAGGTCGGGGCCAACGAGCCGGTCGACATGGGCCATGACCGATTCGATGGAGTCCCCGGGGAGGATGCGGAAGTTGACCACGGCCGACGCCTCCTGGGGCAGAACGTTCGCTTTGATACCTCCAGAGACCATCGTCACCGCGGTGGTGGTACGGACGAATGCGGCGGTCTGTGGCCGCCTGGTGAGCACTCTGGCGACGAGTGGCCCGAAAAGCCTCAGATTCGTCAGCAGAAGGCGCAGTCGACGGTCGAGCCTGGGGGCCAGTGCGGCGAACTGCGGTTTGAGTACCTCGATGTGTGCGGGAAGCGGGTTGGCCTCGAGACGTTCGATGGCGGAGGCGAGCTTTCCGATCGCTGTCGACCGGGGAGGAATGGACGAGTGGCCGCCGTCGCCGACTGCGGTGATCTGGAGGTCGAGGTAGCCCTTTTCCGCAGTGCTGACAAGGGCAACGGGCTCGTTGGTGAGTGGGGGGAGCTCGTCGACCACCCAGCCGCCCTCATCCACCACGAACCACGGGTGGATACCGCGCTCACGGAGCAGCGCCGCCGTCCGTTTCGCGCCCTGGATACCGCCGATCTCCTCGTCGTGGCCATAGGCGATGATCACGGTTCGAGTGGGCACAAAACCGTTGTCGAGAAGGTGCTCCACCGCTTCCATCACCGCAATGAGCGGCCCTTTGTCGTCGAGGCTGCCCCGGCCCCACAGCTCGCCGTCGACGCTCGTCCCGCCGAACGGGTCCTGGTCCCATTCGTCCTCGGTCCCCGGCTCCACGGGGACGACATCCAGGTGTGCCATGAGGACGATGGGGTCGGCCCCGGTATCGGTGCCTTGCCAGGTGTATAGCAGCGAGAGGTCTGCGACGGTCTCGACGTGGCAACGCCCATGGGCGAGGGGGTATGTATCACGCAGAAAGGCATGTATGGCAAGGATGTCGCCTGGATCAATGCGGTCGCCGTCCTCATAGGAGACGGTCGGAAGCCGGATCGCCTCGGCAAGATGATCGAGAAAGGCGTTGCCGTCGATCCCGGGTTCTCGGATTGGAGCGGCACGGTCGCTCGTCACGCGACCTCCGATGTCGGCGAGGGCTGGGATCGCGTTGCCATCAAGACGACGGAGATGACGAGGACCGCCGACGCGATGAAACCTAGCGACAACAGCCAGTTCGAGGTCCCGAAGGTCACTACGCCACTCCAGGCGATGAAGAAGGGCGCCGCGGCGAAGCCGAGCAGGAGCAGGAGGATCTCATCCGGCCGGACCTTGACGATGCGATGGAAGATCATCGTCGACACCACCCCATAGGCGATGATTCCCACTGCGGCCCAGGTGATCCAGGCGGGCCCTTCGTCCGGCTCGAGGACGCCGTTCACCGGACTGGTGGCCAGAAATAGCAACGGAGCCAGCGCGCCGGCCACGGTGAGGAACGGATGACGCAGCAGCGTCTCGTTGATCGGGCGCATTCGTACGATGGAACGTTCTTGCCTGCTCAATACCCGCCGCTCAGCTTGGTGTAGTCCCAGGAGACGATCTCGACCGGCTCGACGACGACCGCGGTCTGCTTGGTCGCGAAACCGGCGAAATACTCCCTGACCTCTTCCTCGGGGGTGGCGCCGGGCTCGACGCCGGCGAAGAAGGCGTATCGATTGGCGAGTGCAACGTAGAGATCGAGGCAGTAGCCGGCGTCCTCGACCAGTTCGGCCTCGCCCTTGATCATCACTCCCCGCAACTCGGAGTATCCGTTGCCCTCTTCGGCGAGCACGGTGAGCCTGGGGTCGCGGCGCAGGTTCAGGATCTTCTGTGACTTGGAAAAGGAGCGGAACACGATCTTGCCGCCTTCGACGACGAACCACATCGGCACGAGGTGCGGATAGCCGTCGGGGTCGTTTGAGGAAACCTGCAGCGATTTTTGCCCCCGGCGAAGGAACTCGAGGATCTCGTCCTCGGTCATCGATATGTCTTTGCGTGCGATGAGGCCACGCTAGGAATGCGCTGAGCAATTCGCCAACGAGCGGGAGAATTCCGACATCGTTCCGGTGGCAGGTGGATAGTTCGACACCAACGTCATGGTTCGGCACGGTGCCGGCCTCCCCGGAATTCCGCTGAGCTTGGTAACGTTGAACCAGTAGGAACCCCAGGCACGGGCGACCAGGGCCTTTCGAGGCGGCGGCTGATGCCAAAAGCGGGTCCCTGTTGTGAGACTGCACAGACGTTCCCCCAACCCAGAGCGGTGGGGAGAGAGGAGCAGCCGATGTCCAAGATCACCGTCCCTGGTATTCGCTCGCGCAAGGGCGGAGCAAAGATCAAGATGGTCACCGCGTACGACTACCCCTCTGCGGTGATCGCCGATCGGGCTGGTGCCGACATCATCCTCGTCGGAGACTCCGTGGCCAATGTCGTGCTCGGTCACGCCGACACGCTGGCCGTTGATGTCGAGGTCATGGTGCACCACACCGCGGCCGTGTCGCGGGCCGAGCCGGACGCGCTCGTCGTCGGCGATATGCCCTGGATGAGTTATCACGTCTCGGCCGAGGACACCGTGCGCAACGCCGGCCGCTTCATCCGCGAGGGCGGCGCCGGAGCCGTCAAACTCGAGGGTGGAGGGAAACGACGCGGCGCGATCGAAAAGGTCATCGACGCCGAGATCCCTGTCATGGGCCATCTCGGGCTCACCCCGCAGTCCATCCACGCCATGGGCGGATACAAGGTGCAGGGGAAACGGGCCCAAGCTGCGTATGAGCTCATCAGCGACGCCCACTCCCTGGCCGACGCCGGGGTGTTCTCTCTCGTGCTCGAGGCGGTTCCGGACAATGTTGCACAGATCGTCACCAAGGAGATCCCGATCCCGACGATCGGCATCGGTGCCGGCGCCCATAACGATGGGCAGGTGCTCGTCTTCCACGACGTGCTCGGCCTCGGCAGCGGCGACTTCCAACCGAAGTTCGTTCGCCGCTACGCCAACCTGGCAGACGACGCCGTAGCTGCCATGGAACGGTTCTTCGCCGACATCGAATCCGGCGACTTCCCTGCGGAGGAAGAGACCTACCACATGGCCGCTGAGTCCGCTGAGATTCTCGCCGGCCTGGCTGATGTGGAGGCCCACGCCCGGCGGTGATGCGGCGAGGGTGTCGATGGGGCCTCGCCGCCTACTGGGGGCTCATTGGCGAGACCGGATTGCGCGCCAAGCGCGGAGCCTGTGAGGCGCGGTACGGTTCCGTTCCATGGTTACGAGACTTCTCGCGCTGTTCTTCGTTGCCGCCACCGTTGGCGCCTGCACTGCGTCCTCGCCGTCCGCGCTGCCTGGTTTTTCCTCGACGACCATCTCCATCGACGACCGCGAGCTCACCGTTGCGGTTGCCGACACTCCGCAGGCTCGGCGCCAGGGGTTGATGGGCATCACGGACCTCGGTGAGCTCGACGGCATGCTGTTCGTGTTCGATTCCGAGGTCCGAACCGGGTTCTGGATGAAGGACACGCTGATCCCGCTCGACATCGCCTTCTTCGATGCTGAAGGTCTGGCCGTGGACCGGCTTCTCATGGTGCCATGCACTGTCGAGGAGTGCCCGACGTACAAGGCGGCGGGCCCGTACCGGTATGCGGTCGAAGCCCCTGCTGGTGACCTGGCCTTTGTCGGCGAAGGTTCGGCGTTGGTTCTACCGGACGGGTAGATCAGGAGCGAGGAACTGAGCTACTGAGCTACTGGAGGTACACTGCCCGTTGCACCGCGACAGAGGTCGCCACACCATCCTGTCCCCGTGGGGACCGTTCGGTGGATGAGGATCCCCGAACGTCCAGAGGAGCTGATATATGCGCTCGTATGAGCTGACCATCATCCACCGGCCCGACATGGCTGAAACGGATGTGCAAAAGCAGGTCGAAGAGGTCTCCGCGACCATCGACACCAGCGGCAAAGTCACCGGTTCCGATTTCTGGGGAAAGCGCCGTTTTGCCTACGAGATCGACCACATGAACGAGGGCTATTACTCGGTGCTCGATTTCGAAGGCGATGTCAACCTCGTCGAGGCACTGGACCGGGCACTGGGCCTCTCCGACGCCGTGGTTCGGCACAAGGTTCTGCGCAGGGTCGATCGCGAGGGATGATTCCGTGTCACAGGCTCCGTGCATGATGCGGGGGCAACGCGAGAACGAGAGAAGAGAGAACGAATGAGCAATACGAATAGCGTCACCCTGATCGGAAACCTCGTCGACGATCCGGAGCTGCGGTTTACTCCGTCCGGCGTTGCCATGACCAAGATTCGCTTTGCCGTCAACAAGCGGTACCAGAACCGCGACGGCGAATGGCAGGAAGAGACCAGCTTCTTCGGCGGCACGTGCTGGCGTGACATGGCAGAGAATGTCGCCGAGTCTCTGGCGAAAGGCCTACGCGTGATCGTTGTCGGGGAACTCCAGCAGCGGTCGTGGGAGACCCAGGAGGGCGACAAACGGTCGGTCGTCGAGGTGGATATCAAGGAGATCGGCCCATCGGTGCGGTGGGCGACAACCACCGTCACCAAGACCCCGAGGGACGGGGCGTGGGCGAACCAGAGCGACGAGAAGGTCGCCGCGGCAGCCCCGGTCGCCAAGACCGACTACGGCCCAGACGAGGCCCCCTTCTAGACAGGAGACCATCCCGATGCCGAGATCGAAGGATCGCAAACCGAAACGCCGTCGTGAGCGGGATGAGCCGAGGCGCCGCAAGCGCATCGTGTACAAATTCGCCGAGGACGACTACGTCGACTACAAGGACATTGCCTTGCTGCGCAAGTTCATGTCGGACCGCGGCAAGATCCGGTCGCGGCGCGTCACCGGGCTGAGCGCCGGACGTCAGCGCGAGGTGGCTATCGCCATCAAGAACGCCCGTGAGATGGCGATGCTCCCCTACACGTCGACGAAGACACCTTCCAAGCAGGGGTCGAGGCAACGGCGATGAGACTCATCCTGATTCACGACGTCGACGACCTCGGCCAAAAGGGCGATGTCGTGGACGTCGCGGACGGGTACGCCCGCAACTATCTGGTGCCACGCTCACTTGCCGTAAAGGCGACCGAGGGAGCGTTGCGGCAAGCCGAAACGATGCGCCTTGTCAACGAGGAAGCACTGGCGGCCGCCAAGGATGATGCGGAGACCTTTGCCCAGTCCCTAACGGGGACGAGGGTCGTAGTCGCCGCCCACGCCGGCGACGAGGGCAAGCTGTACGGATCGATCGGCGAGGCCGACATTGCCAAGGCCATCACCATGTTCACCGGCATCGAGGTCGATCCCAAGCTCATCGTGCTCGAAACGCCGATCAAGGACATCGGCCTGCACGAGGTCGCACTCCGGCCTCACCCCGAAGTGGAGTTGATGGTGACCCTGGACGTGATTCCGGCCTGAGGAGAGAGTCCTCAGTCTTCAGTCTTCAGCAAGACAGAAGAGAGTCCTCAGTCTTCAAGTGTCCACCAAACCGGGTCAAGTCCGACTGACGACTGACGACTGACGACTGACGACTGATGGCGTCCTCAGTCTTCAGCAAGACAAGAGGCTCTCCCTCGACTCGACTCGACTCGACTCTGACTGATGACTGATGACTCTGAACGGCGCTCTGTCGCGAAAAACATCTTGCGTGTGGGTTAAACGCTCGGTCGCGATGCGCGTACACTTCTCCCACTTCCCGCATCGCCCGCGGCGGTTCGACGCGTTCGTGTCACACCCCCGTGCGATGCTTTGATCAGGACGGGCCAGGCGAGGACAGGAAGAATCTGTGACGAGCGTTGCCGAACGCACAGCAGCCCGGACGCTGCAAACTCCACCACACAGCGTCGAAGCGGAAGAGTCGGTTCTCGGTGCCGTGCTGCTATCGGCGGAGGCCGCCAACATCGCTCTCGAGAAACTGCACGGCGAGGACTTCTACCGACCGGCCCATCAGCAGATCTTCGAAGCGGTCCAAGGGTTGTTCGATGAGAACGAGCCGATCGATGCGGTGACGGTGTCCGAGGTTCTGCGGCGCGACGGCTCTTTGGAGCTCATGGGAGGCATTGACTTCCTCACCAGGCTGCTCGATATCGTCCCGACGACGTCGAACATCGAGTATTACGCCGAGATCGTCGAGGAGCACGCACTGCGGCGGCGCCTGATTCGGGTGGCGGGAACCATCGGGTCGATCGCAGGCGAGATGCAGGAGCCGATCGCCGATGTGCTCGACCGCTCAGAGCAGGAGATCTTCCTTGTCTCGGAGCGGAGGGTTGGCACAGGCCTTGCCCCCATCGACCCGCTGCTCGGCCCCGCCATCGAGAAGGCGGAAGAACTGCAGCGGCTTGGCAAAGAGGTGACCGGCATACCCACCGGTTTCCGAGACCTCGACCGCAAGCTTGCAGGGTTACACCCGACCAACCTGCTGATCGTGGCGGCCAGGCCGGGTATGGGGAAGACGGCACTTGTGTTGAATATCGCCCAGAACGTCGCCATCCAGGACAAGCCGGTAGCGATCTTCTCCCTGGAAATGAGCCGCGAGGAAGTTGTATCGCGGATGTTGTGCGCGGCGGGCAGGATCGACTCGCAACGGCTCCGCACCGGGCACCTGTCCGAGTCGGATTTCACCAAGCTGTCCAACGCGGCCAGCCAGCTGTACAAGAAGCCGATTTTCGTCGACGACTCTCCGGGGCTCACCGTGACCGAGATCCGGGCCAAAGCGAGGCGGCTCCGGCGCCGCCCGGGACTGGGGCTCGTCATCGTGGACTATCTCCAACTCATGCACGGCTCGGGCGGCGAGAATCGGCAACAGGAGATCGCGTTGATCTCACGCTCGTTGAAGAACCTGGCGCGCGAGTTGGAGGTCCCCGTCATTGCGGTGTCCCAGCTCAACCGGGCACTGGAACAGCGCGAAGACAAACGGCCGCGGCTCGGTGATCTTCGCGAAAGCGGGGCTCTGGAGCAGGATGCCGACGTGGTGATGTTCATCTACCGCGATGAGTACTACAACGCGGACAGGGTGGAGTCCAAGGGCATTGCCGAGGTCGTCATCGCCAAACACCGGCAGGGCGCGGTGGGAAAGGTCCCGATGACCTTCCTGCCCGAGTTCACCCTGTTTGCCGACATGGGCAGGGACGTACCGGTTGCGTAGTCACGCCTGAGCGAACCGATGGCGAACCGGTCCTCACCATGGGAGTGGAACCGTTGTGCCGCTCTTGCTTGCCGGCCGTTCGGTCCAGGTTTTGTCGGGCCTGTGCCAGGGAGTGGCCAAAGCCGTTGGGCGACCCAGGGCCGGTAGCATCGACGAATGTCTCCCGGTCCCTTTGATGCCAAACAGCGAACGGTCGCCGCCATTGCCCTGGCGGTTCTCGCCGTCTCCTTTGGTGCCGTGCCGCTCATCGTGCGCGCCGGAATCCCTGCCACCCATCTGGTTGCCATGCGGGTCACGCTTGGCGCCCTATTCCTCGTCGCATTTACTCTCGTCACCGGCAAATTCCGCGTTCCGAGCACCGAGCGGGGACGCCTTCTCCTGCTTGGTGTGCTGCTCTCTGCACACTGGCTCACGTTCTTTCTCGCCATCCAACTGACCACGGTTGCCGTCGCCCTCGCCCTGGTCTACACCGGGCCGATCATCGCTGCCGCGCTCTCCGGGCCCCTGCTCGGAGAGCGCAACGCCGGATCGGCGTGGCTCGGGCTCGCCCTCGCCGCCGGCGGCATGCTCGTCGTCGTCCGCCCCGGCTCCGGAGCGACCCTCGACGGTGTCATCGTTGCCCTGGTGTCCGCAGTGCTGTTCGCCGCTTTGTTCATCGTCGGCAAGCCGCTGGCGTCGTCGCTGGGGGGACTTGCCGTGGCCACCTGGGAATCAGTAGTGGCAGCGATCGTGCTGGCGCCGTTCACCGTCCAGGCCGTTCGTGAATCGTCGGAATTCTGGGCCGAGTTCCTGATCCTTGGGCTGGTCTTCACCGGGATCGCCGGAGTCATCTGGTGGGGCTCGATGCGTCGCCTCCCCGTCGCCGTCGTTTCGGTGATCATGTATCTGGAACCGGCATCCGCGGTGGTGTGGGCTGCGGTCTTTCTCGGCGAGTCCCCTTCGCCGTTGACCTGGCTCGGGGTGGCGCTGGTAATTGCAGGAGGGGTCTTGGCCGGGGTCGGAGCGACACAGGCGGTACCCGTTCTTGCGGACGATAGGGACCCTGTGGTGTAGGTTCGGCCCGAGGGAGAATGGAGGTTGAATGCTGGGTCTCGTGTTCATCGGGTTGCTGGTGTTGGGCGCCGTCGGTGTCATTGCCTACCTCGCAGGTACCCGCCGCGGCTCCGGCGGTGGCACTGCGGAGATCTCCGGTGTGGACCAGCGCCTCGAGGAGTTCGACTTCTACCCGTTCGTGGTGAGCCCCGAGGGCCACGTTGAATTCAGCGCCGAGGCGTTCGACGAGGCGGTTCGGTATTTCCTCGAGAATCGAAACGAGACGGCAGCCCGCGAGCTCATCGTCGTCGGTGAGCAGAACCTGGTGCGCGACACCTTCACCAGCGAGGCGCTTCGCAGCTACAAGGAGCTGTTCTCGGCGTACGACGGCGATTCGGTGATCTCAGAGAACGAGCAATTCCTCGAGAACTATCGGCGCATCGTCAATCAGCTTGGCCGCTCGTTCCCGAACACCGGCATTGAGATCCTGCTGCACAACCTGGTCAACCCGGCTCGCTCGCTCGTGGCAATCGAGAACGGCGAGGTGACCGGACGATCGGTCGGCAGCGGCGCAACAAACCTCGTGCTCGATCTGAAGACCCGGCGCCAACGTGGCGAGGACAAGGTCAACTACGAGCTCAATATCGGCTCCCGCCAGTTCAAATGCACCACGATCCCGATCTTCCGGCCCGACTACGGCCTCGTCGGTGCCATCTGCATAAACGTCGACACCCATTTCATGCGCGAAGGAGTGAAAAACGATGCGGATCGGCTCGAGGCGTTCTTCGACAACCTGCTCCGCACCGACTTCCAACTCGACGAGAACATCCTGTCCAAGGACGAGTACCAGAGCGCCCTGAGCGGGAAGCGCCATTACCTGGATGAAGCCATCCGCAAGGGCAGCGGGTCCAAGGATCGGCAGCTTGCGGCGATCCTATTCTCAGACATCGTCGGCTTCACCGCCATGATGGGCGATGACGAGGCGTCCACCATGGAGATCCTCGAGGCCAACGGCAGCATCCATCGCACCGCCATCTCCGGGCACCGCGGCAGGCTGCTCAAGGAGATCGGCGACGGGGTGCTAGCCAGTTTCGCTTCGGTGATGGACGCCGTTGCCTCGGCGCAGGCTATCCAAGGCGCCGTGGCTTCCGATGCCAGGTACCAGCTTCGCATCGGCATCCATCTTGGAGAGGTCATCCACGCCGCCGGTGACATCCATGGCGATGGGGTCAACATCGCCTCCCGCATCGAAGCCGAGGCCCCTCCGGGCGGGATCGGCGTTTCGGCGGCCGTGTACGAGAACATCAAGAACAAGGAAGGTGTGACCGCCACGCTGCTCGGCGTGCGCGAACTCAAGAACGTCGCCGAACCGGTCACCCTCTACACAATCGACGCCTGATTGGGCCGCGTTCTCGCGGTGGGCCTATCCCTCGTCGGCGTCTGCCACGTCGAACTCGTTGCCCTGGGTGTCGGCACAGGTTGTCCAGTAGAACCCTTCGATTTCATGATCCGCAAGCCTGGTTCCGCCGAGCTCGATGACCCTGGCCACGATCGCCTCGCGGTCCTCCCCGGCAAGGTCGAGGTGTGCCCGGTTTTTGACGGACTTTTCCTCAGGCACCAACTGGAAAGCCAGGCTGGGGCCATCGCCGTTGACCTTGCCCATGAAGACGAATTCGGGATAACGGGCGGCCACCTCGAGGTCGAGCAGTTCCCCCCAGAAGGCCACCATGGTGTCGAGGTCGTTGCAATCGATGACGATCGCACCAACCTTTGGTGTTGCCACGTCTCAGTCGTCCTCGAAGTCGGCATGCATACGGCTGGCCGTCGGCCCGCTCTGACCCTGGTACTTGGAGCCAAGCTGCGGCGACCCGTAGGGGTGTTCCGCGGCGGTCGTCATCTGGTAGAAGCTGATCTGCCCGATCTTCATCCCCGGGTAGATCGTGATCGGCAGGTTGGCGGCGTTGGACAGCTCCAGGGTCACCTGCCCTTGAAAGCCGGGGTCGATGAAGCCGGCGGTGGAGTGGATGAGCAAACCGAGCCGGCCCAGCGAGGACTTGCCTTCCAAGCGAGCGACGACATCGTCGCCGAGGCCGATGCGCTCCAAGGTGGTGCCGAGCACGAACTCACCAGGATGCAGCATGAACGGGTCGCTCTCCGACACCGTGACCGCTGTCGTCAGGTCCGCCTGTGCCGCCTTGGGGTCGATGTGGGGGTAGCGGTGGTTCTCGAAGACGAGGAACCGGTCGTCGCAGCGCACATCAACGCTGGAAGGTTGGACAAGGGATGGGTCATACGGGTCGATCAGGATCCGACCGCTTGCAATCGCCTCCCGGATGGTGCGGTCGGAGAAGATCATGGCTAGCGATGCTAATGAGGCTCGGATGTGACTCCGGCCGGTGGAGCGGGTGAGGGGAATCGAACCCCCGTATTCAGCTTGGGAAGCTGATGTTCTGCCATTGAACTACACCCGCAGCACCTCGATTGTACCCGGCCGCGAGCATCCGTTCTTGCGTAGATAACCGCCCATTGATGCGGTTATCTACGCCAGAACGTCAGGGGGGTTCAATTCGGGGTCCGGAGCTGGCACGGTGCTTGCGTGGATCATCGCGATCGCCTGTTTTCCAAACTCGCTTCTAGCCAGTACGGGGTGCTCACGCTCGAGCAGGCCATGGCCTGCGGTGTCAGTGAGCGAACGATCGAGTCGCGCGTGCGGCGCGGCGCCCTCGTCCGCCTGCACCCTGGCGTTTACGCCGTGGGTGGAACCCCGGCAAGTTGGCATCGAAGCGTCATGGCGGCGGTGCTCTCGGTGAACGAGGGGACTGCGGCCTCGCATCGCACCGCTGCCTATCTCTGGGGCCTGACGAGCAAGAAACCGACGCGTGTCGAGGTGGTCACGACCAGACACGATCGCGCCCACCGCGTCTCGTTCATCGTTCACGAGTCACTGGATCTGCTTGCGCATGACATCGTTGCGATCGACGGCATACCGGTAACGACAGCGGCAAGAACCGTGGTCGATCTCGGCGCCGTCGCTCACCCGCGACACGTCGAAGACTGCCTGGACGTTGGGCTCAGAAAGCGGCTGTTTACGCTCGACGAAGTGCGGCACCTTTTCAACCGTGTTGCCAGGCGGGGGCGGCGCGGAGTCGGTGTGATACGACCGATGCTCGAAGAGCGGACGGAATGGGATGGCCTGACGGAGAGTGGGCTCGAGGATCTGTTTGTGAGCATCGTGAGACGGAGCCACCTGCCGCTGCCGCGCTCGCAATTCACGGTGCGAGACACCCAGGGTCGGTTCGTGTGCCGGGTCGATTTCGCCTACGAAGCCAAAAGAGCATTGATTGAACTGGACAGCGAGAAGCACCACATGGATCCGGTCACCTTCCTCCGAGATCGGGAAAAACAGAACAAGGCCGCCAGCCTCGGCTGGAGCGTGTATCGGTTCACCTGGCGGCAGCTCGTCGACAATCCGGAACAGGTCCTCTCCGTTCTTGCGCAGATAACCGCCGATTGATGCGGTTTCTTACGCCAGAACGTCAGGAGGAGGGGGGGCGCTACAGGCTTGCGAGGCCCCACAGTGTCATCACGGTGCCTACGGCGAGCAGCCACCATGCTCTGCTCGGCCTGAACTCCCCCTCTTCACCCTTCGGCGCCCTTCCTCTCCTGGCCTGGATGATGGCGAACCCGTTGCCGGCGATCAGCGCCAGCCCGATGGCGAGCAACATGAGCACCAGGAGCCGGTCGAGGTCGAAGATGTCGAGGGTGTCGTTCACAGGGAAACGCTAGCCAACCGGAGGGGGCATGGTCTGGCATGCCCCCGCGCCGTTCGATCCGCTTGCATACAATCGATAGGAGGAGGGTGATGCGGACGTATGTGGCCCCCGGTGAGCAACCGGTCGAGCCCGGAGACAATCCGGTTTCGCTTCTCGTGCAGCGAGCAACCCACCATCCGCATCAGATCGCGTTGAGCTATCGGGTCGCCGAAGGTTTCCTGCCGATCACCACGGCCGAGATGCTCGCCAGCGTCAAAGAGCTCGCCGCCGGACTGGTGGCGCTCGGCGTCGAGAAAGGTGACAGGGTCGCCCTCTACACCTCCACTCGATACGAGTTCACCCTGCTCGACTACGCCATATGGGCGGCAGGTGCGGCCACGGTGACCATCTACGACACTTCGTCTGCGGAGCAGGTCGAATGGATCCTCGGCGACTCGGGCTCGAAGATGCTTGTCTGCGAGACGCCGGCGATGAAGGCGATCTATGAGGAGGTCGCCGAGCGCCTCCCTTCCTGTCGCCACGTGCTGGTCATCGAGGACGGAGCGCTGTCGCAGTTATCCGACGCGGCGACCGACCTGCTGCGCAACGAGGTGGAGCAGCGGATCGGAGAGATCGGCCACGGCGACCTGGCGACGCTGATCTACACCTCGGGGACGACGGGCCGCCCCAAGGGCTGCATGCTCACCCACGGCAACCTCGCCTTCTCGTTGAGACAACTCGAGGTCAGGCTTCCCGCGCTGTTGCGCGACGGAGAACGGACGCTGCTGTTTCTTCCCCTGGCCCACATCGCGTCGCGTGTCATCCAGATCGGCTGTGTTTCCCGCGGCGTCGAGATCGCCTATGCCTCATCGGTGGACGCCCTGATCGAGGAACTCTCGATGGTCCGCCCTTCGTGGCTGTTCGCCGTGCCGAGGGTTTTCGAGAAGATCTACAACGGGGCGACGCACAAGGCGCATGCCGAGGGCAAAGGAGCGATCTTCGACCGGGCGGTGAATGTGGCCATCGCCTATTCGGAAGGAATAGCACGGAGCAAGATCGGTGTGCTCACCAGGGTGCAGCACGCCGTGTTCGATCGCCTGGTATACGGCAAGCTGCGCGCAGTTTTCGGCGGCGAATTGGTGTATTCAATTTCGGCCGCAGCACCCCTCGGGGAGCGGCTCGGCCACTTCTTCAGGGGCATAGGGCTCACCCCGATCGAGGCGTACGGGCTGACCGAGACAACCGGAGCATCGAACAGCAACGGCACCGACTTCCAGAAGATCGGGACCGTCGGGCCTCCTATCCCCGGGGTCGCCATCGGCATCGCCGAAGACGGTGAGATCATGATCAAGGGTGGTTGCGTAATGGCTGGTTATTGGAGGAACGGAACCGCCACCGCGGAAGCCATCGAGCCCGACGGATGGTTCCACTCCGGTGACATCGGTGACTTCGATGAGGAGGGGTTCCTGCGGATCACCGGCCGTAAGAAGGAGCTCATCATCACCTCAGGTGGGAAGAACGTCGCTCCTGCGGTGCTCGAGGACAGGCTTCGGGCCGATCCGCTGGTGAGCCAGTGCGTGGTCGTCGGCGATGCCCGGCCGTTCATCGCCGCCCTGGTGACGCTCGACGAGGAGGCGCTTTTGGTCTGGGCGGGGGCGAATGACAAGCCTATGGTCGCGGAGGATCTGGTCGACGATCCCGACCTCGTCGGTGCCGTGCAGAGGGCAATCGATGAGGCCAACAAGGCGGTGTCTGCTACGGAGTCGATCCGGAGCTTCCGCATCCTCCCCAACGACCTCACCATCGAGAGCGGCGCCCTCACCCCGACGCTCAAGGTGAAGCGGTCGGTGGTTTTGGAGGAGTACGCCGGGACCATCGACGAGATATACGGATGAGGAGTCGCTCCGGAAGGAGTCGCCAGGGGGCGACTCCCGAATTACGTATTTCGTATCACGAATTCAGCGGGGCGAATAGGTCGATGGCGTTTCCGTCGGGATCGAGCACGGTGGCGTAGCGCTGGCCCCAGAAGGCGTCGAATGGGGAGCGGCTGCTGGCATGGCCGGCGTCGACCACCTCATCGTGGAGGCGGTCGACGTCCGCTGGCTGATCACAGACAAAAGCGAGCCCGATGCGACCGGAGCCCGTCGGCGGCTCGAAGTCCGGGTCGAATGAGGTGATGACCTGCTCGGTATCGAGCATCAGTCGGGTGCCGCCGGGGAGGTCGGCCTCGACGTGGCCGGGCGTCTCTGGATCCTCGTCGAATTCGAGGCCGAGCAGTCGATAGAACGCAAGCGCCGCCTCCATGTCGGAGACGACGATCCCCAGCGCGTCGAAGCGAGCTTTCATGGGGTCGATTGTGTCACACCCGCGTGACAAGATGGCGACATGACGGACGGCGGCGCGGCGACGATCCTGCATGCCGACCTCGACGCGTTCTACGCGTCGGTGGCGCTGCTCCGCGAGCCGGGGCTCATCGGCAAGCCCGTTGCTGTCGGGGGCGGTGTCGTTCTCTCCTGCACGTACGAGGCGCGGGCGATGGGGGTGCGCGGCGGGATGCCGTTAGGCCGGGCCAGGGAGCTGTGCCCGTCGCTCATCGTTCTCGGCTCAGACTTCGACGACTACGTCGACTACAGCAAGCGGGTGTTCGAGGTGTTCAGGGAGTTCACCCCCGAGGTAGAGCCGCTCTCGATCGACGAAGCCTTTCTCGATATATCAGGATCGATCCACCTTTTCGGGTCACCGGCCGAGATCGGAGAGGCTTTGAGGAAGCGAGTGCGCCGGAAGACCCGGCTTCCGGTGTCGGTCGGGGGGTCCCAGACGAAGTTCCTGGCCAAGATCGCCAGTCAGGTAGCGAAACCCGACGGGATGATCATCGTCGAGCCGGGCGCCGAGCTGGATTTCCTTCACCCTCTACCCGTTGAACACCTGTGGGGGGTGGGTCCTGTGACCCTGGAAAAGCTGGCCACCCTGGGCATCACGACCATCGGTGACCTCGGGGAGACTTCCGAGCGGCTGCTCGCCGACCGGGTCGGTGGGGCAAGAGCCGCTCACCTCCATGCCCTCGCCTGGAATCGCGATCCGCGGGGCGTCGAGACCGGGCGACGGGCGGCCTCTGTGGGCGCGCAGAGCGCCTTTGGCGGCGACCACCGGTCGCCGGACGAGCTGAGGGCCGTGATCGCCCGGCTGTCATCCCGGGTCGGGGCCCGGCTGCGGAACAAGTCGCGGAAGGGGAGGACGGTGACGATTCGCGCCCGGTTCACCGACATGGCGGCGGTGACCAGAGCAAAGACGCTGCGCGGCCCGACGGCGTCGAGCGCGGTGTTGTACCGCACCGGCATCACTCTGGTGGACACAATCCTCGAGCAGTATCCAGACCGCGGGCTGAACCTGCTCGGCATCTCGGTGTCCAACCTGGAGCGGGGGTCGACGCTGCAGCTCGAATTAGGCCTCGACGAGGAAGCCGCCCCCGGCAACCCAAGGGAGCTCGAGCTGCAGGCGCTCGACGAGGCAGTCGATGCCCTCCGTGAGAAGTTCGGAAGAAGGGCAGTCGGCCCCGGCTCAGACCTGCTCGGCGACACCTCGGAGTTTGCGCAGGGGCTCTCCGACATCATGAGCCGCGACGAGGGCGAATGATCGGAGAGGTTCCGTGCTGGAGGATCCCGACGGAACCCCGGTCCAGGTGAACGAACACGACTGAATCCGGTCGGCATACAGCCAGGCCGACCGGCGTTGAGGCTTCCGAGCGAGCCAAAGGAGCAGGCATGGCATCGATAGGCATCATCGGCGACGGGCCGGGCGGGCTGTCTGCCGCCCTGTTCCTGGCCAAGAACGGACACCAGGCAACCGTCTATGGGCAGGACAAGACGGCGATGAACTTCGCCCATCTGACCAACTACCTCGGCATCCCTGAGATCAGCGGCACGGAGTTCCAGCGGGTCGCCAGGCAACAGGTGCTCGGCTTCGGGGCCATCCTCATGGACGAGGAGGTCACCGCGGTGTCCACCGGTGACGGCTTCACCGTTTCCACGGCCTCTGCAGAAACCACCTTCGACTACTTGATTCTCACCGAGGGCAAGAACCCGGCGGTGGCCGGGTCGTTGAACCTCGAGGTCGACGAGGGCGGGGCGATCGAGGTGGATCGCGATTCCCGCTCGTCGATGGATCGGGTCTACGTGGTCGGGCGATCGGCGCGACCGGAACGCAGCCAGGCGATCATCTCGGCGGGGGCGGGCGCCAGCGCAGCACTCGACATCCTCGCTGCCGAAGCGGGCAAGAACGTGACCGATTGGGACTCGCCCTCAGACGACTAGCTCCGGCGACCCGAATGGATCGGCGCACCCTTTTCTGCCATAGTCAATTGTGGGAAAGAAGGAGGACAAATGTCGTTTTGGGATCAATTCTTGGAGGAGCTGAGGTCTCTCGGTGAGAGCCTCGTCGAGTGGACCATTTTGATCGGTATTGCGCTCTTGGTGCTGATCGTCGGGCGCTGGATCCTGAAATGGGTTCGCCGCATCATCGAGAAGGTGCTCGGCGCCGGCATGCTCGATGGGGTATGGGATCGGTCGGGGATAACCAGGGCTCTCGAGGGATCAGACCAGACCGCTGCATCCATTACGGCAACGGTCGTATACGCATACTTGATGGTTGGTCTGGCACTGGTGGCGGTTCGCATCCTGAACCTGGTCACGATCGAGGATCTCCTCGAGCGCTTGCTCGCTTGGATACCGCTGCTGATTGTGGCGGCGATCATTGTGATTATCGCGGCAGCGGTGGCCAGTTGGACCGCCGACCTGATTCGACCATTTGCCGTCGACCGCGGGGTCGGTTGGCTGGGGTGGGTGGCTCAGGTTGCCATCATCCTGTTCGGCGTCCTGTTCGCCCTCGAACTGCTCAATATCGGCTTTGCCGAGGACATCGTGAAGCTGGTCATTGCTGCCGGCGGCATCGCATTGGCGATCGCCTTCGGCGTTGGCGGTATCGACGCCGCCAAGGAATGGTGGGCCAAGTACGGCACTCCAGGCGCCAGCGCGCGTACGGGCAAGGGCTCCGGCGAGTAACCAGGAGCATTGACGATGAGGGGCTCCCGCCGCGGCGGGAGCCCCTCTTGTGTCACACGACTTCGAGGATGGGACCTTCGGCGAACACCGGACCGGGGTCGATCCCCATCCGCCTCCACAACACCCTTGGCAGACCGAGGTCGGCGAGGTACAGCGGGCGAAGCTCACGGATGCGTTCCTTTGGCAGGGCAAGGGTCACCGTTGCCGTGGGGGTGATCGCACCCGGATGCCCGTGCCCCGAGGGAAGGTCGAGCGAGATGACCGTGCGTGCTGAGGACCACGACGCAAGATCGGCCGCCCGACTCCGCAGGGGCCCATCGAGGCCATAACCGACCAGGGCGTCGACCACCACCGGAGCCTCCGGCGGCTCGGGCTCCGGTTCGATCCCCATTGCTTCGAGCGTCGCCAGATGATGGACGGCGGCAGGCCCCGGTCGATCGGACGCCATCACGACGGAGAGCGAACGACCGAGATTGACCAGATGGCGGGCGGCGCACAGGCCGCCGCCACCGTTGTTGCCGCCTCCGGCGAGAACGACGATCTCGCCGTCCGGCGCGGTTGAGTCCACAACTGTCGCCAGACCCCGCCCTGCGTGTTCCATCATCTGCAGCAGGCCGATACCGAATTCATCGATGGCGAGGCGATCGGCCTCGACCATCTGGTCGACGGTCAGCCAGGGAACAGTATCGGCGGGAATCGATGGGTAACTCATGTCCCGATGTCTCTTCGCCTGAACAGGAGTGCCGCGGTCCCAACAAAGACGAGGCCGACCGCGAACATCAGCGGCTGTTGCCAGCCCAGGCTCTGCTCGAGCGGGTTGCTGTCTCCCTGGTACCAGTAGAACGGAGTCAGCGGCCGCAGGGGCCCCAGCCAGTCGACGATGGCGCCAAACCCGTTGAGCAGGAACGTCACCACCCCCAGCCCGGAGGCGACGCCGATGGCCACACCGGGCCGGCCGCCGGCTGCACCGACGGCCATGGCAACGGCGCCGAAGAGGAAGGCCAGGAGCGCCATTCCCAGGTTGGCCGCCACCAGGCCCTGCAAGGAGAGGTCGAGCCCAACAAGGATGTCACCGATTCCCACGATCACCATCACCCCGACCAGCAAGGCCAGCAGCAGGGTGAGCATCGCGGCGGCCTTGGCGGCGACGATTCGGTCTCGGGGCAGGGGGGTGGAGAAGAGGAGGTCGGCGGTACCGTCCTTCTCTTCCCCGGCGAGGGCAGCCTTGCCCATCCCGATGGCGAACGCCAGAACGATGACCAGGCCGATACTCGAGTACACCCTTGACGAGACGATCCCAGCGCCGGTGAGCAGCGAAGCGGGATCGGTGATGCCGAAGACGGCGAGTAGCTCCGGCGGATAGCTGTCGATCAGGTTCTCGAACGCCTGGCCGTCGGCATCCCTCACGCTGGGGAACAGGGCGATGGTGATCGAGGCGATGGTCCCGATGCCGGCCAGCCACCACCAGAACGAGCGGCGCTTGTCCCAGATGGTCTTGCCGCTGATCGAACCCAGCAGCGGGCTCTTTGAGCTCTTTGTTCGGCCGCCCCCGGTACCGCGGCGTGCGAAGACGGCGAGTTGGGTTACGACGCCGATATCCCTTCGCCGGAACGCCAATGCGGCGGCGGCGCTGAACAGCACCACCCCGGCGGCCAGCAACAGCTGCCAGGAGGTCGGGCCGTCGAGCAGCGGTGTGCCGTTCGAATACCAGTAGAACGGGAGCAACGGCTGGATCGCCTCGAGACCTTCGACCAGCGGGGCAAAGGCGTTGAGGAAGAACGAAAGCCCGGCAATGCCCCCCGCTATCCCGGCGGCCAACGCTCGTTTACCGCTCCAGGCACCGATCGCCATCGCCATCGTGCCGAAAAAGAGCCCGAGCAGGAACAGCCCGACGTTGCCTCCGATGATGCCCCAGATGGAAAGCTGCAACTGCACGGCGAGCTGGCCGATCAGCAGGACGACGACGAACGACAGAATGACCATGGCCACCATGACCGCCAACGCCGCCGACTTGTCGACCACGACCCTGGATCGGCTCACCGAGGTCGCCAACAGGAGATCGGCCGTGCCATTCGACTCCTCAGCAGCGGTTGCCCCCGCTCCCATCCCGATGGCGAGTATCAGGATGAGCAACGGTCCGAGCAGCGAGTACATCTGGGCCTGCAGGTAGCCGTACCCCGTGGTGTAGATCTCAGGGTCGATGCCGGCGAAGGCGATGAGCTCGTCTGGCATTTCCTTGATCAGATCGATGAAATCTGCCGAGTCTCGGATGATCGGATACAGGGCGACGATGAACGTGGTGAGGGCGAGGCCGCCGAGCACCCAGCCGAACATCGCCCAGCGTCGCTCCCATATCGTCTTGGTGAAGACGTTACGCAGCATCATCTTGCTCCCCGAGCCCCGGCGGCCCGCGGCGAGCCAGCGTGAGCGGGAAACGTGGGCTCATGTCTGAAGCGAGGCCGGATCCGCTGCCGGCTCCTCTTCGTAGAAGGTGAGGAACGCCTCCTCCAGGTCCCCCTCGTGGGAGATGACGTTCTCCATGCGATGTTCGGCCGCTTTCGCCAGCACGCGATCAACGGGACCCTCGATGAGGATTTCCACGCCGTAACCATCGTGGGAGGCCAGCGCCGACTGAACTCCGGGGAGCTCGGAGAACTCGCCGGGGCGGACCTTCTCTGCGAAGACGATCTGGAAGCGGCGCCGCGCTTTCGCTTTGAGGTCGTTGACCGTCTGCACCGTCACCAGGCGGCCGTTGCGCACGATCCCCACCCTGTCGGCGGTCCGTTCCACCTCGGGCAGGATGTGCGATGACAGGAAGACGGTTCGACCCGCCTTTCGGGTCTCGTCGATCATTCGATAGAACTCTTGTTGCATCAGAGGGTCGAGGCCGGTGCTCGGCTCGTCGAGGATCAGCAACTCCGGTTCGTGCATGAAGGCCTGGATCACGCCGACCTTTTGCCGGTTGCCGCTGGAATAGGAGCCGATCTTTCGATCAAGGTCGAGCTGGAGACGCTCGGCGAGCTCTTGCACCCGTGCCTCGGTATCGGTTTTCCTGAGCGAGGAGAAGTAGCGGAGCATCTCTCGAGCCGTCATGTCGTCGTACATGGAGAGGTCACCGGGCAGATAACCCGTGCGGGCGCGGATGTCGACGGACTGCTCGTGGCTGTCCAGGCCAAGGATCGCCACGGTGCCGCCGGTCGGGTGTAACAGATCGAGAAAGGTGCGGATCGTTGTGCTCTTGCCTGCCCCGTTTGGCCCGAGGAATCCGAATACTTCTCCGGTCGTCACCTCGAGGTCGAGGTCGATGATTCCCGGGGTGTCCCCGTAGTACTTGGTGAGGCCGACGGCCTCGATTGCTACCACCACCGCCACGCTCCTCGATATGCCTGAGGGTGAGGTTACGGGTTTTGCGCCACGGTGAGTCGGGACCGACGGAGGGTGGGTAGCCTCCTGGGCCATGGCAGCCGAATCCAGACGCCTCGTCATCCTCGCCATGCTCGCCAACTTCCTGATCGCTGTGACCAAGTTCATCGCTGCCGGGATCTCCGGGAGCTCGGCCATGCTCTCAGAGGGCATCCATTCCCTCGCCGACACCGGCAACCAGATATTCTTGCTCCGCGGCCACGCCGTATCCGCCCGAGAACCAGACGTGCAGCACCCATACGGACGCGGCAAGGAGCTCTACTTCTGGGCATTCATGGTCGCTGTGGTTCTGTTCGTCGGCGGGTCCGTGTTGTCGATCATCTCCGGCATAGACAGGATCCGCAACCCCGAGGGCAGTGGCGAGGGGGGGTTCTGGCTGTCGATGGGTGTGCTCGCCATCGCCGCCCTCTTCGAGGCGTCTATCGCATTCCGTCCTGCGGTCCGCCAGTTCAATGCCGGCCGCTCAGGACGGTCGGTCATCAGGGCGATCCGCGAGTCCAAGGACCCGTCGCTGGTGGTCGTGCTGTTCGAGGACGCCGCCGCCCTCGTCGGAGTCGGCATCGCCGCAATCGGCCTGATTCTCGCCCGCGTCACCGGCGACGGTGTGTGGGACGGGCTGGCGTCGGTGTTGATCGGGGTTCTGCTCGCCGGCGTTGCCTGGTTCATCGCCACCGAGATGAAGTCGTTGCTGATCGGCGAGGCGGCAACGCGAGAGGAACGTTCACGGATCCGGGCGGCGACGCTTGGCGTCGATGAGGTGCAACGCATCGATCGGCTGCTGACCATGCAGCTCGGCCCGGAGGAGATCCTGGTCAACATGGATGTCGCGTTCGATGACGGGCTCGACACCGATCAGATGGAAGCGGTGATCAAGCACATCGAGGCCGTTATCGAGGAATCCGTCCCTTCGGCACGGAAGGTTTTCATAGAGCCGGTGGACACGTGACCGGGTCGGCCAGCGCCCCCGGTTCCTCAGGGAACCTGGGCCCCGGCTTTGATGTGCTCGGCCTGGCTGTGGATCTCCGTTGCCGGGTGACGGTGAGCCCGTCTTCCGATATGACGGTCGACGACGGCGAGGGTCCGCAGCCACTAGCCGCCGACCACATGGTCCATCGAGCGGTTCAGGCCACGAGCGGTACACCGATGGCGATCGTCGTGGACAATTCCGTGCCCCGCGCCCGCGGCCTGGGCTCTTCGGCGGCGGTGACGGCCGCTGCGGCCGCCGCCACCGTCAGGGCCAGCGGTGGCGAGCCAGACCGGCAGGAGATCTACGAGATCGTCGCCGGCATCGAAGGCCATGGAGACAATGCAGGCCCTGCGGTGTACGGCGGGCTCGTCGCGGTCGGCGTCGATGGTCCGAGGTCACTACCCATTGACGATCGGCTGGTGACGGTCTTCGCGGTGCCGCATACTCGCCTGGCAACCATCGAAGCTCGCGCCGCGCTGCCCGAGCTGGTAACGCTGGGCACGGCGACGCGATCGGTGTCGCGGGCGGTCTCCCTCGCCGATGGGCTGAGAACGGGGGATCGTGCCGCTCTCGCCGCCGCCAGAGGTGATGAGCTGCATGAGGTACCTCGAGCTGCGCTGTCGCCGGTGACCGGCAGCCTGATCGAGGCAGCGCTCAGCGCCGGTGCGAAACACGCGGCCTGGTCGGGTGCCGGCCCGACGGCGATTGCCTTCACTTCGGCCGAGGGGAAGGACGCAGTGATGGTCGCGATGACGGCGGTTCTCGGCGACGGCGGTGACGTGATGGTCCTGGACGTCGACTATGAAGGACTGAAGTAGGTCCTTACGGCTTCCACCCGGTCTCGACCCGAGCTCGGACCGCTTCTGCGATTTGGTCCCTGGATCGTCGGTAGGCCTCTAGCTCCATTCCGTACGGGTCGTCGATGGACTCACCGTTGGGGGACAACATGTGGATGTCGTCGGCGCGACCCGGCCAGCGCGCCACCATGGCGCGGCGATGCTCTGCGGAGAGGGCGTAGATGAGGTCGGCGGTCTCGTCATCCTGCCAGACGGATCGGGAGCGGTGCCACACGATGCCGATGCCGATCTCGGCCATCACCGTGTTTGTTCCCGACGAAGGACTGACTCCGGCATGCGTTGCCGTTCCCGCGGACGAGAACACGATGCCGTCTCCCTGGGTGAGGTGTCGCGCCAGGTATTCGGCCATCGGCGACCGGCAGATGTTGCCGGTGCACACGAACAAGACCCTGCTCAATGCTGCAGCGGGTCGCCACGTGGCGTGGCGTTGCCTGTGAACGCTGGATCCGGGTGGCGGTTCGACGTCATCGTTCAGCGCCCAGATCGTCGCGGTATTCCGCAGCCTGCTGCACGATCGCATCGAAAAGGCGATGGGAGGGCTCGTCGAAGTTTTCGCCGAGGAACTCGGGATGCCACTGGACGCCGAGAAGCTGCCAATCCTCATCCTCGTGCTCGATGCCTTCGATGATCCCGTCGTCGGCCCAGGCAACGGCCCGGAAGCCCTCGGCGAGGTGATCGATCGCCTGGTGATGGATCGAGTTGACCAGCATCTCGGTCTTCCCCGTCGCTTTTGCGATCTTGGAATCGGCTGCGATCGTGACCGGCTGGTGCCCGTCGTACACGGCGTGGCCGATGACGGTGTGGTCTTTGGAGCCGATCGCCGACGGGATGTCCTGAATCAGCGTTCCACCGAAGGCGACGTTGACGACCTGGATCCCACGGCAAATCGCCAGCAGCGGCATCCTCCGCTCGTACGCAGCCCGGGCAAGGGCGAGCTCGAATTCATCCCGATCGACGTTGGTCCTCCGCGTCTTTGCATGGCGGTCCTGGCCGTAGCGGTGGGGCTCAACGTCCCCGCCCCCCGACAGGACGAGGCCATCGATACGGTCGAGCAGCAGTGGAATCTCCTTGTGCGGCACTGGGACGAGGGATACCGGGAGCCCTCCTGAGCGGAGCACCGAGTCGGTGTAGGTGTGGCCGATGACGTGCGAGTCGAGTTGGCCGCTTGCGTTGGCGACGGCGTTCGGCTGCGATGTGATACCGATGATCGGGTTCATGTGCCGGATGTTACCGGCGGGCCCATCCCAGCGGATTGTCGCAATGGTTGCGTTCGTTCCTATCCTCCGCCATCCTCATGGCTTGGTCCGGCGTGTCCCGGGTCGGCTCCAATTTCAACAAACGAGGTATCCCTGCATGGGTTCGGTGATCAAGAAACGACGGAAGAAGATGAGCAAGCACAAGTACCGCAAGCGCGTCAAGGCCAACCGGCACAAGAAGAAGTAGCTGCTCGTCGGAGGTCGTTCCTTGTCGATCACCGGGTCCCAACGTCACCTCTTCGACATCCCCGATGATGTCACCTATCTCAACGCGGCATACCTGACTCCACAGCCGGGAACGGTGCGTCGCGCCGGACTGGGTGCCCTCGACCGGGCGGACGCGCCGTGGACGATCGCGGTCGACGACTTCTTTGCCCCGGTGGAGCGACTCCGCGGGCTGTTTGCCGACCTGATCGGGGCCGATGCCGAGGGGGTAGCCATCATTCCCTCGGTGTCGTACGGGGCAGGAATCGCCGCCGCCAATCTCAAGGTCGGCCCCGGGCGAACGGTGGTTGTTCTCGAGGAGCAGTTCCCTGCCAACGTCTACCCGTGGCGCTCGGCGGTGACCGGCGGCGGCGGCGAGATGGTGACGGTTGCCCGCCCGAGCGACGGGATGTGGACGCCGTCTGTTCTCGAGACAATCGACGCCCAGACTGCGGTGGTGGCGGTGCCAAACGTCCACTGGACGGATGGTTCGCTTCTCGATCTTGCACAGGTGGGCGCCGCCGCCAGACAGGTCGGTGCCGCTCTCGTAATCGATGCCTCCCAGTCGCTGGGTGCGATGCCGTTTGACGCGGGAGAGATCCGACCCGATTTCGTGTTCGCCGCCGGGTACAAGTGGTTGCTCGGGCCCTTCGGCCTCGGTTACCTGTGGGTATCACCGGACTATCGGCAGGGAACGCCGCTCGAGCAGGGGTGGATCGTGCGCGCCGGCTCCGAGGATTTCGCCGGCCTGGTCGACTATCGCGACCAATATGCGCCGGGCGCTCGCCGCTACGACGTAGGGGAGCGCAGCAGCTTCCAGCTGATACCGATGGCGATGGCCGCCATCGAGCAGCTACTCGATTGGGGGGTCGATCATGTGGCCACGGCTCTTCAGGGCATCACCGACGCCATCGAGCGCGCTGCGGACGAGCGCGGCCTGCTGGTGGTGCCGCCGCAGGCGCGAGGGCCACATCTGATTGGGGTGCGGGCGGCGTCCGGCCTCCCCACCGGTGTTGCGGCCGAGCTGGCGGCAAGACGGGTGTATGTCAGTATCCGGGGGGATTCGATTCGCGTCGCCCCACACCTGTACAACGATCAGTCGGATGTAGACCGGCTGTTTTCGGTGCTCGACGAGGTGCTCTGAGGCGGCGCCCCGGCGCTAGCGGGTCGGTTTCGAGTTAACTGTTCTGCACGACAGAGCAAGGACCACCGTGGGAATAGTCTTACCAGAAGATCTGAAGGCCGTCATCGACGCGGCCAACTTCGCCCACCTCGTCACACTGGATCCCGATGGAACGCCCCAGGCCACGGCGATGTGGATCATGCGCGACGGGGATCGCATCGTGTTCAACACCGCGCAGGGTCGTCGGAAGTGGAGGAACATGAACAACGATCCGCGGGTGGCGGTTTCGATCAGCCCGGCGAGCAAACCATACGAGAACTGGTCGATGCAGGGGCAGGTCGCAGAGATGCGCACTTCGGACGGGGTTGCCGTGATCGATCGGCTGGCTCAGAAGTACCTCGGGAAGGAGCAGTACCCCTGGCTCACTCCCGACATGGTGCGGGTCACCGTGATCGTCGACGTCGAGCGGATCGCTGGGAACGGCTGAAGCGGGAACAGGCCGGTCGATCCCGCGGTCCTCGCCGCAGCGAGTGCCGCTTTCGAAGCACATGGGATGCAGGTCCGGCACGACCGTCCTGCACACGACCGCATCGCAACAGTCGGAGATTCTCGCCTCTGGTAGGACCCGAGCGCGGCGCTTACACTGCGAACAACGGACGTGCGGTTTTCCGGGTTGTCCGTTAGCACCAGCATCGTCTCGGGGAGGATCCCATGCGTCTAACCATCGTGTACGACAGTCGAACCGGAACAACAAAGGCCGCCGCCGAGAAGATGGCTGAGCTGGCGACCGGCAAAGGTCATGACTGCAGCGTTGTGGCGGTCCAGGCCGCCGACTCGTCTCAGGTATCCAGTGCCGAGGCGGTCTGCGTCGGCAGTTGGACCGAAGGTCTGTTCTTCATTCTCCAGCACGCGACCAAAGCAACCATGGAATTCATCGAGACCCTCTCACTCGAGGGCAAGCCGGCCGCGGTGTTCTGCACCTATAAGACGTCGCCAGGCAAGATGCTCCCCACGATGGCACAGGCCATGAGCGATCGTGGTGCCCGCGTCACCGGGCAGTTCAAGGGGCGCGGCCGGGAGGTGCCGGAAGGCTTCCCGGACTGGGTCGACGACCTGGCTTGACCGCTTGCTGGTGATGGCGCAATCAGCGAGGGTGATCGCGAGTGTGAGGTGCTCGTCGGCCATCGACACTCGTCGTTGACGGAGGCCTAAAAGGCGGCGACGGCGGCGCCGAAGATGGCGATTGCCAGCACGAGGATGATGCCCTGGAGGGCGCCGCGGAGGGCAGGACTGGTGCGCCTCGCCGTCACCTGGTGGAACAACGCCAGCGCCGCCGATGCCCCAACGAGCGTGAGTTTGAGATTGAGCCGACTCCATGGCCAACCCAGCCTGGATAGCTGGTAGAAGCCGGTGCCCGCGGCGATGGCGAGGGCCGTCCATGACAGGTAGCCAAATGCCCTCGCTGCCGCCCGGAGCTGCGACCGGTCGGCGCCGGCGCTGCGGAGCGCAGTAACCAGCACGGCGAGGGTGATCAGTCCACCGGTCCAGACTGCAGCGGCGAGGAGATGTATCCACTTGGAGAGCTCGAATGCGGTCATGGCGCAAGGAGGCTAGCGACGAGGCGTTTTGCCTCTCCCACGAGCGGTAACGCGGCAGGAGAGACGCCGGTGTCCGGCCGGCGGCTCTGGGTGTTCGCTGGTCGCCAGGTGAGCGCATTCGAGCACGCACTCCTCCAGAGCCCCCTCTGCGTTACGGCTGCCGCCGCAACGCGTCTCCCCCGCTTCGCGGGAGAGACGAAGAGGCATCCTCGGACCGGGAGCGCTTGGCGGGAGAGACGAAGAGGCATCCTCGGACCGGGAGCGCTTGGCGGGAGAGACGAAGAGGCATCCTCGGACCGGGAGCGCTTGGCGGGAGAGACGAAGAGGCATCCTCGGACCGGGAGCGCTT
>BTQG01000008.1:0-45725 GCA_036985755.1 Acidimicrobiia bacterium | reverse complement strand
CTGGGTGCCGGCTCCGACGGAGACGGTTTGGGTTGTCGCCGACGACATATGAACCTGGGAGCCTGAGGCGTAGTTCACGTCTCCTGACTCCACCGCCAGACCGAAGAGGGACCGCAATGACCGCTTCCCGGTCTCCCAGGGCTGAAACCGAGTCACCCGACGCCACCCACATCATCAATCAGGCACATATGCGCTGTCGGACCAGCTCCGAGGGAGGCCAAGGCGGTACCGGTAACCGATTGAGCGACGGATGAGGGCACACTTGCAATGGACCGTCGCGAAAGGGAAATTCGGCCGGCTGTCTGGGGTTGACCACATGGACAACGTATGTACAATGTACGTACGCAAGGAGTGTGATATGACCACCGAGCAACGCGACCGCAGATGGAACTTCCGCGTCAAAGCGGGAAGCGACGCGCTCGTTCGCGAGGCCGCCACCCTGATCGGGGTCTCCAAGACCGCCTTCGTTGAGGAGAGCGCGGTAGCGCGGGCCCGGACCCTGATCGTCGAGCGTCAGCCGGTCACGCTCAGCGAGGATGAGTTCGATCGGTTCGTCGAGGCCCTCGATGAGGCGCCCGTCGCCATCCCCGAGCTCGTCGATCTGTTTTCACAGCCCAGTCGTATCCCGCTGCGTTGACCGCGCTGCGGCCGGTTCGGAGATTGGAAGCCAGCGATGATCTCGACGGGTTCGATTCCGGCGTTACCGTCCTCGACGAGTGGCTGAGGCAGTTCGCACTCTCGGATCAACGGGCCGGCGCCTCGGTGACGTACGTTCTGGAGCGAAGACGCAAAGTCGTCGGCTTCTATACCCTGGCTCTCCACGCCATCGAGCCCGAAGAGGCGGCCCCGCGCCTCGCTGCGGGCCTGCCCCGGAGAAGACCGATACCGGTGATCCTGCTGGCCAGGCTCGGGATCGACCGATCCGAGCAGGGCGCCGGACTCGGCGGCGAACTGCTGCGGGATGCCCTGGCACGTTGTGCCGCGGCCGCCGATGAGATCGGGGGGAGGGCCGTGATCGCCCACGCCAAGGACGACGCCGCAGCGAGCTTCTATCAGCGCTACGGCTTCCAGGCGATGCCTCAGAATCCAAACCATCTCTACGTCCTCATGAAGGACCTGAAAGCATCCATTCGGCGCAGTCTCGACTAGCAATGTCCGGCTCAGTGCAGAGCTGTGAGAACTTTCTCTACGTGATCAGAGAGTTGTGCCGGCCTGCGGGCGGTCCTTGGGGGCCGTCGTCGGTCGACGCGGTTGAAGCCTGCGCTCGTCACCCCTTCGTGTGCACAGCGCCCGGCCGAAGTCGACGGTTGGGTGCTCACGTTGAGAGGCACAAGTGGACCACAGTGGTTGGAGCTTCAGCGGCGCAGAGGCCGGTCCGATAGCCGATCCATGCGTCGTGTTGCGATCACTTGGACACCGTGTCTGGTGGAGTCGGTCGAGCGATGTGCTCTACACCCCAAAAAAGACATCATCGCCATACAGGTAGAAAACGGTCGCCAACGCTGGAACAGCGGCCACAGCGATCGCAATCACGAAGGCACGATGTTGATACACGATCCAGAGTCCGAACAGGATCCACGACACGCCCATCATCACGAACCCGAAACCGAGTATCGCTCCGGGGGCGGCGAACAGTAGGAACAGTCCACTCCACCGTCGTGGAGAGTGAACGGTAAGAGCAGCGATACCGGCAATCGGCAAGCTCACCAGCATGAGGAGCCCCCCACCAAAGAAGACCCACACCGCAGCTTCGACATCGAATGCGTCCTCGAACAGGTTGCCCAAGCCCACTGCGGCTGCCCCGATTCCGGCGAGAAGCAGAAACAGGGAACCGCGCCTCACCGGTGGGTCTCGCCACAGCAGAACGAGCGCGAC
Organism: Acidimicrobiia bacterium; assembly: GCA_036985755.1. Lineage (GTDB taxonomy): Bacteria > Actinomycetota > Acidimicrobiia > Spongiisociales > UBA5794 > JACZST01. Next base: position 43,850 of record BTQG01000008.1, on the reverse strand, counting down.
GCCTGTGACGACGAAGATAGTGGTCAGGCTCACCACTGCGAGATAGTCGATGAAGGCAGAAGGGTCGTAGTAGGCGGGTTCGCTCACCGCGTGGAGGGCCGACCCAGACAGAGCTAGGACACCTGCCACACCAAACACAATGGCAGTGGTTCGATTCATCTCACCTCAGATTGACCGGCACGGTACCGCTGATGGCGCAGATGTCGGTGCGCCGGGTCCTACTCGCCTGCGCAGCCCTCTGCTATACCTTGCCCTTGGCAGTGCGAGGGAGGAGCAATGGACAACGGAACCGACCTACCGGCTAAGACGCCAACCACACCCGCAGGCTGGTACGACGACCCTGACGTACCGAAAATGCAACGGTACTGGAATGGTTCCGAGTGGACCGACCAGCGTCAGCCGAGAGTGGAGGAACCGCCAAAACCAGCCACCACCGGCGAGAAGAGCAGAGTCGCCGCGGGCCTTTTTGCCATCTTCTTCGGCGGGCTCGGCGTCCACAAGTTCTATCTCGGACAGGTTGGTGCCGGGGTCATCTACCTGATCTTCTTCTGGACGCTCATACCGGCCATCGTCGGATTCATCGAGGGCATCGTCTATCTCACGATGTCAGATGAGGCGTTCAGCGAGAAGTACGGATAGCCCGCCGCCCGACCGCGAAATCTGGATTTCCAGAGTGCTCATGAGCCCGATCGAAATCAGGTGTGCAGACTTCTCGAACAGGATCGGCTGACCACATCCTGATCACGGATTCCCGCGAACATGTCGGGATGGGCCGGGATGGACCCAGGGTGTAACTCCGAGAAACCCCTTGCAGCGGGGACAAAAGGGGAGGATCCGATCCGGGACTATCCGGAATCTGGTGTGCCTGACTGGGGGCGCTTTTTGTGTCGTACGTGTCTGGGTATACCGCCACGGTATCTCCAGACACGTACGACGGCTCCGGTCGATTGCTACCGGGGTGCCGTCGGTACAATTCGGGGCTTCGCTTGTCATGGGGAACCGAGAATGAACAGCACCATCATCTATGAGGTCGTCGGCTGGGTCGGGTCGGCGTTGGTCGTCGTTTCGCTGATGCAGCGCTCGATCTTCAAGCTCCGTCTCGTCGGCGTGGCGGCGTCGGCGTCCTTCTTCGTGTACGGACTGCTCATCGGTGCGTATCCGCTGGTGATCGTCAACCTCGTGGTGATCGCCGTTCACACGTATTTCCTGCGCAAGCTGACCAGGCGCCAGGACGAGGTGTTCTCCGTGCTCAAGGTCTACCCGGATTCCCGATACCTGGCCTACTTCCTGGAGTTCTACGCCGAGGAGATCAGCCGCTTCCAGCCCGAGTTCGTCTACGAACCGGCCCGCGACCACCGCACGTACTTCCTCCTGCGTGACCACATCCCCGCCGGGCTCGTCATCGCCAGGCCGTGCCAGGACGACTCGTTGGAGATCGAGCTCGACTTCGTGATACCGGAATACCGAGACTTCAAGCTGGGCGAGTTTCTGTACTCGGGGAACTCGGGTCTCTTCGCCGACCTGGACTGCATCCAGGCATGGAGCCTGCCCGGTACCGGTGACCACATCCGTTACCTGGAGAGAGTCGGGTTTCAGCTCACCACCGGGGCCGAGGGCGAGGCCCGGTACGTGATCAACGAGCAGCAGATGCTGGAGCCGGCGACGTAGCGGTCCAGGCGCGTCCACATGACATTCAGCACCGCTCCGGTTGCGGGTCGGCGCCACGCATGGCCACAAAGGCGAAGCCAGGCGACGGCTACCGGGAATCCCAGTGGTGCGAAGGTAGGGTCACCCCATGACGGGCGGTCCTACTCCTGGTCTGGGAGCCAGCGCGGCGGGGGAGGCGTGGGACGAGCACGCCTACAAGGTGCTCACTGTCGCAGCGGCGAGCGTTCTGGCCATCGGGACCGTCGTATTTCACTACCTCGAGGACTGGAGCTGGGTCGACAGCCTGTACTTCAGTGTGGTAGCGGTGACCACCGTCGGATTCGGTGATCTCGCCCCTACCACCGACGCCGCCAAGTTGTTCACGGTGGCGTACATTCTCGCCGGGATCAGCATCCTCGGTCTCTTCCTCAACCAGCGGATGCGGCGCACCCAGTTTCGCCATCGGGCGAGAGTCGAACGGCGACGCCCGGATCAAGACGACGACTGAGCCTCGACGAACGGCGGCTCGCTATGAAGGACGACTCCGGCCGGCACCGAAAACTGTTCGGTGCTCATCAGCCATTACGGCAGCGGCTCGTCACCAAAACGCTGATAGATCTTCCGAAAAACCAACCTCGCCGCAATCATTGCAACAATGAGCACGATGATATCGATGAGGTGCCCGAGCTCGACGTGGTCTCCAAAGACGATATCGACCACCTCGAGGATGATGAACTTGCTGATGAAAAGAATTCCGAAGAGGGAAGCGGCGCCGAGCGCACCCCACAACGTCCCGTCGCGCTGGTCGAAGAATGCCTTGACTCGGTGCTCGACACCACCGATCACGTCGAGCATCGCCTTCAACAGCACCGCGGTGAAGATCGAGATCGTGAACGAGTCGATGACGATCGCCTCGGAGAACTCCACGAAGAGATTCAGCACCACGATGTAGATCAGGACGTCGGTCATCCAGGACGCAAACCGCTGTTGGTTGCGCGTGATCGGGTAGCTCTCCGCCGAATCCGCGCTCATGCGAGCCTCCGGGGCTGATGATCGAGCCGCGACTCTACACGCTGGCTCCGGAGCGGGAGGCCACGGCGTAGATGCCGCGGTGTATGGTCTCGCGATGGGTCTCACCCACCTCGACCACATCCACCCCCGACTATGCCGCGACCCGGGCGCAGGGCCGTGAGGCTGACCACGGCAATGCTGGCGGACGCTGCCCAGGTGCAGGGTGGAAAGCTCTTCGTGCTCGGCGGTGGATTCGACACAATCTCTGCGCGCACGCTGCCCATCGTTCACCGGACTCTGGCGTTGGCCATGGTTGCCGAAGTGCAACCGGACGAGCGTCATCGCGACCTCGAGATCTCCATCACGCTCTCCGATGAGGACGGAAAGCCAATGGACGTGGAGGCGAAGGGCAAGTTGCGGGTCGGAGCACCACCAAACCTTCCGCCGGGGGCGACCAGCATCGTTCCCATCGTCAGCCCCTTTCACAACATCGAGTTCCCCGAGGCCAAGGGGTATGCCTTCGTCGTCGAATTCGAGGAAGAAGAGCTGGCAAGGGTGAGGTTCCGGGTCGTTCGGGTGACCTGACGATGGACCGAACCGCGCTGACGATCCCGAACGCGATCTCAATTGTCCGGCTGCTTCTCATTCCCGTGTTCATCTGGCTCGTCGCCATCGACCAGATCGGATGGGCCGGACTGCTGCTTGCCGTCATCGGTGGCACCGACTGGGTCGACGGCTACCTCGCCCGTCGTCTCGACCAGGTAACGGAGGTGGGCAAGTTCCTCGATCCGCTGGCCGACCGGATCGCCATCGCGGTTGCCGTCATCGTCGGCCTCATCGCCGGGGTTCTGCCAGGGTGGCTCGGTTGGGCGATCATCATTCGCGAGCTGCTCATCGCCATCGGTGCTCTCTACGGCTGGATCAAGGGCGTGACCCGCCTCGACGTCCGCCAGATGGGAAAGCTGGCGACCCTCCTCCTCTACAGCGCCATCGTCGGGTTGTACATCGCCGTCGGCTTCGAGATCGCGTGGGGCGAGTCGGTGTTCGCATTCGTCGGCCTCGTTGGCATCGTGCTCTACTACGCCGTCGGCATCGCCTACTTCGGCGATATGCTCGCCGCGATCAAGGCCAACGAAACCCGGTGACCGGCCCGCCGGGAACCAGCTTGTGCGGAGCCTCGAGCGGCTCCATCAACGGCGGGTAAACTGCTGCACAGCAACGAGGAGGCGGCGTTGAACGTTCCAGAGGACCTGCGGTACACCAAGAATCACGAGTGGGTCGGCGTCGACGACGCGGGCATGGTCAGCGTCGGGGTCACCGATTTCGCCCAAGACGCGCTCGGGGACGTGGTGTATGTCGATCTCCCTGATCTCGACCGATCCGTCGCCGCCGGGGAGAGCTTCGCCGAAATCGAGTCGACCAAGTCGGTCAACGACGTGTACGCCCCCGTCGCCGGCACGGTCGTAGCCGTCAACGAGGCCCTGATGGACACCCCCGAGCTGGTCAACGCCGACCCCTATGGAGACGGTTGGTTCGCCCGTATCGACCCGGGAGGCGAGCCAGATGTGTCATCATTCATGGACGCCGCCACCTATCGGGCGCTGATCGAGGCCACATAACCGGGGAAAACCCTCAATCAATGGTCGAGGGTTGAGGTACGATAGGGTCATGACGGACAACGACGGGCCCGAGCACGTCGAACACGAGCCAACGGTCATCTACGACCCGACCGCAGAACCGGCCGGGGCGGGTTCCGGCAGCAGCGTCGCCGGTGCCTTCGGCTGGGCGTTGACCGTGGATTCCGGGCCGCAGGCAGGGCTCACCTATGTGCTGGGGCCCGGGGACACGTTGGTCGGTCGCGGCGGCGACAGTGACATCTTCCTCGGAGACGTCACCGTATCCCGCCACCACGCCAAGCTCTCCGTCGACGAGACCGGTCTACGGATCGAAGACCTCGGCTCGACCAACGGTACCTACGTCAACGGTGCGTGGGCGGATTCCGCCGACCTGCACGCAGATGACGAGCTCATCATCGGAAAATTTCACCTGATCGTGGCCCGCGGAGATATTTGATGAGTGCATCGCCGCTACGGGCAGCGAGAACCCGCAGCATCGGCGAAGTCATCAACCTCCTCAAACCCGACTTCCCCGATCTGACGGTCTCCAAACTCCGCTTTCTCGAGAGCCAGGGTTTGGTCCAGCCCGGCCGGTCATCGAGCGGGTACCGCATCTTCACCGAAGACGACGTCCGCCGTGTCGAGTACGTGCTGCAGGAACAGCGGGACCACTACCTGCCATTGAAGGTGATCAAGTCAAAACTGGCAGCGTGGGAGGTCGGGGAGGAGTCCCCGGTGATGCCCGAGACGGGACCACCCCCCGAGACCTATTTCGCGTCGTCCGACGTTTCGCTGACGGCCTCGGAGCTGATCCGGTCGTCCGGGCTGTCCGCCGGCCAGGTCGGTGATCTCGTCGATGTCGGGATCCTGGAGCCGTCGGAGCTGCCCGACGGAACCGAGGTTTTCCGCGATTCGGATCTGTCGATCGCCAGAGCCGCCCATCGCCTGCTCGTCCATGGCCTGGAACCCCGGCACCTGCGTGGGATCCGACTTGCCGCAGATCGCCAAACCGACCTATTGGGCCAACTCGTTGCCCCGTTGTTACGACACCGGAACCCGGAGAACCGGCGCCGCTCCGGCGAGATCCTTGCCGACTGCTCGCAGGCCGCCGCACAGCTTCAAGAAAATATGGTCCGGGGTAGGCTTCGGCGTCTCCTGGATCGATGATTCTCACAGCGCTTTTCTCCCTCGGTCTTGCGGTCGCGTCATTGGTGCCCCCGGCCCCTGTGCCGGTGCCAATGAGCGACCCCGGCGCGCCCCCGGCACTGGAGTCGGTCTCGTGGGCGATCTACGACGAGAGCGCCGGAGTGAAGCTGGCATCGTGGAATGGGGACCTCGAGCGCTCGATGGCCTCCGTCACCAAGGTGATGACGGCGATGATCGTGCTCGACGAGTTACAGCTCGACGACACGGTCACCGTGCCCGCCATAGCTACCACCGGTTTCGGCTCCTCGGCGGGTCTGGTCGCCGGTGAGGAGTGGCGCGTGTACGACCTGCTCATCGCCATGCTGGTGCGCTCCGGCAACGACGCAGCCATGACCTTGGCCTGGAAGGTCGGGGACGAGAGCATCGACACCTTCGTCGATCTCATGAACCAGCGAGCCACCGAGTTCGGCATGGAAAACACCAGCTTTGCCAATCCGCACGGCCTGGACGCACCCGGTCACTACTCGACGGCAAACGACCTGCTGAAGCTGACGCTGGCATCGCTCGACTACCCCGTGTTGCAGGACATCGTCCGTATTCGACTTGTCAAGCTCCCCGACGATCCGACGGGCAAGAACCGCATGGTCAAGAACACCAACCTGCTGCTCGGCGCCTATCCGGGGGTGGTCGGACTCAAGACCGGGGAAACACCGCTGGCCGACCGGGTGCTGCTTTCGGTCGCCAAACGGGGCGACCGACGTCTGGTCGGTGTGGTGATGGGCAGCGATGATCATTTTGGCGATACTCGTGAGATGCTCGAGTGGGGTTTCACCACCTATGGGTTGCGCGACCGCTGGTTCCGTCCGTTTTTCGCCGAGCAGGGCGGTGCAGGGGTTCCGGTTCCCGACCTCGAACTGTCCGAAGGCGAGGTCAGGCGACTCAGGATGATGCCGGCCCTCAACAACGGGCGCTGGCGACTCTCGGCGCTCGCCGATCTGCCAAAGGCAGGTCTCATCGGCGAGTGGCTCAAAGACACCCTTCCCGGTGTCTATGAGGAGCCCGACGCGTGAGCGACCCGTTCGTCGAAGTCATCGATGAAACGACTCTTGCCGATCGTGTGGCCCAACTCAGTGCCGAGATCACGAACGACCTCGGCGATATCGAACCGGTTGTCGTTGGGATCCTGCAAGGTTCGGTACCGTTTCTTCGCGATCTGGCGAACGGGCTCCCGCTTCGGTCCGAGATCGACTTTCTGGCTCTCACCCGTTTCGGATACGATGGAAAGGTGTCGATCGCTATGGACACCTCGATACCACTCGATGGGCGTTTCATCCTGCTCGTCGAGGACATCGTGGACACCGGACTGACCCTGTCCACACTGCGCAAGCTCCTGATTGCCAGGGGAGCGCTGGAAGTCAGGACCGTGGCGCTGGTCGACAAGGTCAAGCGCCGTATCGTGGATGTCCCTGTCGACTACGCCGGATTCGAGGTTGCCGACGAATACCTGCTCGGATACGGCATGGACTGGCAGGGAAAATATCGCAACCTGCGCTCGATCTGGGCGGCGCTGGATCTCTCTGTCCTGCAGGAGGATCCGCTCGCTCTCGCCCACCGAGTCTTCCCCGAGCACGCCATCTCGGAGAGCCAAACAGCTGCCCAGTGATAGGCTGGGTGCATGGACGACCAGGTGCGGATGGAGATCATCGGGGTGCGGGTAGAGCTGCCGACGAACACGCCGATCCTGTTGCTGCGAGAGCGTGACGGCAACCGATACCTGCCGATCTGGATCGGGACACCGGAGGCAACCGCCATCGCTCTGGCGCTCGAGGGCGTGGAGACCGCTCGACCGCTCACCCACGACTTGCTCCGCACGATCGTCGAGGCGCTGGGCGCCGACGTCGAGCAGGTGAACGTCACCGGTCTCGACGAGGGAACGTTCTTCGCCGACCTGATCCTCGGCACGAACGGCGACGAACTGACGATCTCGAGCCGACCATCCGACGCCATTGCCCTGGCGACGCGCACCGGTGCTCCGGTGTTCGCCTCACGCGCCCTGCTCGACGAGGCAGGCGTCGAGATTCACGACGAGGATGAAGAGGCTGAGATCCAACAGTTCAAGGAGTTCCTCGACGACATCAACCCCGAGGACTTCGAAGCACCTGCACCGAGCTGAGACGAGTCACCGGCCCGTCTCTTGCTTGCGACTTGTGTCTCGTGACTTGCGACTCACGGAGTTATCCACATGGGTTGTTGACAACGTGCCGCTGCCGGTCCTAGTTTCATCGGCGTAGTTCTGTCTTCGGAATTACATTGGTGTAAGCTGAGCTGGGCATTGCAGGAGGCAACATGACGAACCAGGGAGAGATGATCGACGGCTATCGAGCCCCGCAGGTATGTGGCCTTGTCGGGATCTCGTATCGACAGCTCGATTACTGGGCCCGGACCGGGCTGATCACCCCGTCGGTTCAAGAAGCCACCGGTTCGGGCAGCCAGCGCCTATACAGCTTCGGCGACGTCGTGCAGCTCAAGGTGGTAAAACGCCTGCTCGACGCCGGTATGTCGCTGAAGAAGATCCGCAAGGCGATGGAAATCCTGAGCGTTGAACTCGCTTCGGAGTCCCCGCTCACCGATGTGACGTTGCTCTCCGACGGAACCACCATCTACGCCGCTCACAGCGCCTCCGAGGTCGTAGACGTGTTCAAGGGCGGCCAGGGCGTCTTCGGGATCGCCGTTGGCCCCGTACAGGACGAGCTCGTCGGTGAGATCCACCGGCTCTATCCCGAGCACGCGGCCACCGAGGTGGGACGATCGAGCGCAGCGGCACACTAGACAGCGAATTCGGTCCCGGCCCCGCCGACCAGACTCAGTTCGCGCACAAGAGCGAGCGAGAGTTCGCCAGTTTGCTCGACTTCTACGACGTGGCCTGGCAGTACGAGCCGAGGGCCTTCGCCATCGAATGGGACGACGCCGGAGAGCCCACCAAGTATTTCAGACCCGACTTCTATCTCCCGGATGATGATCTCTATATCGAGATCACGACGATGAACCAGAAGTTGGTCACCAAGAAGAACCAGAAGATCAGGAAACTCAGGGACCTGTACCCGGAGATTCGGTGCAAGGTCTTCTACCAGAGGGACTATCTCCATCTGCTCGTCAAATACGAGCTTGCCGACCTCGACGATGTCGCCCACCCCACCGCTCCGACGCGTATCCCGGGACCGGTCGAGGTGACCAACCTCGCCGATCGGGACGCCGACGTCGGCTGAGCTAGCCTGGCACACCCGACGAGGAGTCCTCCTGCCGCAGTCGCCGCTCCACGATCTCCATCAGCGCCTGTCGGCGCGCTTCACCGATTTCGGCGGCTGGGAGATGCCCGTCCAATACGAAGGGGTGCTCGCCGAGCACGCCGCGGTGCGCCAAGAGGTCGGGGTTTTCGATGTGTCGCACCTCGGCCGGTTTGACGTCAATGGACCGGGAGCGACCGAGCTCGTTCGCCATCAGCTATGCAACGACGTGACCACGATCACCGCAGGGCGAGCTCAATACACCATGGCGCTCAACGATCGGGGCGGCGTCGTGGACGACATCATCGTGTGGCGGTACGCCGACACCGGCTACTGGGTGATGCCAAACGGCACCAACTTCGATGAGATCCTCGGCAGGTTCATCGACAACAGCGATGCGGCGACGACGGTGGCCGCGGTGCGCGATGAGACCGTACTGGTAGCGGTCCAAGGACCGGACTCGCCTGGCGTCGTCGAGTCGGTGATCGGCACCATGCCGGGGCGGTTCCGGGTGATCGATGGTGAGTTCGCAGGTGGCTGGTTTCGAGCCGGCGGGACGGGGTACACGGGAGAGCGGGGGGCTGAGATCGCAGTGCCATCGGAGTTCGGACCGAGGCTTTTTGAAGCACTGCTGGTTGCGGGGGCAACACCGTGCGGACTCGGCGCACGCGACACGCTTCGGCTCGAAATGGGTTACCCGCTGTGGGGACAAGATCTCGACGACTCAACGACCCCCCTGGAGGCCGGGCTGGGCTGGGTCATCGGATGGGAACACGACTTCGTCGGCAAAGCAGCGCTCTCCCAGCAACAGGAAGCAGGTCTGCCGCGTTCGCTCGTCGCCTTCGCCTGCGAGGGCCGCACCATTCCGCGCCACGGATATCGATTCCGTGCCGGCGAGTCGAGCGGTCGAGTGACCAGCGGGAACTTCAGCCCAACGCTCGGCCACGGCATCGGCATGGGATATCTCGCACCACCGATCGAGCCCGGCGCACCGATCGAGGTGGAGATACGCGGCGCCTGGGTACCCGCACAACAGGTCGACCCTCCATTCATCAAGACGTGACAGGGGCAGAAGTCCACGCTGTCATCGATGTCGTCGACCGCCTCGACCCTCAGCGAATCCTCGTAGCCCGCGCCCTCGATCTCACGCTGCGGCGCCGCCTGCTCGCTTCGCACACCGGCAAAGAGCTGCCCTTCGTCTATGGCAGGACGGTGGTCCCCGCGGATGTGGGCCCGGAGGACCTCGTCGTTGCCGGTCACCCCAACTCGCTCGGTGTATTCGACCTCCCCGACGCGCCTCGCTGGCTCGCCGTCGCCGGACCGTGGTCGTCGTTATGCACGGCGACGGCTGCCGTCGCAACGGTCGAGCTCGCCCGCACCTATGGCGTGTCCACCGCGGAACGGACCTTGAACGCGACGAAAGACCTCGCCAACCAGCTCGATCAACTGCGCGGGGTGACCGTTGCATTTCCTCCGCAGAGCCCGGTGCTCACCGTGTTGCTCAGCGTCGACCCTGTGCGGGTGGCAGCACGAATGAACCTCCCGGGATGCGTGCCGTTGACCGGCTTCCCCGAGCTCCCGGGTGGCCTCACAATCGCTCCGGAGCCCGTTGGCGTGGAGGGAAAGCTCAGCGGATATGCTGAAGCACTGGAAACGGCCGTCCACAGTGTCGAGGAGGTGCGATGACAGAGACCGGGACGATCGAGGTATCCGACGGCACGAAGCTGTTCACGCGATCCTGGGCGCCGGATGACCCGAAACGAGACATGCTCATCGTGCACGGGCTCGCCGAGCATTCGGGGCGGTGGGAGCACGTCGCCCAGTTCTTCGTCGCCCGTGGTTATGCGGTCACCGCCTACGACCTGCGCGGCCATGGCAAGTCGGGAGGCGCCAGGGTTCACGTCGATTCCTTCGACCAGATGGTCGGAGACCTGGATACCGTCGCCGACGGCGTCGGCAGGGACCGGCCCTGGGTGCTCTACGCCCACTCGCTGGGCGGCCTGATCGCGACGCATTACCTCATCTCGGAACATCGCAAGCCGGACGCTGCGGTCCTTTCGGCTCCGGCCCTCGACGACGAGCTTCCGGCGATCTTGCATGCCGCGGCCCAGGTATTGGGCCGAGTAATCCCGACGCTGCGTCTGCCCAACTCGATCGATGGTGCTCAGCTGTCTCGCGACCCGGCGGTCGGAGAAGCGTACTTCGCCGATCCGTTGGTGCAGACCAAGGCAACCGCCAGGTTCGGCCTCGAGGGCTTCAATGCCCAGAGCTCCGCCAGGGACTCACTCCACGAGATCAAGGTTCCAACCCTGGTTATCCACGGAGCCGAAGACCGCCTCGTCCCACCGATGGCATCGGCACCGCTGGCTGCGGTCGATGGCGTGGAGCGCAAGCTGTACCCGGGCGTCCGTCACGAGCTGCACAACGAGCCCGAGCAGGGTCAGGTGCTCTCGGACGTCGCCGACTGGTTGGACGCCGCACTGGCGTAGCCGGGCAATACCACCTCGTCGATCAATCGCCGGCGCGTCGGCCAGTCACCAAAGCCCGCCTCGATGGCATCGACGGTGATCGCGGCGAGATCGGTCACAGCAAGACCGAACATGTCGACCGCCAGCTCATATTCGACACTCGACGCAGTGGAGCTCATCAGCCGGTTGTCGGTGTTGATCGACACGTTGAACCCGGCACGGTACAGCCCTCCAAACGGATGGATCGCCCCCGGCGGAACGGCATGGGTATGGAGGTTCGAGGTGACGGCCACCTCGAGCGGGATCCGATGGTCGCGGACTCGGCCGGCCAGGGACCCGAGACCGGTGATCGTGCCATCGACAATGGTCGTATCGTCGGCGATGCGGACCCCGTGTCCGATCCGTTGCGCCCCACAGTGGGCCAGCGCTCGCCAGATCGATGTGGCGTCGTCGGACTCCCCAGCGTGGATCGTCAGGCCGAGCCCGTGCTCTGCGGCAAGGCGGCACGCCGGTTCGTGGTCGTCGGCCGGATAACCGGCCTCGGGCCCGGCAAGATCGAATGCAACCAGGCCCTGTCCGGCGAAGGCCACAGCGGCGTTCGCCACGGCTTCGGAGTCGGCTTCGTGCCGCAACGCGCTGGCGATGCCGTATAGGACGATTCCGGTCTCACGCCCGGCGGCGCTGAGTCCGTCGAGAACGGCCTCGATTGCGTCCTCGCGGCTCAGACCTTGGAAGGTGTGCAGGCTGGGACCGAAGCGCACTTCGGCGTACACCACTCCGTCCGCCGCAAGGTCGAGACCGGCTTCGTAGGCGACCCTTTGGATCGCATCCTGGTTCTGCATCACGCCAAAGGTGTGCTCGAACGCTTCGAGATACCGCTCCAGCGACCCAGACTGTCCCTGGTGGAACCATTCGGCCAGCTCCGTCGCATCCGTGGTCGGGAGCCGCGTATAACCGGCACCGTCGGCGAGTTCGATGATGGTGGCGACCCGTAACCCGCCGTCGAGGTGGTCGTGGAGGATCGCCTTAGGCAAGGAGGTGTAGTCCATATCGACGAAAGCCTACCGATCGGTCCCGTCGGCGGGCCCGAGCCACCACTTCCTCTTGAACACGTCGTGCCCGCCCCACTCTGAGACCTCGACCTCGCCGGGGGAGAAGCCCGCAACCTCGTGGAACTGCTCGTGGGGAAGGTTCCCCAGAACGCATTCGGACGTGACGGCGCCCAGCCATCCCATCGAACGGATCTTGGCCAGCAACTCGACCCCGCTGACCGATTTCGCCGGATGTACCGGAGCGAGCACGGTCGTCATTTCGAGACGATCCTCTCGTTCGTCCATCAGGCATACCACCTCGATCCGATCCGCACCGTCGACACCTACCAGGAGCTGTCCGGCGAGGATGTGCTCACAGATCGAAGCGGTCGGAAACCGTCGGCGCGTCTCTGCGATGACCACGCGGGAGGGGATGAGCTCACCCATCGCTTCGGAACACGCTTGCAACGTGACCTTCTTGATGGCCTTGAGGTCATCGCGATTTCCCGTGCGGACTTCCACGGCCCTCAAACTACCCTCAGATTCGAGGCCAGGAAACGGTGCCTATGCCAGGCCCGGGTTCAACGAATAGCTGCCGGTGATCGATGCCGTCGCCAGCACGTGCCCTTCAATGGAGTTTCGCACGTCCTGACCGGTGAAAATCTCGGCGAGGTCGAGCCCATCGGCATCGAGCGCCCACAGGGTGAACGTGTAGTGGTGGATCAGCGTGTCGTTCCACGGTGGGCACGGGCCGTCGTAGCCTGAATAGATGCCCGCCATGTCTTCGTCACCGGCGAACCAGCTCGTGTAGTCGTTGCTTCCCTGCCGGGAACCGTGAGGCGATTCGCTGGTGTCCCTTCCACGCTCCACAACCCCGGCGGCGAACGTTCCCTCACCGATCTCCCTGAGGTCCGGAGGCAGATCGATCAGGACCCAATGGAAGAAATCGGTACGGGCCAGATCCGCCGGCACCTCCCGTCCCTCCTGGTTCACATCATCCGGCTGTGTTGGGACATCTCTGTCGTGGCAGATCAGGGCAAATGACTTCGTCGAATCCGGCGGGTCGGTCCACAACAAATGAGGGTTTCGGTTCGGCCCAAAGGTGACATGGGTCACCTCATCGGCGACACAGAAGGCTTGAGCGTCGGGTACCCGCGCTCCGTCCTTGAAACTATCGCTGCGCAATTCCATGGATGACCCTCCTTGTACCACGATGATACTGCGGAGGTCAGAGGCGAAGGACTCTGCACACGGCGACTCCAGAGGTCGTAGCATCAGGACTTGAGGAGGTCGCATGGCGCTACGCAAAGGCACTCATATCAAGACGCTCACCAAGACCGTCGGCAGGCAGCCGCGGCGCGGCGTCGTTGAGCGGATCGAGGGAGACAGCGTCGAAGTCAGGTGGGAAGACGGTCACGTCTCGATCCTCTCCGGCGGGACGCTGATCCCGGATCGGAATCAGCAGAAAACCTCGAGCTGACTGCGGCGCCGATGGAGAGGCTGACCGGGTCGCTCTTGGTCGCGTCCCCAACGCTGCTCGACGCCAACTTCTATCGCTCGGTCGTGCTGCTGATGGTGCACAACGATGAAGGCGCCGTCGGCGTGGTGCTCGACCGCCCACTCGACCTTATCGCCACCGACTTCGTCGAAGAATGGCGCACGGTCCTCACGCCCCCGTCACGGGTGTACGAGGGCGGGCCCGTACAGCGAGAGACCGCGGTCGGCGTGGCCCGGCGCACCGGATTCGGCCCATCCGAAGTATGGGAGCCGGTGCTCGGATCGATCGGCTTCATCGACCTGGCACAGGCCCCGACCGATTTCCCCGGGGTCGAGGACCTCCGCGTGTTCTCCGGTTATGCCGGCTGGGGTCCGGACCAACTCGACCTCGAGGTCGCACTCGGATCATGGTTCCCCGTCCCTGCCAGCATCGACGATGTATTCGACCCGGTCCCGCACACGCTGTGGCAGCGGGTGCTGAAACGACAGGGCAGCGCCCTTGCCCTGTACGCAGACTTCCCACTCGATCCGCGACTCAATTGACAGGAGTCTTCAGGCATCAGTCGTGAATCTTCAGCAGGACACCGGGTTCTCTGGCTGAAGGCGGAAAGCTCATGACTGAAGACTCGGAACTTTCTCGGTAACCTCGTCGGGTGACCGTGCCCAGGTTGAGGACCGCCATCAGATCAAAGCCACCCGGCCTCACGGTGGAACGCGAGTTGTGGGCGGCGGGAAGTCAGATCGTCGTCGGGGTCGATGAGGTCGGTCGGGGCTCGTGGGCGGGGCCGATATCGGTCGGCGCTTTTGTCGCCCCCCACGATCGGCGGGTGTACAAGATCAGAGATTCGAAGATGCTCACCGAGAGCGAGCGCGAGGCTCTCTTCGACCGGGTGACCGGCTGGGCGGTGGCGTGGAGCGTCGGCCATGCCGATTCGGGGGAGTGCGACGATCTTGGGATGTCGGCGGCACAACGCCTCGCCGCTCGACGAGCCATCTCCGGTCTTGGCATCGCCCCTGACCACGTGCTCGTCGACGGCAACTGGGACTTCGTCGGCCACCCGCGTACCACCAGGATCGTCGGCGGTGACGCCAGTTCGCTGACCATCGCCGCCGCATCGATCGTGGCCAAGGTCACCCGAGATCGGCTGATGCGCGCACTGGCACCGGAGTTCCCGGGATTCGATTTCGACAACAACAAGGGCTATCCCGGTCCCAGGCACCTCGCCGCCCTTGCCGCCTGCGGGCCGACGCGGATCCACCGTCGCTCCTGGGCATTCATGGACGCAACGGCATGGACCGGTGTCAGGCGAGTAGCGCCGTTCGGCCAAACCAGCCTGTTCGAAGCCGAGTCGGTGTCGCGATGAAACCCCTGGCACAGGTTGGAATCCCCAGCGATCTCGACCAAGTCGTCGATGTACAGGCCATCACGGTGTGGGACTTCGTCTGGGCCGTCGTCATCGTCGCCCTCAGCTTCCTCTTCGCCGCCCTGATACGCAGGTTGGTCGGGCGCGTCCTTCGCAGGCTCCCCGACCTTCCCCGGAACTACAAGCTGCTCATCGCCAGGGCCAGCGGCTGGTTCATCATCGTCATCGGCATCGTCTACGCCCTCGTCGTCCTTGGGGTCGAGCTCGGCCCCGCCCTGATCGGTTTGCTGCTCGTTGCCGCCGTCGCTTTTTTCGCCGGGCGGGGCGTCCTGGAGAACTTCTCGGCGGGCCTGGTGCTTCAAGGCACCCCGATGTTTGTCGTCGGAGACCAGATCGAGACCGGGGAAGGGACCGGCACCGTGCTCGAGATCACGGGTCGAACCCTGACCATCCAAACGGTCGACGGCAAGGAGCTCAACATCCCCAACACCACGATCGTCAACGGGGCCCTCACCAACCTCACCAAGGAGGGGCAGCGGCGGTCTACGCTGGAAGTTGGCGTCGCCTACGGGACCGACCTGGAGCTGGCCAAGGTCGCGCTGCAGACGGCGGCGGCCGGGTGCGAGCTCGTCATCACGGAACCGGAGCCCGAGGCCATCGTCACGGAGTTCGGGGACAATGCCATCGAATTCAAGCTTCGCTTCTGGCACAAGCCCACCATCACCGACGAGGGCAGAGCAGTTGACGCCGTTGCCCGCGCCGTGGTGCTCGAGCTGGCTGTACGCGACATTGAGATCCCCTTCCCTCAGCGCACCCTGTGGTGGGGTGAAGGTCAAGAGAAGACAGACCGTGCACACAACAGCGACGGGTAACCTGGCCAGGTGAGCACTGCGATCAGGCCGGGTGGCGAATACCGCGGCGATTTCCTCGAGGTCGACGCCATGATCGACGACGAGGAGCGTCTGATTCGCGACACGGTGCGGGCGTTTGTCGCCGACCGGGTGCTGCCCGACGTCGCCGATTGGTTCGCCCAGGGGACCATCCCGGTGGAGCTGGCCAAAGAGATGGGGGCAATGGGCCTGCTCGGCATGCACCTCGACGGTTACGGCACCGCGGGAACCAACGCCGTCAGTTACGGATTGGCATGCCGCGAGCTGGAGGCCGGCGACTCCGGTGTGCGCAGCTTCGTCTCGGTCCAGGGCTCGCTCGCCATGTATCCAATCTGGGCGTTTGGTTCCGAGGAGCAGAAACAGCAGTGGCTGCCCCTGATGGCGAGCGGAGAGATCATCGGTTGTTTCGGGCTCACCGAACCGGACGCCGGATCCGACCCGGGGGCGATGAAGACCTCGGCCAAACGGGACGGATCCGATTGGGTGATCAACGGCACCAAGATGTGGATCACCAACGGCAGCATCGCCGGTGTGGCGATCATCTGGGCACAAACGGACGACGGCATTCGCGGGTTCATCGTTCCCACCGACACGCCCGGTTTCTCCTCCAGCGACATCCACCACAAGCTCTCGCTGCGAGCGTCGGTGACCTCCGAGCTCGTTTTGGACGGGGTACGGGTCCCCGGCGACGCCATCTTGCCCGACGTTGTTGGTCTCAAGGGCCCGCTGTCGTGTCTCAACGAGGCCCGGTTTGGCATCGTCTTTGGCTCAACCGGCGCCGCCAGAGCCTGCTACGAGGCTGCGTTGTCGTATTCCAAGGAGCGGGTTCAGTTCGGTAAGCCGATCGGCGCCTTCCAGCTCACCCAGCGAAAACTGGTCGAGATGATGGTGAAGGTCAATCAAGCGACGCTGCTGGCAATGCATCTCGGCAGAAAGCGAGACGCGGGGACGTTGACTGCCCAGCAGGTGAGCTTTGGCAAGATGGTGAACGTCCGCTCTGCCCTCGAGGTGGCTAGGGAGGCGCGCAGCGTGCTGGGAGCCAACGGCATCACCCTCGAGTACCCGGTGATCCGGCACATGAACAACCTCGAATCGGTCTATACCTACGAGGGCACCAACGAGATACACACCCTGGTGCTGGGTGAGGCGATCACCGGGCTCTCCGCTTTCGAATAGTCGCTACACCCCCAGGCCGCGGCCGATGATTTCTTTCATGATCTCGGTGGTACCGCCGTAGATCGTCTGCACCCTGGAGTCGACGAATGCACGCGAGATCGGGTATTCGAGCATGTACCCGTACCCGCCGTGCATCTGCAAACCATGGTCGACCACGCGGCGCAGCATCTCGGTCGTCCACCACTTTGCCTCTGCGGCCTGCTCGATGGTGAGCCGCCCGGCGACATGCTGCTCGAGCAGCCGGTCTACGAACACCCGGCCCAGGTCGATCTCGGTCTTCATCTCGGCGAGCACGAAGCGGTTGTGCTGAAAGGAGCCGATCGGCCGTCCGAACGCCGTCCGTTCCTTTGCATAGGCGAGCGTCAGCGCGAAGGCCGCTTCCGCTCCGGCGACCGCGCCGACGGCAATGCTGAAACGTTCCTGAGGAAGGTTCATGACCAGCTGACTGAACGCCATGCCCTCGTCCCCGAGGCGGTTCGATGCCGGCACCCTGACGTCGTTGAAAAAGAGCTCGGCGGTGTCCTGGGCATGGAAGCCGATCTTTTCGAGGTTTCTGCCCCGCTCGAATCCTTCCATTCCGTCCTCGACGACGAGCAGGGTGAGCCCGCCATGCGGATCCTCCCCGGTGCGGGCGACGACGATGACCAGGTCGGCATTGATCCCGTTGGAGATGAATGTCTTCGAGCCGTTGATGACGTAGTCGCCTCCGTCGCGTCGCGCCGTGGTTGCGATGCCCGCCAGATCCGATCCCGTTCCCGGCTCCGTCATCGCAATCGCCGTCATCAGGCCACCACCGGCAAGGCCGGATAGCCATCCTTGGCGTTGCTCATCGTCGGCGTACGCCAGGAAGTACGGGATGCAGATGTCGTTGTGCAAGGTGATACAGGCCCCGGACGCTCCGGCTCCTGAGGCGGCGAAGACCTCGCTGATGACGGCGTTGTAGCGGAAGTCGTCGACGCCACCTCCCCCGTACTCTTCGGGAACCGCCATGCCGAGCAGGCCTGCCTCCCCGGCAGCGCGGAACATTGCCTTGTCGACCTTGCCCTGGCGCTCCCAGGTGGCGTGGTTGGGGAGGATCTCCGTTGCCATGAAGTGCTCGACAGACTCTCTAAAGAGCTCGTGCTCTTGCTCGAAGACGGTGCGTTCCATCGTTCACCTCTCGTTCCGTGCGCGCTACTTCGATTGCATCATGCCAGGATGCACCCGTGCCCGACCTCGTACTCGCCAGTTCATCGCCGCGCAGGGCACTGCTGCTGAGCGCAGCCGGGTACTCGATCACCAGGCGAATACCCCAGATCGATGAGACCGCGCTGCCCGACGAGGCACCGGAACAGACCGTCATCCGTTTGGCAAGGGAAAAGGCACTCTCGCCGGGCGAAGAGGACGCGCTCGTACTGGGTGCGGACACCGCAGTCGTGCTCGACGGCGAGGCCTTCGGTAAACCGATCGACCGCAACCATGCGATCGAGATGCTGCAACGTCTGGCCGGCCGAACCCATGCAGTAGTCACCGGCTGGGCCCTGGCCATCGGAGGGGCCATCGTCGAAGATGGTTTCGAAGTCACCCTCGTCACCATGCGGAACATCAGCGACGAAGAGGCCGCCGCCTATGTGGACACCGGCGAGCCGCTGGGCAAGGCAGGGGCCTACGCCATCCAGGGTGAGGGGGAGCGGTTCGTCACCGGGATGGTCGGCACCCGTAGCAATGTCATCGGGCTCCCGCTCACCGCCGTCGTGCCTGCGCTCGAGCGCGCCGGTCTCGACCGGAAGACCGTCTGAGTCGACACAACCAGATGGCTGGTCGGGCCCGGCTAGCATCGCCGTCGTGATCATCAGCGGAGTGGGCGCCATCGTGACCGGGGGGGCCTCGGGGCTTGGCGCCGCCACTGCTCGCGCCCTCGCTGCCGAGGGGGCGATGGTCACCATCCTCGACCTCCAGGACGAGCTCGGAACCGTCCTCGCAGAGTCGATCGGAGGCCGCTACCGCAACACCGACGTCACCTCAGCCAACGAAGTGGAGGCGGCGCTCGGCGAGGCGGGCACGTTCCGGGTGGCGGTCAACTGCGCTGGAGTCGGTGAGGCACGAAGGACGCTGGGAAAAGACGGCGAGCCACACCCAGTCGAGGCGTTCCGAAGGGTCATCGATGTGAATCTCGTCGGGACGTTCAACGTGTTGGCGCGGGCCGCATCGGTCATGGCGAACAATGACCCTCTCGATCACGGCGAACGTGGCGTGATCGTCAACACCGCCTCCGTCGCCGCCTACGAAGGGCAGATTGGACAGGTTGCCTACGCGGCGTCGAAGGCCGGCATCGTCGGGCTGACGCTGCCGGCGGCACGGGACCTCGCTTCGGTCGGAATCCGGGTCAATACCATCGCCCCCGGGATCATCGACACCCCCCTCCTTGGTGGCGTCACTCCTGAGTTCCGCAAGCAGCTGGAGGCGTCGGTTCCCTTCCCCAAGCGGTTGGGCACCCCGGAAGATTTCGCCTCGTTGGTTATTGAGATCGTCCACAACGGGTACATGAACGGGGAGACCATCCGCCTCGACGGCGCCTTGCGCATGGGCCCGCGATAGGCCTCGGCCGGGGAGCTCGGCTACAACACGGGGCCCCACGTCGTAGCCGACGCTCGTCAAACCAGGACGTGTTGTCGGATCCATTCGTGCATGGCGATTCCCGAGGCCACCCCCGCGTTTATCGAGCGTGTCGATCCGAACTGGGTGATCGAGCACACCACCTCGCTGGCTTGCCTGGCGGCGGGGGAGAGGCCGGGCCCTTCCTGGCCGAACAGCAGGACACATCGCTCCGGCAGCATCGTTGACTCCAGTGGGACTGCCCCCGGCACGATATCGATCCCGATCACCGACAGGTCCACCTCGACGGCCCAGGACACGAGGTCTTCGATGGTTTCATGGTGCCGGACATGCTGATAACGATCGGTGACCATTGCCCCCCGCCGGTTCCAGCGCCGCTTGCCAACGATGTGGACCTCGGCGGCGAGAAAGGCGTTGGCGTTGCGTACCACCGTGCCAATGTTCAGGTCATGTTTCCAGTTCTCCACCGCGACGTGGTACGGATGCCTGCGCCGATCGAGATCGGCCACGATCGCCTCCCTGGTCCAATAGCGATACATGTCGATGACGTTGCGCCGATCGCCCGATGCAAGCAACTCTTCGTCATAGCGCGGATCGTCCGGCCAGGGCTCGGGGTGCGGGCCAACGCCGACCTCAGGATCGTCAGCGGTCACGGCGGGCAGCGTACCCGGACACAGTGTCGGTCTCATGCCGATGCGCTGGTGAGCCACTTCGAAGAGCGTGCCCGCGCCCGGGCGGGCCTCTGTCCATCGGCCACGGGACGGCTACGCTCGCCGGGAACGTAGACCCAGGACCGTGGCATGCACGTCATCATCGTGGGTGGGGGAGCAGACGGTGCCTTCCTCGCCAACCGGCTGATCTCCGAGGGCGAAGACGTGGCGGTGATCGAATCCGACCCGGCTCGGTCCGCCAAGCTGCGCAGCACGCTCGATGCTCTCGTCGTCACCGGCAACGGCGCCAACCCGAGTGTGCAGCGCCGCGCCGGCGCTTCGAAGGCGGAGTTGCTGCTCGCGATGTCGGACAACGACGGGGTCAATGTGCTTGCCTCGGAGACGGCACGCTCCCTCGGGGTGCCGCGCACCGTCGTACGTTTGGAGAATCCGGAGGTGCGAAGTGTCATTTCCTCGATGGGTATCGAGGCGGTGGTAGATCCGAGGGAGGTCGTCGCTCGCCAACTGGTTCGCCTGGTGGACCGGCCCGGCCTCTCCGATTCGTTCCAATTCGGCGACGGCGCCATCACCGTCATCGGTGGGCTGGTGGGTCCCGAGTCTGCGCTGGTCGGCAAACGTCTCGCCGATGTGCGCTCGTCACTGGTCGGTTGGGATTTTGTCATATCCACCATCGTTCGCGGCGATCGCACCCTGGTCGGCACCGGTGACACCGTGGTCGAGGTTTTCGACAAGGTCCTCGTCGCGGTGCCTACGCCCGATGAGTCGAGGGCGGGAGAGCTCATCGGCCTCCGCAACGAGAAGATCGGCAGGGTCATCGTCGTCGGTGGCGGAAGGGCTGCAGAGACGACGGCCATCCTGCTGCGCGACGGCGGGAAACAGGTCATCCTCATGCACAGCGACCCCGAGCGCGCCCGCCAGATCGCCGAGCGCAATGCAAGATTCGATGTCGTCATCGCCGACGCCACCGACCCCGCCTCGCTGTCGTCACTCAGTGTCGGCGAGCATGA
Organism: Acidimicrobiia bacterium; assembly: GCA_036985755.1. Classification (GTDB taxonomy): domain Bacteria; phylum Actinomycetota; class Acidimicrobiia; order Spongiisociales; family UBA5794; genus JACZST01. The sequence goes on along the minus strand of BTQG01000008.1, from coordinate 22,447 downwards.
TGCGATCGTGGGCCTCACTCGCGATGACGCGAAGAACATCCTCTCTTGTCTCATCGGTAAGGCCCTGGGGGCATCGATGACCGTGGCGCGCTATAACCGGCTGGACCTGTTCGATCTCATCACCACGCCCGGTGTGGATGCCGGCGTCTCGTCGGAGGTGGCAGCCGCCAACGAGGTGCTGCGCTTCGTGCGCCGGGGTTCCTACATATCAGCGGTGAGTTTCATGACCGGCGATATCGAGGCGGTCGAAATCGAGCTCAAGCCCGACGTGCCGGCGGTCGGGATGACGATCGGTGAGCTGGATCGGCCCGATGGCATGGTGGTCGCCGCCGTGTTGCGCGGTGGGGAGCCGATTGTTCCGCGGGGTGCGACCCGGTTCGCCGGCGGCGACCGGGTGGTCGTATTCGCCACGCCGCAAGCCACGGCCGCGGTCGAGAAACAGTTCACGGTGTAGCGGTGCCCGTGCGACACAGCGGCTGGTCGGTGCCGCCGACTCCGCGCCATGTCGCCTACATCGTCGGCGTTGTGCTTGTCGGATCGGGCTTTGCCATGCTGCCTTCCGCCGTCGTCGGTCTCCTGTACCGCGAGTGGGGTCCGAGCAGGGATCTCACCGTTTCCGCCGCGGTCACGATCGTCATTGGAGCAGCGATGGTGCTGTGGGCGGGCCGGCCGCATACCCTGACACCGAAACAGGCATTTGCCTCCGTGGCAGTGGCGTGGATCAGTGTTGTGTTTTTTGGCGCCCTGCCTCTGTTGCTCTCGGGAACCATCTCCGGTGTCACCGACGCCGTCTTCGAGTCGACCGCGGGCTTCACCACCACCGGCTCCACCGTTATCAGCGATCTGTCGTCGGTGGCCAACGCAATCCTGCTGTGGCGAGCAACGACGCAGTGGCTCGGCGGGATGGGGATAATCGTGCTGTCGATAGCGGTGCTCCCGCTGATCGGTGCCGGAGGCGTTCAGTTGGCGCGGGCGGAGGCGCCGGGACCCGAACCCGAGCGACTCACTCCACGATTCCAGGGCACGGCCCTCCGCCTGTGGGGTGTGTATGTAGCGTTCACCGTCATCGCCGCCATCTTGCTGACGCTGGGTGATATGTCGTTGTTCGAAGGTGTCGCCCACGCCCTCACCAGCGTATCGACCGGCGGATTCTCTACCGCATCCGAGTCCATCGGTGCCTTCAGCGCCTACACCCAGTGGGTCGTCATCTTCTTCATGTTCGTTGCAGGGATGTCGTTCGCCCTCCACTATCGAGCGCTGTCCAATCCCGCCGAATACGCAACCAATAGCGAGTTCCGTTTGTACGTCGCAATCGTGATCGTCGCCGCCGTCCTCGTGCTGGCCGGGTTTGCGATCGGCGATGTCGCCGATAACACAGGAATCAGGGACGGGATCTTCACCACACTCACGCTGGTCACCGGCACCGGTTATACCACGACCAACTTCGCTGCCTGGGGACCGCGTCTGTTGATCCTGCTGATGCTGTTCATGTTCCTCGGCGGGATGGCAGGATCCACAACCGGTGGCATGAAGACCTACCGGGTCGGCCTATTGGCGAAATCCTCCGGTGCCGACCTGCGCGCCATCACCCGACCTCAGGCGGTCAACCTCACACGGTTCGGTGGTGTCGTCGTCCCTGCCTCGGTGCTGCGTAACGTCTCGGCCTATTTCTTCCTCTATATCGGGATCTTCGTAGGCGGCAGCGTGCTCCTGTCCTTCTTCGAGGCGCTGTCCGGCAACGGGATCGACGTCGCGAGCTCGACGTCCGCCGCCGCTTCCGCCCTTAGCAACGTTGGCCCGGCGCTCGGCGAGCTGGGACCGACGAGCACCTACGCCACCGTCGTGACCCCGGGAAAGTGGCTGCTCGCCTTCATGATGATTGTCGGCAGACTCGAGATCTTTCCCATCCTCCTCTTGTTCACACCTGCCTTCTGGCGCCGCTGACCCGAGCCATCGAAGCCCTTCGCCTCCCGGCGCGAGGCCAAGATCCCTCACCTGCTGTGGAAATCGGTCGATACTGGGTGAATGGGTCGCCTCCGCGCGCTCGTCGTGACGTTCGTGGTGTTGTTGCTCGTCGCCACCGCGGCCCCGGCGGCCGCCGCCGAGCTCGGCGACCTCGTCGAGTACGACCTGGCATTCCCTGTCGACGGTGATCACCACTTCACCGATTGGTTCTGGGCGCGTCGCTCCGGTGGGATCCACCATGCCCAGGACATCATGGCCGCCAAGATGACCCCCGTGGTGGCCGCCGCCGACGCCACGGTCCGGCTGGTGAACTGGAGCAGTCGCTCCACGCCGAACCGAGACCGATGTTGCTCGCTGGTGCTGAGCCATGACGATGGCTGGGAATCGCGGTATATCCACCTCAACAACGACACCGCCGGTACCGACGACGGGTTGGGGTGGGGCATCGCAGACGGCATCGTTCCCGGCGCCCATGTCACTGCTGGCACCGTCATCGGTTGGGTAGGCGATTCCGGCAATGCGGAGAACACCGGGTCGCACGTGCACTTCGAACTGCTCGACCCCTCGGGGGTCTACGTCAACCCGTTCCATGCGTTGGCCGCTGCCGGAGGCAACTGGCTCGGTTTGGGCGCCGCCGATCCGCTGTTCGATGGATCCCGAATCCTGCGCATCGGCGACCGTGGCGCCGACGTTCGTCGTCTCCAGGAGATCCTCAACGAACTCGGTATCTCCTCCGGCCGGGCGGATGCCATCTTCGGTCCGGTGACGGCGGGAGCGGTGCGGGGCTTTCAACTCGACAAGGGCATAACCGCAGACGGTGTTGTGGGCCCCAATACCAGGGCGGCGCTCGATGCGCACTATGACCCTGGCACGCAGCAGCCGAACCGCATCATGCGCCGCGGCGACCGCGGGCCGGACGTGGTGGCGCTCCAGCAGGCGCTTGCTGCCGCCGGCTACCCCCCTGGACCCGCCGATGGCATCTTTGGCAGCCGAACCAACGCCGCGGTGCTCGGCTTCCAGGGCGCTGAGGGGTTGACCGTGGACGGCCTGGTCGGACCAATCACCAAGTCTCGACTCGGTTTCTGAGTATGTTCCAGATTCAGGAATAGCGAGCCCACAAAAGGTCTTGAAGGGGGGAGGGAAAGGTCTGAGCCGGGTAGCCTGTAGCCAGTCTCAACCAGGGTGTGCCACATGCGAGAAGCCGTCGTCGTATCCAGCAAACGAACCCCACTGGGCAAGGGCTTCCGGGGGTCGCTGAACCTCACCCGACCAGATGATCTCGCTGCGCATGCCATCCGCGCCGCCCTGGATGCGGTGCCATCCATCTCCGACGAGGACGTGGCCGATGTCCTGATCGGGTGCGGGCTCCCCGAGGGCCCATCCGGTCACAATGTCGCCCGCATTTCGCTGCTGAGAGCCGGCTTGCCTTCTTCGGTGCCGGGAGCAACCGTCAATCGGTTCTGCTCGTCGGGGCTCAACACGGTGGCCATGGCGGCACATCGAATCATGGTTGGCGAGGCCGATGTGATCATCGGTGGGGGAGTGGAGTCGATCTCCCTGGTCCAAAACCAGAACTTTCGTTCGGTCGATATGTACAACACCGGGCTTCAGGAACAGTGGCCCGGGGTCTATCTGTCGATGGGTGAGACCGCCGAGGTCGTTGCCAAACGATACGGGATAAGCCGACAGGACCAGGACGCCTACTCGCTCATGTCCCAGCAGCGCACCGCGGCCGCCCAGGAGGCGGGATGGTTCGACGACGACATCGCACCGATCAAGGTCGACCGATCCGTCAAGCAGCAGGACGGCGAGATGGCAATCGAAGAGGGGGTCCTCTTCGCTCGCGACGAGGCCAACCGACCGGATACGACCATCGAAGGGCTCGCCAAACTTCCACCGGTCTTCGACCCGGAGGGTGGCAGTGTTACTGCAGGGAACTCTTCGCAGTTCGCCGACGCCGGTTCGGCAACGGTGATCACCTCGGCCGAGTACGCCCAGGAGCATGGTCTCGATCCCCTCGGCTGGTTCCGCGGCTTCCAGCTCGCCGGTGTCGATCCCGATGAGATGGGGATCGGGCCGGCACTCGCCGTGCCCAAGCTGTTGGACCATGCGGGGCTGACCCTCGACGACATCGACATCGTCGAGCTCAACGAGGCCTTCGCCTCCCAGGTGCTCTACTGCCAGCGGGCGCTGGAGATCCCCGACGAGAAGTTCAACCCGATGGGCGGGTCGATTTCAATCGGGCACCCGTACGGGATGACCGGGTCACGGATGGTGGGCCAGCTGCTGCGGCAGCTGAAACGAAGCGGCGGCCGGTACGGCATCGTCACCATGTGTGTCGGTGGAGGGATGGGAGCCGCCGGCCTCTTCGAGGTCGCCTGAGCTGGGGGATGATCACCTATGAGATACCGCTCGAGCGGTATCCCGAGACCTACAACGGTAAGCCCCTCCAGTACGCGGCGCTGGCGGCACAGAAGCACTACAACGCCCTGTACCTGACCAGCGTGGCCTTCACCGGCGGTGAGGAGGCCTTCCGGGAGCGCTACGAGCGCAGCGGGAGACATCTCGACATGGGCAAGTCATGTCTGCGCTACAACAGCGCCGAGGACGTTGCGCTCGACATCATTGGAGAAACGATCGCCGCCGGTCCAATCGATGCCTACCTATCCGCCTACGAGGAGGCGCGGGGGATCTCCTGATCAACCGGGTGTCCGAAGAAGGACTATTCGTCTTCGGCTAAGAGCCGATACAGACGTTTCCTGGTATCGGCAAGGATGGTTCTCGCCTCGGCCTGCTGTTCCTGCGAGCCGGCGTGAGCGACCTGCATCACGGCGGCGCCGACCTGGAACCCAAGGTCACGCAGCGCCATCAGCTCGTCGTCGCCCTCACCATCGAAACGCTGCCACGGAGGAGTGGCGTCGCTGCCCTCGACCTTGGCCCGTCCGGTGTCGGTCAGGTTGTAGATCTTCTTTCCGTCGCGGTCTTCGAGCTCGACCAGCCCCTCGTCGGCGAGCTGTTGCAGCGTCGGGTAGATCGATCCGGGGCTGGGCCGCCACACCCCGCCGCTCCGCTCGGACAGCTCCTGCATGATCTGGTAGCCGTGCATCGGCTCTTCCGCCAGCAACAACAGGATGGCGGTGCGTACCTCGCCACGGCTCACCCTGGTCCGACTTGCGGAAAACGGTCCTTTGCCGCCCATCGCAAAGTGGCCGGGGAAATCCACCCAGCCCCAACCGCGGCGACGACCGCGTCCGCCCATTGCCATGATTCGCATCGGGTACCGCATCGCCCATGGGGGTGCCTGTGCATGACCGTGCATGATGTTTCCTTTCTTCGAGTGTATCGACATACTATCACGATATATCGCAACTGTGTTCCGAGTGTGTCCCTCGGCCGTGGGAGGCGAGGTGTAGACGTCGCCCCGGCCTGGTGCGTGTGTATACATGTGTCTGTACGAGTGAGAGATCGAGCAGCAATGCCCGCAAACCGCGTCGACGACGACGGCGAGCTACAGGTCGTCAAGGCCGCCGAGCTGTTCGAGATCTTCTTTCGCCGTGAGTTCCCCAAGATGGTCGCAGTCGCTTATGCGGTCTCCGGCTCGTGCGTGTCTAGATGTACCGTGACGGTATACCCAAGCGCACGCGACCACTGCGCTGGCCCGACTTCTTGACTCAACCGAACCGGGTCAACTTGACATAACGTGGATTATGGGCGCTCGATCGGGCGGAGCACCCGTGCGGTTCTCATCTGTCGTACATGCGACGGTTTGCCGCGTGTCGCACCGCCACAAAGGTTGCTCAACACCGTGCTCACAAAGATTCGCTCGTTGCAATTCGACCGTGCGATATCGATGTCACTCGGACTCGCCGTCTTGTGGGTGGTGCTGCCGTTCCTTCGCTCGGAAACGACGTTTCACCTCGCTCCCGTTCTTGTGGCGGCCGCCCTCCCCGTCGGGGCCGCCTACAGCACGCCGGAACGGATCTCGACGCGCCACCTAGTGCTGGCCACGGTGGGCGGACTGGCGATCGCCCTCGCCGCCACCTTGATCCTCACCGTCGCCGGGAAACTGACGGAGCTGAGCCTGCTCCCGTTCGGTGGTGCCGTCACCGAGGCGGTCCTGTTCTCGATCGTGGGAGCGATGGGTGGTTTCGTCATCGCGCTGCTCCGGCGCAACTCCTGACCTCCCATCGGCCGACGTTTTCGTCACAGTGATGTAACTCGGGTCGACCTGGGACCCGGGAGCATCCAGTACGTCCGCCCTCCTATTACCCGCCCCCGGCTGCCTCGCTCAGGAGTCCGTCTTCTGAGTATTCGACTACCTCGGTTGGGGCGTATTCGACGCGCACCGCGGCCGGAGTGCCGAAGGCGTCGGTCAGCGAATCGGCGAGATCCGGCACGGACGGCAAATCCCCGTTTCCGGTCAAGAACACCTCGACGTCCGTGCCATCGACCTTGACCTGGATCGCCCTGAGGTCCGAATCTTCCCCCAACCACTCCGAAACGGCGGTCTGAGCACCGTCCAGTCGCCCGGCTTTCGAGAGCACACCCTCGGCGGTGAAGACCAGCGGTACGAGGATGACCAGGACGGCAAAGGCCACCGTACGCAGCAGAATCCCCACCTCGTGGCGGTTCTCCTTGAGTCGCTGGAAGGGTGCGTATCCGGTGAGGAAGAACACCGCCGTGGCGGCAAGAATGATTGAAACCAGGTTGGTCAGAAACAGCAGGAAGGCGCCGAAGGAGTCGGCGAACAAACCAGCCTGGAGAGCGAGGCCGACCACACCCAGCGGGGGAACCAGGGCGACGGCAATGGCGACCCCGGCGATCGAGGCCGAAACCCGCCGGTCGACGTTGGCATAGGCGCCGGCTGCCCCGGCGGCGAGGGCGATCATCATGTCCACCATGTTCGGGCTGATCCTCGAGGTGACCTGCGAGTTGATATCGAGGGGAACGATGATCGGGACCCATTGCCCGATGATGAATGCAAGCCCGATGGACGCCGCTACCCCGGCAGCAACCAGACCCAACGAAAAGACGACCCTGGCACGCCAGGCGTTGACGATGGCTGCGGCGCTGCCCAGGATTGGCGTCATCAATGGGGCGATCAGCATGGCGCCGATGACAACCGCCGTTGAGTCCTGCATCACACCAAACGTGGCGATAGCGACCGACAGCAACAGCATCACCCACCATGAAGTGAGTTTCGCCATCCGGGCGGGTTCCTCGAAGAACAGACTCTCGCCGATCTCGTCGCGTCGCTCATCGCCGACGTCGCGGGAATCTATCCAGTCGACGACGAGCTGCGAGACGGTCGCCGCATCGACGTCGATGAGCTCGTCGTCCGATTGGGCACGGATGCCGTAGGCGAGCATGATCCCGCCCAGCACGATCGCCAGCGCTGCGGCCCCGGCGACGATACCGAGGAGGATCGACTCCGGGATGAGGAGGGTGATACCGCCGAGCGCGACCATGAAGATCCCGCGGCTGATGTCGATGACCCAGACCTCATCTCGCAAACGCTGCCGCAACGAGCCGCCAATGACGGCAACGCCGCGAGCAAGAAGATAGATGCCCGCGATCAACCCCAGGATCGCCACCGAGACGCCGGGCCAGATGAGAAACACCACACCGGCCCCAATGCTGATCACGGCCTCGAGCAGTCCCCGGATCTTGCCTTCGTCCTTGCCCCGGGCTTTGAACCACAGGTCGGATCCACCGGAGATGACAAGGCCCCCTCCGATCACGATTCGAAGCAAGAAGGCGGAAACGTTCGGTGACGAGAGCAGGATCAACCCGGCCGCGATCGCCAGCGTGCCCTTGATCGTCGCCGGGTTCAACCAGAACGGTTCGATCCGAACCGAGAATCGTGACCCCGACGTGGTTTCGCCCGTGCCTTTTTCGGTCATGCGCACCTCCCTGAGGGCCTATCTGCAGGGTGCAGTGTGACATGATCTCGACCCGGATCCATTCGACGGAGCCGGCTCACCGAGGCAAGTCGATCCTCCACCGGTTCACCACGGTCGCCTCTCTTGGACGGCGCCGGAGAGCAGGGCTTCCGCGCCGCACCAGGTCACACCTCGGGGCGCGAGGTGATCCAGGCTCCGAGGACGACGAGCCCGGTACCGATGAGGGCAAGCGGCCCAACCATCTCGTCGAGGAAGATGACGCCCAATGCAATGGCCACGATCGGCACGAAGTAGATGGCGATCGATCCGCGCGGTCCCCCCGTTCGCCCGACGAGGGTGGCCATGAGCACAAACGCCAGCCCGGTGCTGAGCAAGCCGAGCGGGATCATGGCCAGCGCCGAGTTCCATGCCCAAGTCGAGCCGGGGATTTGGACCAGGCCTACCGGAATCAAGACCACGAGCGCTGCGAGCTGGGCACGAAACAAGAGAGGCAACGCGCCGTATCGCTGCTGGAGGGGCACGATCAGGTTCGTTGAAAGCGCGTAGAGAACCACCGCTATGAGAACCAGAGACGCCCCGAGAGCGGTCGCGGTGCTGTCCCGCAGTTCGGGCAGGAAGATGGCGGTGATGCCGACGAAGCCGACGCCGATGCCGAGCAGCTGCCGCCAACCGGGCAATCGAGCCAACAGGACTGCCGCAAACGCCGCAGTCAGGATCGGTACCCCGCCGTTGAGCATCCCGGCGACGGATGAGTCGATCCACTGTTGCGCGACGGGGAACAGGATGAGCGGGATGGCAATCCACACCAGGCCGAGCACGGCAACACGGCGACGATCCTCGGGAGCCAATGGCACCCGAGCTCTGCGAAACAGCCCGACCGTCGCGGTGCCAAGGGCGATACGAGCCATCGCGATCACACCGGGCTTGAATGCCTCCAGCCCTATGTCGATCCACAAGAACGACGAGCCCCAGATGAGGGCGATGCCCGCGAGCAACCCCCATTCGGACCAGCCGAATGCGCCGAGGTGTGATCCCACCGAGGTTGCGGGAAGGGGCGTGCGCGTTGGCGCCGGGTCATCGGGCATCCCGACAGCCTAGGAGGGTGGTCGGCAATCTACTCGGCCGCGGCGCTCTCAGGCTGAGGGCGTTTTTCCACTCGGGAGCGGCCGTGCGCCCGGTCCCGAACGCCATTGGCGACCGCCCTCCGAGAAAAGTGGCTAGCCGCTTATCGCCGTCGGCTCGACCGCTACCTCCTGGAGATCCCGTACCGCGACGGTGAGGTAGGCAAGGGCCTCCACATAGTCGGCCTTGGTAGGGCGGCCGGAGCCGAGGTCCAGGACCACGTCCTGTGCCGCAGCCTCCAGTCGGTACAGGGCATCGCGGAGCCGCTCCCAGGTGTGCCGGTTCAGGATCACCTCATCGGGTGCAAGCCCCCGCCGCGCCGCCTCGCGCCGTGCCTCGTAACCGCGCTGGCGGTGGCTCCGCCTGCAGTAGCGGGCCGGGCGCCCCGGACCGGGGTCGACCGTGAACGCTCCCCCGCACCACGCGCAGTGCGTCGTTACTTTCGTCACAGTGTCGATACGATACCCGAATCGGACGCCACGGACCACGACCTCCGATCACCGTTTGGGCGGCTTCGGCTCAGTTCTCGACCAGGACGGTCTCCGGCTGGTAGGTCGACCAGGCGAACCAGAAGGTGTCGAGGTGGTCGAGCCGCTCCAGTTGGGTCCCGGCGAGCGGTCCATCGACAGCTTCGCCGGTGATCGTCCACGTGCTCGAAGTCGCGTCGTCGACGAATCGGTCCCCCTCCGCGGTGAAGGTCAACAGTTCGCCGTCTACAACCGGATCGAATACCCCGACCGAGCCAACGTCCTTGCCGGTGACCTGGTCCTGGGTGTCGAGGGCCGAGGATTGACCTGCCTTCCACAAGATCACGATCGGATTGTCACCAACCGTTGCGCTGGTCGCCTTCGCTTCCCCCCCGGAGATGAGGTCGAGGCTGAAGGCGGCCGCTTCCCCATCGATGGCGACGCCGACCACTCGTTGTTTCGCCCTCGCCCGGTCGTCGACCGTGCCGCGGAACAGGAACGGATTCGTGTCCGGATCGTCGTATCCGAAATACGGGTTCCTTCCGTAGTCCCGGTTGAAGCCGGTGGCATTCCAGTCGAGCACCTGCCCGGTCGGGTTGCTCTCCCTGAAATCACCCCAGGACAGCAGTGGAGACGCAATCGATTCGAGCTGTGCTCCTGTCAGCACCCCGACGACCGCCCGGCCGTCGAAATGAGTCCACAGTGATTCCGTGGCCCGGTCGTACATGACGAGCGCCGAAGCAAAGAGCCGGCCGGAGGTTCCGAACGTGGTCTCTACCCCGTTGATCTCGCGCACATAGGTGACCGCCGAGTTGCACAACGGGCAATACGTCACCGACACCGGCACTCCCCCGACCGTGTCGTTGACGATCTCGTGCCACACCATCGCCCGAATCGGGTACGCCCGAGCGTCCCCGTTGATCTCGAGGAACACGACCGGCTCTGCCGGATCGAGTATCTCGAGATTGTCGGCGACGGGTAGGAACACCGGGTTGTCGATCGGGGGAATCCCGTCTGGCGGGGGTCCCCCCGAAAGGATCTCGTCCACAGGGACCAGTGGATCAGGAAAAGCCTCATTGCTCATGTCAGAGAGTGCCGACGGGCCATCGGGCAAGACTCCCTGCGCCGCCGGCGTGCTATCCGGTGCCGCGGTGCTCGTCGAACTCGATCCGTCCGATACCGGGACCGTGGTCGCCGGGTCGTCGCCGGTAGCGCCGGCCGCGGCACAGGCGGTCGCGAACAGCGCAAGAGCAGCAGTCAGCATGAGTAGTCGTCGCATGGGTCCTCGGGATCGGTTAGCAACAGAACGTTCCCCCAGCGCGCGGTGTTCCAATATGTCGCTGAGACGACGATTCAAACGATGTCATGGGCAGATCAACGGGCCGGGACCGTATCGGTCACCACGGCCTCGAGAGCGTCGCGGTCGACCACCTGGATGACCCGGTAGCCGGTCTGGATGGCACCAGCCTCGCGGAGCTGAGAAAGGGCCTGATTCACGGTCTGGCGCGTGGAACCGAGCAGGTTGGCCAGGCTGGTCTGCGACAGCCGGACCTCACCGAATCGATCGGCCTCGTCGAGGATCAGCTCTGCCACTTGTTCGAACACGGTGCGATGCATGAGACGGATCACGTGTCGTTGCGTAGCCTCCAGTTGGTTGAGGCCGGCCACCAGCCACCGCATCGCGATCACCGGGTGTCTGGTGAGTAGGGGAAGCAGTTTGGAGCGCTCGAGCTGAAAGGCCGTTACCGGCTCGACCGCCTTCGCCGACGAGATGTACGGCGCACCCTGGAAGAGGGCAATATCACCGATGACCGCTCCGGGCCCCACCCGACCGACGACCAGATCAACCTCGGGTCGGGAGCGATACAACTCGACCTCACCGGCCTTCACCACATAGGCGGCCACCGAATCGTCACCCTCCTTGAACAGGTGGGTCCCCGGATACTTGTCTACATACTGACCGGCCTCGCCGAGCGCCTCGAGGTCCTCGGGTGTGAGCGGCAGATAGTCGGTTCGGCCAAACGAGCGGGCCAGCCAGGCAAAGTGTTGGTGTTCGGCGGTGTCCATGTAGTGAACAACGTCGGATACCGGTGTCCGACTTCCCGAAGAATCGTCGCCGAAGCGACGATTCGCCACTCGGGGTGGTGCGCAAAATGGTTACCAGAGCATGAAGATCAAAGGTGTTTTCGAAGGCGGAGGCGTTCGTGGAGTAGCCCTCGCCGGCGCCGCGGCCGCGGCTCTCGACGCAGGTCTCGAGTTCGAACGGGCCGTCGGCACCTCGGCCGGGGCGCTCGTCGCATCGCTACTCGCCGCAGGGTACGGACCGGACGAGCTCGGCGCGTCGGTGTGTCGGGTGAGCTGGCCGGGATTGCTCAAGCCGGTGAGGGGGGCGCGAATCCCCGGCATCGGACGCCACCTCGCCCTTTTTACCCGCAAAGGCTGGTACGAAAGCAAGCGGCTCGAGGTGATCTGGGGCGAGCTGCTCTCCAGCAAAGGGATACACACCTTCGGGGACATCCGGCCGAGGTCGTTGGGTATCGTGGTCACCGATCTCAGCCATGCCCGCGGGGTGCTGATGCCCGATGGTCTCCGTGCTTACGGATACGACCCCGACGAGTTCCCGATCGCTCGAGCCCTGCGGATGTCGGCCGCACTGCCGTTCTTCTTCACGCCGGTGACCATGCGCGATCACTCGACGGGCGAGGATGTGCTCATGGCCGACGGTGCCATGGCTGCGAACTATCCGGTCAGCGTCGTCGGGAAAGGCCTTCCCATCGTCGGGTTCCGGCTTGTCGCCGCCGACGACCGTCACGATCACCACCACGTTCGCGGCCCGCTCAGCCTCGCCCGTTCCGTCGTCGTCTCCGGGGTGAGGGCTCGTTATGCCTTGCCTCGGCTCATGGACAAAGAGGCACACGTGATCGAAGTCCCGGTGGACGCCGATCTCGATTTCGAGATGAGCTCCCGACAGGCTCGAATCGTGTTCGAGCGAGGACGGCGGGCTGCTGCCACACAGTTAGAGACGATGTTCGCCGACCGAAGACTGTCCGCTGCCTGACGGTCAGGAACACCAGAGCCGAGCCCGGCGTTTCCTGGTCATGAACCCGCACGATCGCATGGCTACGACAGGGTTGGGCATAGTCGTATTCGTGTTCGTCGCCTTGGGACTGTTCTTCGGCCTGTCGACGATCCGGGATAGCCCGGTGCGACCGAACTCGGTCGACGGGCTCGGCGCCCTCGCCGACCCTGGGGCAACATACGACCCGGTGCGAGCAGGCGAGCCGACCCCAAAAGGCTTCCGCCAGCTACTCGCCCGCGACCGTATCGCCCCGATCTACGACCCGACCTTCGTGCCTGCGTCTGCCAGCGGGTGGCCGGACGACGCCCTCGTCATCGGGATCGAGATCGACGGTGAAGCCAAGGCGTACCCGGTGAGCCATCTGACCAGCAGAGAGATGGTGATCGATAGTCTCGCCGGGATCCCGATCCTCGTCACCTGGTGACCGCTGTGCGGAACGGCGATGGTCCATCGCCGCCAAATAGACGGAGAAGACATCGTCTTCGGCAACCAGGGTGCGCTCTTCGGCAACGCCATGACGTGGTGGGACCACGACACAGGGAGCGTGTGGAGCCAGCCCATCGGTGAGGCGATCCTCGGGCCAAGGAAGGGTGAGCGCATCGAGCTGCTGGCATCAAACATGACGCAGTGGGGAGCGTGGCAAGAGGAACATCCACAGACGCTCGCCCTCGATGCACCCGGCGGATTCGACAGGTTCTCGCTCGACCAAATGGCACTCGTCGTCGACTTCGACACCGACGTCGTCGCCTACTCCGTCCCGTTGTTGCGCGACGTTGGAGTCGTCAACGACGTGGTCGCCGGACTCGAGGTAGCCGTACTCATCGATCCTTCCGACGACACGCGTTGGACGGTGTTCAGCAGGCGGCTCGACAACACCGTCGTCGAGTTGTCGATCGTCGACGGTGAGGTCGTGGACGTGGTCTCCGGCACCCGTTTCGACCCGATCAGAGGGATCGGGCGCGGTGGCGAACTGGACGGAGAAATCCTCGGCCTGCTCCCTGCGTTCACGGCATTCCCCAAAGACGTACCAACGTTCTGGCCGCAGGCGAGGTTCTGGCAGCCCTGACCGCCGCCCGATTCGGTGTATCCCGTGTTGGGCTGGTTCAGATCCCGCTCCCCAAATCCTCTGCGCGCCCCGGACGGCTCAGCCCCTGCCTCCGGCCAGCATGACGGCGTAGGAAGACCGGCGCAGCGCCACCATGGCGGCTACGCCGACGACGGGCCCGATCGCCAGCCACGGGAACGCCCACTGCCAGCCCCACTGTTCCACGATGGCGGGCACCCCGGCGATGGTGACCAGAGTGAGCAGAAAGCCGAGCCCGGTCTGTAGCGCCAACGCCGTACCGCGAAGCTCCGCCGACACCGTCTCGGTGACCATGGTCGAGAACTGCGCAGAGTCGGAAACAACGGTCAGACCCCACACCAGGAATACGGGCACAACGATCAGGGGTGACAGGCCAAAGAGCAGTGGTGTGAGCAGGGCACACGAACCGGAGACGGCCATCGACCACCCGGCAACGCCGGTCCTTCCCGTGCGGTCGGCGATGATTCCCGCGCCGTAGGACCCGATTCCGCCGATGGCGATGATGGCGAAGGTCGCCGTGGGAACCCACCCCGTGCTGTATCCCCCTGCCACCGCGCTGGCGGCAAGGAACGCCGCCGTCCACGTCCACATCGCGTACAACTCCCACATGTGGCCGAGGTAGCCGTACGTGGAGAGCCGGAAGCCACGATTGCGAACGACCCCACGGACGTGGGCCCAGGAGAACGGCGACACGGGAACCTCGAAGGGGCCATCATCGACCACGAACGCCATTCCCCCCGCCGCGATCATCGTCAGGGCTGACGACACCAGGATCACGCCCTCCCAGCCAAAGCCGAGGCCTCGAACCAGGTGCGGGGCGGCGCTGCCGATGGTCAGGGCCCCAACGAGAGCACCAAGGGCCATCCCACGTCCGGTCCGGAACCACCCGGCCATGACCTTGAGCCCGCTCGGGTACACCCCGGCGAGCAGGGCGCCGGTGGCAAAGCGAAGAAGGAACGCAAGCGGGACCGTCGCCGGGGTCACCAGCAAAAGCGCCGCATTGGCGCCGGCAGCGGCAATCGCCGACACCGTGAACAACCGGCGCGCCGGAACGGAGTCGGCGATGCCGCTCATTGCAATTCCGAGCGCACCGGCGACAAAACCGAGCTGCACGGTGAGGGTCAGCCAGGTGACCTCGCCCATGGAAAGGTCCCACACGATCTCGAGTTGTGGGGCGACCGCGGAGGCAGAGAACCACAGCGCAAGGGCGAACAACTGTGCCCCCGCAATACCGACGAGCGCACGGCGCTGGGCGCTGTGATCGACTTCAGTCGTGGACATCGACTCCCTGGCGGACTTGACGACGGCCGGAAACGGTTGCAGCGACGATACCCGAAATAACCACCGCAACCAGGACCGCGCCCACCACCAAAGGACTTGCCGCGACGAGGTTTTGCGTCCGCTGCGAAAGCTCCTCGACGATGCGGAAGGGCCCTGTCGAACCGAGCGCACCGGCACCCGAGGTGATGTTGACGGCCCAGAACCAAACGATGTAGCCGCCGGCGAGAATCAGCAGCGCACCCGATACCTTCCCGATGTACTTCATGCTGCTCTTCAGCTGGGCAACGAGCCCTTGTTTTCCGAAGGCGAGAGCAACAGTCACACCGACCAGGACCAGGGACATTCCCGCGCCGTAGGCGAGGAAGGTAGCGATGCCCCCGACGAATGACCCGCGAGTCACCTGAGTCGCTACCACGGTCAAGAACACGGGAAGAGTGCACGAGAGCGATGCCACGGCGTAGGACACACCAAAAGCGAATACCGAGCGGTACCCCTTGTCGGTTCTTGCTCGTTTCGCCTTGGGAAGCCCAACACTCAGTTGGTAGCCAAAGAGCATGGCGATACCGAGGCCGATGACGCCGAAACCGACCACGATGGCAAACCATGGGATGAGATCGATCACGAACCGCAGTCCGAGCGTGATGAGCACCCCGGCCACGCCGAACACGAAGATAAACCCGGATGACACCACCGCACCCACGGTCAGAGCGCTTCGAGCGGGCGCAGCCCTTCCGCTGTGGTCCTCGATTCCGATGAAATACGACAGGTATGCGGGCAGCATGGCGAACCCACATGGGTTGACCGTCGCCACGAGACCGGCGGCAAACGCCAGAGCGATTGGAGCCTCGATCACGGCAGCAGTGTTTCCTGGATCAGCTCCACGAGTTGCTGTTCGGAAAGCGGACCGTTGTGGTCCTTGACGACGTTCCCCTCGGCATCGATGAAGGCGGTGAACGGCATGCCGATCCCGCCGAACTCGAGATACAGCTCACCGGTCTGGTCTTCCCCGAGGTCGAAGAGAACCCCGGTCTCTTCCACGAGGCTGAGCGCCCGCTCGCGATCGTCCTGCAGATTCATGCCGAGGAACGCTACCTGATCGCCGAGCTGTTCTTGTGCCGGCTTGAACGCCGCCGACATCTCTGCGACGCAAGACGGACACCAGGAAGCCCAGAAATTGACCACAACCGGTCGACCCTGGTAATCGGCCAGCGTTGCGGTGGATCCATCGAACATGACAAAAGAAGCCGTCGGCGCCGGGTCTCCCTGCGGTGCCTCATCGGTCCCCGACCCCGATGGCGTCGAAGTGCACGCAGCGGCCACCACGGCGAGCCCGACAATGAGCGTTAGGAACGATCTGCGCACGGTCAGCTAACGATATCCTATCGATTGACGTGCTCGCTCTGTCACATGGGCGACATTTGTCGAGACGCCGACGCCACCACGACAATGAGCGCCATGCAACGCTACGAGCCGATACCGTTCGTGCCCCCACTCCGGCCAACCGACATCGTGGCCGCGGCCAGGGCTGTGTACGAGGAGATGGACACCCGCCGCTCGGTTCGCACCTTCTCCGATGAGGCGGTGCCCCGCGACGCGGTCGTATATGCGATCCGAGCCGCCTCCACAGCCCCGTCCGGGGCTCACCGGCAACCGTGGACGTTTGTGCTGGTTGGAGCCGCCGACACCAAACACGACATCCGTATCGCCGCCGAGAACGAAGAACGAGAGAACTACGAAGGGGGCCGCCTACCCGAGGAGTGGCGCCGGGCCCTCGAGCCGCTCGGCACCGACTGGACGAAACCGTTCCTGGAGACCGCGCCGTGGCTCGTCGTCGTCTTCGAGCAACGGTACGGCACCACCGAACACGGCGACCGATTGCACAACTTCTACGTCAAGGAATCCGTTGGCATCGCCTGCGGGCTGTTCATCGCCGCGCTGCACCGCATCGGGCTGGTGACCCTTGCCCACACCCCGAGCCCGATGGCGTTCCTCACCCGGCTGCTGGACCGGCCACCCAACGAGCGCCCGTTCATCCTATTTCCCGTTGGTTATCCAGCCGAGGGGACCGAGGTGCCCAACCTCACCCGCAAGTCCCTGGACGAATTCATGGTCGAGTTCGGAAACCAGCGAAGTGGCTGAGACGTTCGACCATCCCGCGCCTACCGGGGGTGTTGGGTCGGGGGCCCGCCACGGGCACGACCAGCCGCGACCTGCTCGGGCCGGAGACCGGTGACGCTCACACCAGGTCGAATCGAATGCGGCGGAAGCCCCGGCCCTTGGATTCGGTCTTTGTGATCCGGATACCGCCGACCTCAGACGTCGAGCCAACATGGGTGCCGCCGTCTGCCTGGCGGTCGAGCCCGACGATGTCGATGACCCTGACCTCGGTCAATGACGGCGGCAGCAGGTTGACCTTGGTCCGGATCAGACTGGGGTCGGCGTCGGCCTCGGCGCGGGGCAGGAAGCTGACCTCCACGTCACGCCCTTGAGCCAGCTGCCGGTTGAGCTCATCCTCGATCGGTTGCCGGTCATCAGGGTCCCACTCTGGGATCTCGAAGTCGAGGCGCCCCTCCCCCGGCTTCATGTTCCCACCGGTGACAGGGCTGTGGAATCGATGCCATACCACGCCACACATGGCATGCATCGCAGTGTGGGTGCGCATCAACTCGTAGCGACGATCCCAATCCACCTCGCCGACCAGCGTCGTGCCCGCGCCGGGAAGCGCCCCCTCCACCCAGTGCCAGACACCTTTGAGGTCCTGGGCTACCCGGGTCACGGGAAGCCGGTCATCGCCGATCACGAGGTCTCCGACATCATGGGGCTGTCCTCCACCGCCGGGATAGAAGACGGTCCGGTCGAGAAGCACCCGCCCGTCGTCGCGGTCCGATTCGAGAACAACGGCGCCCATCGTCCTGGCGTAGGCGTCGGTCGAATAGATTCGCTCGGTCATGGGCACCCTCCTCGGTGTCGGCGCGTACGATACGGGAAAGAGCAACCTGTGGAGACCACATGCCGGACGCGTTTGTCTTACTCGTGGGCTGGGGCTCCACCGAGAGCGTCCCGGCCAGTTGGATGGCGATGTCGGCAGCCGTGTTTCGTGGCCCATCCGCGCTGCGGGGTCGATCGAGCGCTGGCGAGGCCAGCCCAGATCTGGCCGAGAGGGAAGACGATTCGTCGTGAGACTCGGAGTCATCATCGATGAGGGATCGTTCTACGCACCGAGAATCTTGGCCAGGTCGTCGCTTCGGGAGGATCATGACGTCGTAGGCGTGTGGACCAGGGAGCCAGGCGATCCCATCGCGAGCCGCCTGCGCAACGCTCTGAACGTTTCGGGCCCTCGCTACACGATCGATCGAGCAGGCGCACTGTCGCGACTCCGACGCCAACGCAAGGCCGAGCTCCGCTCAGACGTAGCAGCCGTGGACCTGGAAATGCCCCTGATCGGCGATCTGGAGGCAATGGGACTCGACCGTCTCAGCATGTCAACGGCGAACTCCAAGGAGTTTCGAACCACAATTCACGACCTGGGTGTCGACATGCTGATCAGCCTCTTCTACGGAGAGATCCTCGACCCGGAGACCTTCTCGGCACCGCGACTTGGAACCATCAATGTGCATCCCTCACTTCTACCTGCCCTGGCGGGCAAGAACCCGGTCTTCTGGGCAATGGCCGAGGGATTGCAATCAACGGGCATCACGATCCATGAGATCGATGAGGGCATCGATACCGGCTCGATTCTCGATCAGAGCTTGATAGCTATCGAGCCAAACGAGACACACCACGAGCTGTACCTCAAAGTGTCTGATGTCGTGGCAAAACGTCTTCCGATTGCCGTCCTGCAACGGACAAAACGGCCAGAGGAACGCAGCGAAATCGCATCCACATCGGAGAGGTCGTACCGCTCGACTCCGACTCCGGAGTCGTACCGATCATTTCGCTCGTTGGGTCACAGGTTTCTCTAACTCTCCTGGCGGGGCTGAGCCGATGACCATCAACGAACAGACCCGCCAGGGAGAAGCTTCAGGGACAGAATCCGGAGGCCGCGCCTTTTCGCGCCGTCTCGGATGTCCGCTGACTGCGGTATCTTCCCCGAATGCCGGACATCTATTTCACAACCGAACCCGAGGCGAATGCCCTCATCGCAGAGGACCCGTTCGCTCTCGTCGTTGGCTTGACGCTCTATCAGCAAGTTCCTACACAAAAGGCCTTCGCCGGCCCGTATGTGCTGAAGCAGCGGCTCGGTGATTCCCTCGACCCGGTGTCCATCGCCGAGATGGACCCTGACGCGCTCGAAGCCGTGTTCCGCGAACGTCCTGCGCTCCACCGCTTCCCTGCCAACATGGCAAAACGCGTCCAGAGCGTGGCGCAATACGTCGTGGACGAGAACGGCGGCGACGCTTCGTCACTGTGGACAGAGGCCTCGTCTGGCGATGAGCTTCTCGCCAACCTGGTCGCCGTCCCGGGTTTCGGTGAGTACAAGGCCAGGCTCACCATCGGAGTCCTCGCCAACCAGTTCCAGGTCCAGCCAAGCGGGTACGAGCAGTACCTGCCCGACTGGCCTTCGATTGCCGACATCGAGAAGCCCGAGGACCTGACCGAACTGAAAGAGCGCAAGAAGGCATGGAAGGCGTCCGGCAAGTAGACGTCTACGCCGCATAGGCCCGTACAGCTATCGCCCGGAGGGAGAGACATGGAGCCGCGAGAACAAGCCGGGGCGTTGTTGAGCAACGCAGCCGGGTACGTCGCAACGAGGACCATCCGAATGGGCCTCGATCATGGGCTCTTCGAGCTCATCGCTGAACAAGGCCCGATCAGTTCCTCTGACCTCGCCCAGGCGGCGGCAATGGACAAACTGTATACGGAAGTATGGTGCCGCTCGGCGTTCGCCGCAGGCGTGCTGGAGGGTCACGACGCCGGTGCATACACCCTGGCTCGCCACATCGAGGAATTGCTCCTCGACCAGAGCTCGCCCGGATACGTCGGCGGTATGTTCAAAGTGCTGACCGAGCCCGAGATATTCGACACGTTCGCCGAGAAATTCGCGTCCGGTGAGCGGATCTGGTGGGACCAGACCAGCCCCGCCTGGATCGCCGCTGTTGGCGAGACCGGCGGAGCCTTCAACACCCGGTTCATACCCGGCGGTGTCTCTCAGGTTCCGGGCGCAGCGGACCGGCTCGCCGCCGGGGCCAAGGCTCTCGAGTTGGCGTGTGGGACCGGAATCGGCCTGGTGCGTCTCGGCACCGAGTATCCCAACCTCGATCTTGTGGGCCTGGATGGTGACGCTCACTCGTTGAGATCCGCCCAGGAGCGCGTCGACGACGCCGGGATGGGCAGCAGAGTCCATCTCATCAACTCCGCAATGGAAGATCTCAACGACGAAGAGGCGTTCGACGCGATAACAATCAACGTGTCAATGCACGAATGCCGCGACATAGACACCGTGACCGCAGCCGTCTATCGGGCTCTGCAACCCGGCGGTTACTTCCTCAACTCCGACTTCCCGTTCCCAGAGTCGGGAGAAGGCCTGAAAACCGTGCCTGGTCGGGTCATGTCGGGCATCCAGTTCTTCGAAGCGTTGATCGATGACCAACTGCTCTCGGTGAGCTACTACCTCGATCTCTACGACCGCCACGGCTTCGCCGAAACAGGAGTCGTCGAAATCAACCCGTTTCACGCGATCACCTGGGCAAAAAAGTAGACGAGGACCGTGCGAGGCCGGCTGTTCGAACCGAAATCCGGCCCATACCGGTTGGGAGGGACCGCAATTTCCTCAGCCAAGAAGACCTGGAAGGACGGCCAGAGCTGACGATGGGCGAAGGCGAGCACGGCCACGAGACCCCCGAGTATTGGGAGGAGATCTACGCCGAAGGACCGGGCGAGACGCCCGTCGACGTGCTTCTCCCCGAGGTCGCCGCCGGCTTCCAACCGGGCACCGCGCTCGATGTCGGCTGCGGCGAGGGACAGAACAGCCGGT
This sequence comes from Acidimicrobiia bacterium, assembly GCA_036985755.1. Taxonomy (GTDB): domain Bacteria; phylum Actinomycetota; class Acidimicrobiia; order Spongiisociales; family UBA5794; genus JACZST01. The sequence continues at coordinate 1,572 of BTQG01000008.1, read as the reverse complement.
GGCTGGCCGAGCGTGGCTGGTCGGTGCTCGGCATCGACATCGCACCCACCGCGATCGCCAGAGCCCGTGAGGACGCACCGGCCGGTATCCGCTTCGAGGTCGCCGATGCCCGGTTCTGGCAGCCGGAGGGCGTTTTCGATCTGGTGATCTCGACCTATGCGCTGGGAAACCGACGCGACGCAATCCTGGCGATGGCAGTCGCCGCGGTCGCCCCCGGTGGAACGGCCTATGTGTGCGAGTTCGATGAGTCCGCCGACACGCCTTGGCCGCCCGAAGATCTCGTGAGTCTCGACGAGCTGGTCTCCCCCTTCGACGGCTTCGAGATCTCCCGCGCAGAGGTGCTCACGCTCCCCCACGGCCACGGCTCCACCGAATGGCCGGTCGCGGTGGTGGTCGCTCAGCGTCCGGTGCGATAGACGAGCGCCGGGAACCCAACGGCAACGATCACGGCGAAGATGAACCACTGAACGGCATAGCCGAGGTGGGGGCCTTCGCTTGGCTCGGGGGGTGGTCGCAGCAGCGGCAGATCACCACCTGCCGGTGCCTGCTTTTCGAGCAGCAGGTACACCGGCAGCAGGTCACTTCCCCACTGACCCGCCAGCACGTCGAGATCGATGCGGCCGATCCGCTGGTAGGACCCGTCGGCTTCCGGTATGCCAAGGGCGCGAAAGGTCTGCCCCTCCAGCAGCATCCCGACAACCACGACGGGCCCGGTGGGTGGCGCGGCGCCGACGACCGGAGGACCTTCGGTATCGATTGGAACCCACCCCCTATCGACGGCGAGCGTGAAACCGGCGCCGCGAATCGGGGTGAGCACGTCATGGCCGGAGCGTCCGTTGAGGGTGGTGACGAGCACGAGTACTTCTTCGGGCAGGTCGTAGTCGCCTGCCACCAACACTCGGCGGTAGGCAAGGGCCTCGGAGTCGGCGCCGTAGGTGGCTATGGCTTCCTCGAGCTGCACGGGCTCTGCCGTGCTTCTCGCCTCGATGGTGGCATTGATCGCCTGACGCTCGTCGAGCCGGCGAAGCTGCCACCTCCCGAGGTTGACGAAGACGACAACGGTGACCAGAGCAATGATGATGCCGGCGATCCAGACCGGGGATCTGAGGAAGGCATAGCGTTTCACCGTTTCGAGGCTAGGAGTCTGCTGAGCATTTCACTCGCCAGGCTGAAAGCATCACTCCCGCTCGGCCGTGGTTTGTGGCACATGTCACCGTTCAGCACGGCAAGCAGGCGTAGGACACCCACACCTATGCTCTCGAACCATTGAGGGCCTAACCAAAGGAGCACACGATGAGGAAGGTATACGGTCTCGGCTCGCTGCTTGTGCTGGTGTTGGTGCTCGCTGCTTGCGGGAGCGATGACGGCTCGGGCTCGGACGATCCCACAACCACCGTGGCGACTTCAAACGACAGCACAGCCGAGGCTGCCGACGCTCCGGATACGACTCTCGCCCAGAACCCGGGCTCGGGCGACGGCAGCTCGGCCTCCGGCACCGGCAACACGGCCGTGGTGACGATCGGCGACCACCGATACGAATTCGACGTGGAGCCGGGTGCCCTCCAGCGCTGC
>BTQG01000007.1:0-46743 GCA_036985755.1 Acidimicrobiia bacterium | reverse complement strand
TCGACCGAGAAATACGTGGCGTACGTCTCGGGATTCTGCGTCTGGACGAATCGCCCGCACATGCGGGTCATCCTAAGCCCGCCCTGGGAACCCAGGGTTCCCAGGTGCATATATCCCCCTGGGAACCCTGGGTTCGGGCGACCCTGCGGGCCAAGGGTTTGGCAGGTCCGGTACCGGCCGCTTAGATATTCAGGTTCGGTACCGTCTGACCGATGAGTTCGGAGATGGATGCTGCCATCCGCTTCAGCGCGGTCACCAAGACCTTTGGTCGGATACGCGCCGTGGAATCGCTCGACTTCGTCGCGCCCACGGGTGCGGTGACGGTGCTGCTCGGGCCAAACGGTGCGGGCAAGACGACCACCGTCCGGCTCACCACCGGGGCGCTGCTTGCCGATCGCGGCAACATCGAAGTACTCGGCCTCCACCCGAAGATCGACGGCGACGAGGTGCGCCGCCGTACCGGTGTGGTCCCTCCCAAACCTGCGTTCTACGACCAGCTCACCGGTTGGGAGAACCTCCAGTTCGCCGCCAGGATCTTTTCCGCCACCGATGCTTCCGCATACGACGCCGCCGAGCGCTTCGCCATCGAGGATGCGCTCGACCAAGAAGTCGGCGGCTATTCGACCGGCATGCGGACACGGTTGGCCATGGCCCGGGCGGTGATTCACGATCCGGAGGTCCTCCTCCTCGATGAGCCGACCGCCGGTCTCGACCCCGAGTCGGCACGCAGCGTGCTCAACCTCATTGCCGAGCTGGCATCCAGGGGGCGGTCGATCGTGTTGTGCACGCATCTGCTCCATGAAGCGGAAGGGATCGCCGACCACGTTGTGCTCATCAGCGAGGGTCACTCCAGGGCGGCAGGGCCACCCAGGGAGCTCGCCAGTCGGTACATGCCGGATCCGATCATCATCTTCGACGCAGAGAACCGCCAATCGCTCAATCAGCTCGCCGACTTCGACGGGGTCATCGACGTCACATGGAACGGCGGTATTCAAGCCACGTTGAAGGATCTGGACCGACTCCCCGATCTCGTCGCCGGCCTCGTCGAGGGTGGCGCTCGACTCACCAGGGTCGAGCCGCTCGTCCCGACCCTCGAGGAGCTGTACTTCGAGATGCAGCGCAGCCACCGGGACCAAGACGTATGAACTGGGGACACGTTGCGGCGATGGCGGGGGCCGATCTGAAGCGGCTGTTCAAGAGCAAGGACTATTGGATCCCACTGATGCTGATGGCGGGTTTGTTCTTTGTCATCATCCCGTTCTTCTCGTTGTCGATGATCGGTTCACTCGAACAAACCCCGTTCGTTGATCAGGTGACCCAGATCGTCGGCCAGCTGCCCGATTCGGTCAGCCGAGCCGTCGCCGGCGACACACCGACGGCCCGAGCCTCGTATGTCGTCGCCGTGTTCCTGCTTGCTCCGATCGCCATCATCGTCCCGCTCACGATCTCCGCCGCCGTCGGCTCAAACGCCATCGTCGGCGAGCGGGAGCGCGGCACCGGGGAGTTCCTTGCCCATAGCCCGCTGAAGACAACCGAGATCTACGTCGGCAAGTTGATCGCCAGCCTCATTCCGGGGTACCTGGCAACGTTTATCGGCTTCTCTCTGTACGCGGTCGTTGTCAACTTGACCGTCGGGCCGTCGCTCGGCGGCTGGTTCTTCCCCACCAGGGGATGGCTGGTGCTGATCTTGTGGGTGATCCCTCCCTTCATCGCCATAGCCCTGTCGATGATCCTCCGCCTGTCGGCCCGGGTGCGCTCGGCGGCGGCGGCTCAGCAGGCGTCGAGCCTGGTGACCTTGCCCATCATCATCGTTTCCTATGGCGTCGCCGCCGGGGTCGTCGCTTCGCCCGGCGCCTCCGGCTTTTGGATCGGCGCCATTGCCTGGGTGGTCGCCTTGCTGCTCATCGCTAGGGGTGCCAAGAAGCTGAGGCGGGACCGGCTGCTGGGCGTCGCCTCTGAGACCTAACGCGTCTCCAACTCACCGCGCCGCTGTCGTCGTTTTCCTTCGCCGGCGACGGGTCGTCGTGCCGGTCGGAGGCTCCCAGGTGAACCAGCGGATTGCTGCGCCAAGGGCGACGACTCCCCACAGGGCCATGTAGGAGAGATCGGCCCAGTGGACGCCGTGATCGCCGATGGGGCTGAAGGCGGCGGTAAACGGTTCAGCGAAGTGTTTCAGCGGGAAGAAGCTGGCAATGGCGTTCAACCAGTCGGGCGTGCTCTCCCCGGGGACGAGGAAAATGCCAGAGATGAACGCCAGCGGGAGCAAGGTCGCCTGGACGATCGCGTTCGCGGCGTTTCTACCCGGCGCTATCGCCGCCACCAGCAGGCCAAGTGCGCCAAAGGTGGCGACGCCGACGAAGAAGGTCAGCAGCAGCGGGATGACGGAGTCGGCGTACACCTGAACATCAAAGAACACGGCGCCTACAGCAAGCATGATCACGGTGCCGATGACGGCGACGGCGATGGCGGCCGCGATCTTTCCGCCGAGAAAGATCCACGACGGCAGCGGGGTACCGCGGACTCGTTTCAGGATGCCCTCATCTCGCTGGTACGCCGTCGAAATCGCGATGTTGGTGTAGGTCGCAGAGACTGCAGAGAAGACGGCGAGCGCCGGCGCATAGAACTGTGCGGTGCTGATCCCGAGCTCCTCGATCTGCTCGTTGCCGAACACCAGGGCAAAGACCACGAAGATCAACAGCGGGAAAACAATGGTGAAGAATGCCGAGATCGGAGTTCTCCAGAAGATGCGCCACTCGTGCCGCATCTGATGCATTAGCAGCGAAAACGCCGGGGGTCTGTGCGGGTTCCTAGTTCGAGTCATGCCCACGAACAGCCATCATCCCTCCAGGCCCTCGTTGGTTAACTCGAGATAGGCGTCTTCGAGGGACGGCCTTGTGACGGTCAAGTCCTCGAGGGTATGGCGACCGGCGACGGCCCAAGCGGTGAGGGCATGGAGGTCACGGGTCGGGTCCTCTGTCGATACCTCGACGATGCCTTGGACCACAACGTGGCTGAGTGGCATGGTGTCGACCGGAAGCGCCCCGGCCTCGAACCGAATCGTGGTCCTGGCAGAGCCGCGCCCACCGATCGTGTCCGGAGCCCCCTCGGCGACGATCTTGCCCTGGTCGATGACGACGAGGCGGTCGGCGAGGTTCTGCGCCTCGTCCATGTAATGCGTGGTGAGCAGAATCGACTTCCCGAGCCGGCTGAGGTTGCGGATCATCTCCCATGCCTGTCTTCTCGCCGCGGGATCGAAGCCTGTGGTTGGCTCATCGAGAAACACGAGATCGGGATCGCCGACGATGCCGAGGGCGACCTCCAGCCGTCGTTTCTGTCCTCCGGAGAGGGTCTTGACCCTGGCGTCTGCCTTCTCTTCGAGACCGACGATCTGGATCAGCTCGTCGGTCTCCAGGTGCTTGGGGTAGTACCTCCCGTAGGTTTCGATGGTCTCGGCGACGGTGAGCTCGCGCTCCAATGAAGATTCCTGAAGGACGATGCCGATCCGCTCTTTGAAGTCGCGCTCGTTGGACTCGGGGTCGAAACCGAGCACATCGACCTCACCCGCCGTGCGCTTCCTGTATCCCTCGAGGATCTCAACAATGGTGGTCTTGCCGGCTCCGTTTGGCCCGAGAATGGCGAAGACCTCACCCTCCTCGATGGCAAGGTCGATCCCGCCAACCGCCTCAAACTCGCCGTAGTTCATGACCAGACCGCTCACCGACACCGCCGTCATCGCCCTCCTTTCTGCGCCAACAGGTAACCACGGGCCCCGGAACCGCGCCAATGCACGAGCGACCGCCCTGCACCGGTGCGATACTGAGCCACAGGATCAGGAAGGAGCACGGTGGCCGCGCCACTGCAGTTGGGGGACAACCCGTGGCAGGCGACGGCGATCGCCTACGGAGACGGTGATCCGATTCCCGTGGTCGAGGGGACGAGACCTCACATCCGCTTCGAGGATGATCGGGTGAGCGGGGACGCCGGTTGCAACCGCTTTTTCGGCCCCTGTGACGCAACGGGGACGGCGATCCGGCTCGGCGAGATGGCCACAACGCTCATGGCGTGCCTGGATGCGGTGATGGATCAAGAGCAAGCATTCCTCGAGGCGCTGGAATCAGCGGACTCGTATGCGATTGCCGGGTCGACCCTGGAGATGCGATCGGGGAACAGCGTCGTCCTACTATTCGAGGCGGTACCGACAACACTCAGCGACGCATCGTGGCACCTGACCGGCCTCAATAGCGGCAGGGAGTCGGTGGCGAGTGTCGTTGCCGACACCCAGGTCACCGCCACGTTCAACGAGGACGGCACCCTCGCCGGGTCATCGGGCTGCAACACGTATCGGGCGACCTGGACGACCGACACCGACCGCATCGAGATCGGTCCCCCCATCGGTGTCAAGAAAACCTGTGATCGAGAGGGAGTCATGGAACAAGAGGCCAGATACCTCGAGCTGCTCGGCGTGGTTACGACCTATCAGATCGATGCCTCCACCCTGGAGCTGTTGGACGACGAGGGGGTGCGACAGCTCGTTTTTGCCAGGGCGGAGGAGTAGACGCCTGTGATGGCTCATTCCCAGCGGTGGGGACGCTCTTTCAGGCCGCCGAAACCGAGCTCGTCACACAGGGACTCGTAGCGTTGGCGGGGCACACCCTTCCACTCCAGATCGCCAAGCGAATCGGGAAGGGGCACGTCGGTCCGCAGCAGCGCCAGGTACCGATACAGCAGAGCCTCGCCCATGTGCTCGACCAGCGTCGCCGCCAGCTTGTCGGCACCGCGCACCTTGACGTCCCACAGCGAGACGTCGAGTGGGATGTGCTCAAGATGGCCGTAACGAGCGAGGATGGTGGCGCTCGACTTCGCCCCCCATCCGGGGAGCCCGGGTAGCGCGTCCGCCGCATCGCCGACCAGACCCAGCCAATCCGGGATCGACGCCGGCTCGACCCCGAATTTCTCGATCACCGCGTCGCGGTCGATGAACGATCCCTTGCGCCGGTCGTAACCACGGATCCGCGGGTCGTCGTATACCTGGGACAAGTCCTTGTCCGGAGTCATGACGACCACTTCGTCGACATCGTCCACCCAGCGGCGAGCTCCGGTAGCCAGGGCATCGTCGGCCTCGTAGTCGTACATGGACCACACCGTCACGCCGATGGCCCGCATTGCGCGCTCGGCGAGCGGAAACTGATCGAGCAGGTCCTGCTCGATCCCTGTGCCATCCTTGTACGGCGGATAGACCTCGTTGCGGAACGACTCGATCACCGAATCGAAGGCGGCGGCGACGTGGGTGAGCCCGGGCTCGGTGAGCAGGGCCAGCGTCGAGGCGATGATCCCGGCAGTGGCGCCTACCTCCATCCCGTCGGGGGCCTGGCGAGGGGGTGCTCCGAAATGCGAGCGGAACAGCTCGTAGGTCCCGTCGATGAGGTACAGCTTCATGGCACGTACCTCACGCGTCGCCGCTCAACCCGAGCGCCGCCTCTGCGCCCTCCAGGGTCTGGCCACCGCGCAACACAGGGGCGAACAGGTCGCCGCGCTGACGGAGTCGATCCCAGATCGTGACCATGGTGAAGTCCTCTGGCACTACCTCATCGAGTTCCTGCCACAGCACCGGCATCGACACGGTGGCGGCTTCCCGGGGCCGCACCGAGTACACCGATGCCTGTGTCTTGCCCCCGACGTTCTGATTGTGGTCGATGAAGACCCTGGCACCGCGCTTTTCTCTATCCCATTCCATGGTGGCGACGTCGGCATCGGCGGCGACGATCAGCTTGCCGATGGCCTCGACAAATCGCCTGACCCTTCGATAGGTGTAGTCGGCCTCGATCGGGACGTAGATATGAACCCCGGTAGCGCCCGACGTCTTCGGGTACCCGGCAAGGCCGAGCCGCTCCAGCAACACGTTGACCAAACCGGCGACGTAGACCACCTGCTGCCAGGTCGCCCCCTCCTGCGGGTCGAGATCGAACACGGCAAAGTCGGGATTGCGCACATTGTCGGCTCTCGACAACCAGGGGTGCATCTCGATGGCGGCCATGTTGGCCAGCCAGACAAGGGTCTCCGTGTCGGTGGCGCTGATGAAGTCGATCGGCTCTCCCCGGTGTGAGGAGTGGATCGGGACGGAGACAACCCAGTCAGGCGTGTGCGACGGGCGTTGCTTTTCGTAGAACGAATCCTGATAGATCCCGTTGGGGTACCGGGACATCGACAGCGCCCGGTCCGCGAGGTGCGGCAGCAACAGCGGGGCAATCGATGCGTAGTAGGTCACCAGGTCGCCCTTGGTGTAGCCATCGTCGGGGAAAAGAACCTTGCCAACGTTGGTGAGGGCAACGTGTCGCTCCAGGCTGATGACCACAGCCCCATCTCCGGTAGGCGTAGCCACGACCGACTCGGGGAAGTGCACCAGACCGGAGGCGACCGGCTCGCCGTTGCTGTGCTCGGACGGCACAGCTTGCCGCTCGCCCTCGATGAGTGCCTCCCGGATGGCGTCGTGGCTCAACTCCTCCTTGGCCTCCGAGATGACGATCATGCGCAGCCCGGCCTCGGTGGCCGCCGCCGCCAGCGGCTCGGCGCGCAACGATCCTTCCCCGTAGGGCAGATGGCGGATCTCTCCCGACGGTCCGATCTGGTTGTCGGTGAACTGGGTGTGCAACGGGTCGATCGCCCAACCGGGAAACTCGGAGCGAAGGAAGTCGATCACCGAGGCAAATGCCTGCTGAGTGGTCAACCCGCCTCCCGATTTGGCATGCACATGAGCCCAGTCGATCACCGGTCGGACGAAGGAGAACTCCTTGGCGATGAGGGCGATGTCCCCCAGCGAGCCAAACGCCCGGTCCGTCCCTGAGGTCTCGAGGCCGAGGGCGACTCCGAGGTCGCGAACCTTGGGCTCGATCATCGACAGCCCGTCGGCAACGAGGTCGTGGAGGTCATCGGGCTCGCGTCCCCCGACATGGCCGGTATGGGCAACGATGGTGTGGGCGCCGAGGGCTTTGCCCAGCTTCATGGTGTGCTCGAGCCCGGCCAGGGTCTGCCTGCGCTTCTCTGGGTCCTCGACGGTGAGGATCGCAAAATAGGGGGCGTGGACGGAGAGGGCGATGCCCCGCTGCGCTGCCAGTTCGCCGAACGTCCTGCAGCGCCTCTCTTTCCAGGGAAAGCCGTGGACGAAGGACAATTCGTACGCCTCGTGGCCGCGTTCGACGATGCCGTCGAGGAACGCAGCGTCGTCCCCATCGGGCGGGAGGCCTGAGGTCCCGAACCTGATCATGCCTCGACGCTATCGCATCCCGCGGTGCTCAGGGTGGCGCTGACCCGGCCCATCCGAACTTGGTACCCTGAGCGGGCCATGACTTCGAGCAGCGATATGGTCAGGGCGGCGCAGGCCGCGCTGAATGCACCGGAAATCAGTCCAACGCGACGGTTGGCTGTGGTGACTTGTATGGACGCCAGGGTCGACCCGTGGAGGATCTTGCGAGCCGGGCCCGGTGAGATCAACGTGATCCGAAATGCGGGTGGGGTTGTCACCGAGGACGTGATCCGGTCCGTGTTCGTCTCTCAGCGCCAATTGGGCACCAACAAGATCATGGTCTTGATGCACACCGACTGCGGGATGGAGGGCGCAGACGAGGGGGCCATAGCCGCCGCGGCACACGAGGAGCTTGGCGCCCAGGTTGACTTCCCCCTGGGGAGTTTTGACGAGGTCCACGCAGAACTTGGGCGCGGAGTTGCGACTCTACGGAACCACCCTCTGATCACAGGAACGGTGACCGGTGTCATCTACAACGTGGCCAGCGACGCGGTGCATACGCTGCCGATCTGAGTCTTCCATCGGGTCTCTGTTCCCGAACCTGGACCCGTCACTATCCTCGGCGTTTAGGGCCTGTAGCTCCAATGGCAGAGCAGCGGACTTTTAATCCGAAGTGTGTGGGTTCGAGTCCCACCGGGCCCACGGGAACGCCTTTGGCGTTCCTTGCGAGTTGCTCCGCAACTCGTAGTCTTGTGGATCGTCCTAACGGTTCGTGTTCTGTCCAGTTGGGGCCACTTCCTTCCCGTACCACGTATTACGCATTCCCGAGCTGCGAGCGGGCGAGAGATGCCGTCGAGGTCGGCTCAGACCGATTCCATCAGCTCGACGAGCCCGTCGATAGAGAGGGAGCGACCTTCGGTGAGGAGTCGTTCGTACTCGGCGTCCCCGAGTTGCTCGCGTGCCGCAGCCATTGCCTCTTCGATGAGAGGGAGGATCTCGAACCAGGGCACGATGCCGAGCCGGTCCCAGACCGCAGCGCAACCGCCGTGGATCAGAACGGACTTCTCCGGCCTGCCCCGTCTCGTCTCGACAACGGCGAGGACCTCGCCGACCGATGCGATTCCCTCCTGATACCGCATCTCGCTCATCGTCTTGAGCGTCAATGTCCCGTGATCGGCCGCCTCTGCCGTTCTCTCCAGGGCGAGGAGCGTGACCGCGATGTTCCAGTGGGCCCACGCGGTCAGGATGTCGATGCTCATCAAGGTGGGGTCGCCGAGTAGCTCCAACCGCAGCGCGAGCGCCCTCTCGAAGCCGCCGACTTCGGCCTCCCGTACCGACAGGAACAACATGCCAACGAAGCGGGCGATATGCCGGTCATGCTCTTCGAAGTAGACAAGCGCCTCGTTCAGCATCGTCTTCCCTTCGGCCGGATCGGGAACCATGCCCCCGGCAAAAACACGGGAGAGGGCCACACCACCGGTGTCGCCGGCGGCCTCGAATGCGCTGAGTGCCCGGTGGAGGTGGACGGAGGCGGACTCGAAATCACCGGTCTGGAAACCCAGGAACCCGCTCAGCCAGTCGAGCTCGGCCGATGAAGCCGCCTGCCTCGCCCGCTCCACCCAGCCGGCCGCCTCCCGAAAACGATCACCGTTGAACCAGACCGGCCATATCGCAAAGGCCACCCTGGCCATCTCCTGGGCCCGACCCGCCGAGAGGCTCCACTCCAAAGCGATGGACAGGTTGGGATAGTCGGTTTCGAGGCCGTCGAAGGCGGAGCCGCCGCCGTCCAGGGCCTCGCCCAATGCCGCGCCGGTGTCCGAATAGTGGTCTACCAGCCGCGACATGGTCAGGTCGACCTCATCGGCTTCTTGCAGATGTTCGGCGGCGTAGTCGCGGAGCACGGTGAGCTGGCGAAACCGGGTGTCACCGGGGAGATCGATCGCCACGGTGACCAGCGAGTGGTCGACGAGTGCCGATAGCAGATCCAGGGCATCGCCTTCCAGCCCGACGGCGGCCACGTGCTCCACCTGGGCAAGCGTCGCCCCGGCAGGGAACACGGAAAGCCGGTTGAACAGGGTCCGCTGATCGGGGGTGAGGGTGTCGATACTCCAATCGATGGTCGATTGGATCGTTTGCTGGCGCTCGGGCAAGTCGGCGGCACCGGAGCCCAACACAGAAAGCGACTCGCCGAGGCGTCGATCCAGCTCGACGACGTTGAGCAGCCTCACCCTGGCTGCGACCAGCTCGATGGCCAGTGGCAGGCCGTCGAGGCGACGGCAGATCGAATACACCGCATCCCGATCAGGTCCGTCGAGATCGATTTGGACCCCGTTGGCCGCGGCGCGGTCGACGAACAGGTCGACGGCGGGGGGGACCGCCGCATCACCCGACACCACGCTGAGCGGCTCCATCTGGTGGATGGTCTCGCCACGGATACGCAGCGGGGTGCGGCTGGTAACCAGCATGGTGAGCTCGGGACATCGAGCGATCAGATCGGCGACGACGGGGCTTCCCGCAATCACATGCTCGAAATTGTCCAGCACCAGCAGCGTCGGGTCGGAGATCTCGGAGACGACGATATCCATCACATCGGCCGAGCCCTCGGGGTGAGCGCCCAAGGCCTGGGCGATCACCAGAGGTATGCCGTCCGGGTCGGCGACACGAACGAGATCGGCGAAGGCGGTACCGCCGGCGAATCCGGGGGCCATCTGGTTGGCCGTTTCAACGGCGAGGCGGGTCTTGCCAATCCCACCCGGACCGAGCAGAGTGATAACCCGCGTGTCGGGGTCTGAAAGCCGGTCCGAGATTCGTGACATCTCGCCGGTGCGGCCGACAAACGAGGTGGCGAAAATGGGGAAAGAGACACGGCCCCCGCCGACGGTGCGCGGCGGGGGAAACTCGTCGGGCAGGCCCGGGGCGACCAGCTGATAGACCCGCTCGGGTCGGGCCAGGCCGCGCAAGGTGTGGTAACCGAGATCGCGGAGCTCGACCTCCTCGCCGAGGCCCTGCTGTGCCAGCGCCCGGGTTGCCTCAGAAACCAGCACCTGGCCCCCGTGCGCCGACGCCTCCAGCCGAGCAGTCCGGTTCACCTCCGGTCCGAAGTAGTCACCGTCGCGGGCCTCCGCAGTGCCGCTGTGCAAACCCAGCCGAACCCGCAGCGGGCCGACCGGTTCCTCCCAGTCGGCGGTGGCGAGCCGCTGCTGGGTGACCAGCGCGGCGCCGATGGCATCGTGGGCGTTGTCGAAGACGGCCATAAAACCATCACCAAGGTCTTTGACGATCGTCCCACGGTGGTTGCCGACTGCTCCGGTCAGGATCTCGTTGTGCACCACCAACGCCCGGCGCATGCAGTCCTCGTGCTCGTCCCAAAGCCGGCTGCTGTCCTGGATGTCGGAGAACATGAACGTCAACGTGTTTTCAGCCACACGATCCTCCTCGGGTCAGGGGGATGATATTGCATCAAAACCCAACACGCGGCCGCGCCCCACATGCAACTCCGAGGACTACACGCAAAATCAAAAGACAGCGACTCGAGGGCCACCCGGTCCCCAACGTGTGGTGGTGGCACCGACGGCGTAGGGTGACGGTGAGCCGTCGGCAAGCAGGAGGCGCCAGTGCAGTTCACCCAACACATCGTTTTCTATGCATCCGACGAGGAGGCGGTGAAGTCGCTCATCGAGCAGTGGGAGAGCGACGGTTCCACCACCGCACCCGGGTTCCTTGGGGGCCGTCTGCTCCGATTCCGGGACAAGCCGGGGCGCTACGTGCTCCAGGCGGATTTTGACTCCTGGGAGTCGGCGGAGGCCAACAACGATCGACCCGAGACCGAAGATTGGTCACAGAAACTCAACGAGCTCATCGACGGCGAGCCGAAATACGAGAACCTCGACATTCTCCGCGAATTCTGACGGCCGGCGGGTCCATGGAACTCGACGGATTCACCATCGAGCCGCTCACGGCGGCCCGCTTCGATGACCTCGGTGCCGTTCTCGGCAAGGGTGGCATCGGCGGCTGCTGGTGCATGTACTGGACGACGCCGACGACCCAGCGGTGGCGGGACAATGCCAAGGGCGGCAGCACTGCTGCCAACAAGGACCTGATGCGCCAGTTGGTCGATACCGGCCCTCCGCCCGGCCTGCTCGCCTACGACGATGGCGACCCGGTTGCGTGGTGCCGGGTAGTGGCACGAACCACCCTGCCGGGCCTCGAGCGATCGACCCACTTCAAGACCGACCTCGACATCGCCGGGGTGTGGTCGTTGCCCTGTTTTGTCGTCCGCAAGGAGCACCGCAGGCGCGGTCTCACCGAAACCCTCATCAAAGCGGCAATGACGTTCGCCGCCGCCCATGGGGCGACGGCCCTCGAGGGTTACCCGTGGGAAACGACCCGCGATGAGGCGCCGATGTCGATCTACACCGGGGTGGCCTCGACCTTCGAGCGACTCGGGTTCCAAGAGGTGCAACGGAGGGCGCCGCACAAACCGATGATGCGGCTCGAACTCGACACCTGACTCAGTTCGTCGGTCCGGAGCCAAACCTGCGACCGGTACGCTCAACGGAATGGCAGCAGCGACGACGGCCGGAGCGGTCATCTGTGGTGCGGGCATCGCCGGTGTCGCCACCGCCTACTTCCTGGCGGTCCAGCAGGGGATGAGCGACGTGGTTCTCTGCGACCCGCGCCCTCCGCTGACCCTCACCAGCGACAAGTCCACCGAGTGCTACCGGAACTGGTGGCCTGACCCTTCGATGGTGTCGTTCATGGGTCGGTCGATCGATCTTCTCGAAACCCTGTCTGAGGAGAGCGGCAACGCCTTCAATCTGGGCCGGCGCGGCTACCTCTATGTCACCGGTGGGGCTACGGATCAGCTGGTCATCGCAGCCGCTCGGATCTCAGACGCCGGAGCCGGGTCGGTTCGCGTCCACCGGGGGCGGAGCGATGACCCGTCATACCCGACCCCACAGCCTGAGGGATGGGCAGGCCACCTCGACGGTGCCGATGTGTTCGCCGCCTCTGAGCCCCTGAGAGAACAATTCCCATACCTCACCAACGCGGCCAGGGCTGCGACCCATGTTCGCAGGGCAGGCTGGTTCAGCGCCCAGCAGCTCGGAGCCTGGATGCTGGATCGGGCGAGAGAGCAGGGACTCGCTCTCCGCCGAGACCGGGTCGTCGCAGTGGATGTGGACAAGGATCGAGTCACCGGTGTGCGCTTTGACAACGAGGCTCGCATCGCCACCGACGTCTTCATCAACGCCGCAGGGCCCATGGCCCAGCGTATCGCCGCCATGATCGCCGTCGACCTGCCGCTGTACAACGAGGTGCACCTGAAGGTGGCGTTCAGGGACTCCCTTGGAGCGATCCAACGAGACGCCCCGATGCTCATCTGGACCGACCCTCAGCGGCTCAACCTGAGCGACGAGGAGCGCGCCCTGTGCATCGAGCAGGGGCGCACCGATCTGCTGGCAGAAATGCCTGCGGGATGCCACTGCCGGCCGGAGGGCGGAGTCGACTCGCAATGGGTACTCGGCCTCTGGGCGTACTCCAGGGACGTGCGACAGCCGGTATGGCCGCTGCCGACCGATCCCTTGTACGCCGACACCGTGCTGCGCGGCCTGGCAACGATGGTCCCCGCGCTCGCCGCCTACCTCGAGGACCCACCGCAGTGCGTCGTCGACGGCGGCTACTACACCAGGACCACGGACAATCTGCCGCTGATCGGCCCGGTTGGGCCGAGGGGCTCCTATGTGTGTGGGGCTCTCTCGGGCTTCGGGATCATGGCGGCGCCGGTGGTGGGGGAACTCATCGCGGCGTACGCCACCGGGGCCGGGCTCCCCGATTACGCAGCAGCGCTCCATCCCGACCGGTACGGCGACCCTGCGTATCGCGAGCAGGTCGCCGAGGCGACGGCCACCGGTCAGATCTGACCGGGGCTCACGGCCGGCGCCCACCCCGACTTGAAGGCGACGGGCGTGGCTCTTCGACCGGGCCGACTTGCGATTGTCGCGAATCCCCTGGAGACTCAGACCCATGGATCGCTTCAGTCAACGCCGCCGGGAGTTCATGGATCGCATCGGGCACGACATCGCCGTCGTGCCCGGTGGTAACGAGACGGCGAGGAACGACGATGTTCACCACCCGTTTCGCCAGTCCTCCGACTTCTTCTTCCTGACCGGCTTTCCCGAGCCCGACGCAGTGGCGCTGTTCGATCCGGCCCACAAGGACCGGTACGTCTTGTTCGTTCGACCAAGGGATCGGGAAATGGAGGCATGGAACGGGCTGCGAGCGGGAGTCGACGGAGCCATCTCCGACTACGGCGCCGACGCCGCCTATCCCATCGACGAATTGGCGAAGGTGTTGCGCGACCGATTCCGGGGGAGGGAGGCGGTCTGGTACAGCCTCGGCAGATCCATCGATGACACGGTGCTCACTGCCGCCCGCCAGGCCCGCGGCTACCACCTGCGAACCGGTGACACGGTCCCCACCGCTATCCGCGACGCCTCCGCCGTGCTCGGCGAGATGCGACTGATCAAGAGCAAGGACGAGATCGCCGCCCTGCGCGAAGCCTGCCGGGTCTCGGCCGAAGGCCATGCAGAAGCGATCCGCTTCGCAGAGCCGGGTCTCTCTGAACACGACGTGCAGAGCGCTATGGAGTTCTCCTTCCGATCGCACGGGGCGATACGCGAGGGGTACCCCTCGATCGTCGCATCCGGTGACAACGCCTGCATCCTCCACTACACGGAGAATGATCGTGAGATGGCGGACGGGGATCTGCTCCTCGTCGATGCGGCCGCCGAGATCGGTCACCTCTCTGCCGACGTCACCCGCACCTTCCCGGTCAATGGGACGTTCAGCCCGCCACAGCGCGCGGTCTACGACATCGTCCTCGCCGCCCAGGAGGACGTGATCGCCGCCTGCAAGCCGGGGTTGCCGTACTCCGACATGCACGACATCGCGGTGAGGACCCTCACCGCGGGGATGGTCGATCTCGGTTTGCTACCGGGCCCGGTCGACGATGCCATTGGTTACGGGTGGTATCGCGAGTTCTTCTTTCACGGAACGGGCCACTGGCTGGGTATGGACGTTCACGACCCCGGGGCCTATCGAGTCGAAGGCAGGGGACGCCCCCTCGAGCCGGGGATGGCGTTCACCGTCGAGCCCGGCATCTACGTGGCGAGAGACAAGACCACCATCGAGTTGCACAACGAGCCCTTCGACGCCGACGAGGAGCGGGACCTCGCCTATCTCGAGGGCGCAGCCGAAGCCAGGTCCATCATCGCCGAGCGCAAGGAGGCGGCAGCTGCCATTTCGCATACGGTGCCCGAACAGTTCCTCGGCATCGGTGTTCGCATCGAGGATGACATGCTCGTCACCGAGGGCGGTGTGGAGAATCTGTCGGGGGCTGTGCCTGTCGACCCCGACGAGATCGAAGCGCTAGCCGGCGAGCGACCGACGGTTCCCGACAAGGAATGAGCTGAGGAATGTTCCAAAACTGGATCACGGTGTGGCGCTCGGACAAAAGGGTCGCGATTCCTCCCCTGTCTGGACTGCTCGCCGCGATCGCATTCGTGTTGTATGTCTTCTCAACCGACGCCGTCTCGAGCGAGCAACTGAGTGCCGCCCTTGCGATCTTGATGCTTGTCATCCTGGCGGCCGGTGTCTGGGCGGGGATGTGGATCCTCGTCCGTTGGCTGATTCAGAGGCTGCCCGACCAGCCTTGACCGCGGGCTTCCCGGTCAAGCATCCTTGAGTTTGATCTCGGTTTGGGTCTCCGGATGCGAGAGGGTCTTTTTGTCGCAGCTAGCCGGCGAGCGAGCGGTGGTTCCCCACCCCGCCTGAGCTCAGCGGCGGGACCTCGGCGGGTAGCGGCTCACCACGAAGACCGGCGATCACATTCTGTGCCGCCAGCTCGGCCATCGCCGCCCTCGTCCGTTCCGTCGAGGAACCGAGATGCGGGATCACGAAGCAGTTCTCGAGGTGAAGCAGCGTGTGATCGGGTGGAGGTGGCTCCGGATCGATGACATCGATGCCCGCTGCAGCGATCTCGCCGGTTCGCAGGGCGATGATCAGCGCTTCGCTGTCGACGATGGGCCCGCGGGCGATGTTGACGAGGGTTGCCGTGTGTTTCATCGCCCGCAGTGCCGCGGCGTCGATCATCCCCCTGGTTTCCTCGGTGAGGGGCACCGCAACGATGACATGATCCGACTCGCGAAGCAGCTCGGGAAGCGTGACATAGTGTGACCCGAGATCCGCTTCAGCCAGCGCCTGACGATGGCGAGCGGCATAGAGCACATTCATCCGGAACCCACTCGCCCTGCGCGCCAGTGCCCTGCCGATGCGGCCAAAGCCGATGAGGCCGAGTGTGCTGCCATGCACGTCGTGGCCCAGCAACAGCCTGGGTTCCCACTCGTCCCATTTTCCCCGCCTCACATACTCGAGACCGCCCCGGAATCGTCGAGCGGCAGCGATCATGAGACCGAAGGCGGTGTCGGCCGTGGTCTCGGTGAGGACGTCCGGCGTGTGTCCGACTGGGATGCCCCGGTCGCGACAGACCTCCAGGTCGATGTTATCGACGCCGACCGCCATGTTGGAGATGACGACGAGACGTTTGGCGGTATCGATCAGGGCGCGATCGATACGATCGTTGAGCATCGTGTACAGCGCGTTGGCCCGCGGCACCTGCTCCTCGAGCACCTGTCGCGGGATGGCTGTGTCCTCTTTCCACAGCCATACCTGGCCCACAGAACTGAGCATGTCCAGCGCGTCCCCCGGTGGCCTACGGGTGACGACGATGCGCATGTCGGCTGTTAGGCCCCGCGAAGGCTCTTCCTGAAGCCTTCGAGAGAGCCAACGACCTTTGAGGCTTCCGCGCCCATGCTGGGCAACTTGGCCGACTTGCGTTCGTAGCGGGTGCGCCCCCCCACCCTGTCGTCGTCGTCGTCGTCGTCGTCATCGGAGACAGGGGGCGTGCTTTCCTCGTCATCCACATCGTCATCTTCGTCCTCGGCGGGAAGTTCCTCGTCGTTGGGAAGCTCCTCGTCG
The DNA here is from genome assembly GCA_036985755.1 of Acidimicrobiia bacterium. Lineage (GTDB taxonomy): Bacteria > Actinomycetota > Acidimicrobiia > Spongiisociales > UBA5794 > JACZST01. Next base: position 30,467 of record BTQG01000007.1, on the reverse strand, counting down.
TCCTGTTCGGCGGCCTCCATCTCAACGATGCGCTGTGCCAGCTTGTCAGAGGCGACCTTTTGGTCGACTGCTATCCGGTCCAGCTCGGCTCGCCGTCCCTCCAGCTCCGCGGCCTCCTGGTCGGCGGCCTTGCGCGTTTCGTTGGCGTCTGCCTGCTGCTTTTCGGCGACCTCGGCGGCCTCGGCAGCGGCCGCCCGCATGACATCCGCTTCGGTCCTAGCTTCTTCGGTAATGCGCTGCGACTCGGTGGCGACGTCGGATCGCATCCGCTCACCCTGCTGGTAGGCGTCTTTCAGCGTTTCCTCTGCCTGCTTGACGATGTTGTCGACAGCCTCGATCCGCTGCTCGGCTTTGGCGGCGCCTTCGGCAAGCGATGCCTCGCGGTCTTGCGCCATTTCGACCGATGACTCGGCATCGGTGAGCGTCTTTGCCGCACGCTGCTCGGCTTCCGCGGCCTCGGAGAGGCGGTATTCGATCTGCTCGACCACCTCGCCCGCCATCGAGTTGAGAGCCTCGTTGGCTTCCTCGACGGTGGAGGCGACATAGAGATCTGCTCGCCGTCGAACCGCTTCCGCCTCCCCTCTGGTAGCTTCGGCGTCCTCGTCGGCCTTCGCTCGAATCAGAAGCGCCTCATCCCTCGCCTTGTCCGATTGCTCCGCTGCGGCTTTGCGAACGGATTCGGCCTCATCGTGAAGGCGGCGGGCGTCGGCCACGATCTCATCTGCCTGGGCTTCGGCGACCCGCACCGGCGCGTCCGTCGCATCGGCGACCCGCTCGCCGTGCGACTCGGCTTCTGCGCGAATCCGGGCCGCGGCCTGCTCGGCTTCGGCTCGTACCTGATCACCCAGCTCGCGCTGCTCTCCCAACCGCGCTTCCAGCTGCTCTGCCTGGGATCGGAGACGAGCGAGCGCGGCGTTGGCATCAACGAGATCGGAGCCGGTCCTCTCTTCGGTGGCAACGATGTCGGCTTCTCGCTGTTGCAGCTCCGCGGCCAGCTGATCGAGGTCCTTGCTGCGCTCGGCGGCTACCTTCTCGGCACTGGACAGTGCCGCGTCGGCTTCGGCATGGAGCTTCTCGGAGTACCGAGTCACATCCTCCTCAGCCTCCCGGCGGGCCTCCTCGCTTTGCTCCTTGATCCCGGCGAGGATCGCCTGGACCCGTTCCTCGGCGTCCGCCACTAGCTCGTCGGCCTGGCGCTGGGCGGCCGACGCTTTCCTCGCCGCTTCCAGCCGGTCGAGATCGGCCTGCTCGCGTGCCCGGTTCGCCTCGTCGCGAATGCCCGAAGCGGTGGCCTCAGCGTTCTGCACGACTTCATCGGCCTTGCTCTGCGCCGATACCTGCAACTGCTCGGCCAGATTGGCTCCCGCCGCCCCTGGGGCATCGAGCAGGGCAACGCGCTCGGAGAGACCGGCCTTGAGCACCTCGGATTCCTCGACGTTCCTCGTGGCCTTCTGCACCAACGTGGCGGCCTCTCCCCGGGCGTCCTGGATCAAACGGTCGGCCTCGGCCCTTGCCGCGTCGAGGATCGATACTTCGGTGACCGGCGTGGTTGTCGCCTGCGCGGCCTCGATCATGCGGCGCGCTTCTTCCTGTGCCTCCGCGATGACTCCGGCCGCAGCCACTCCCTGGTCGGCGCGGGCCTGTTCGATCTGGGCAAGAATCTCATCGCGTTCGTGTCGGAGCCCCTCGACGTTCTCCGATAGTTCGGTGGGTGTGGCCTGGGCGGCGGCGAGCGCGTTGGTGAGCTGTGTGACCTCGCCGGCAAGGCGGTCTCGTTCGGTGACGAGTGCCACGGTGTCCCCGCTGCCTGCAATCACCGAAGTCACCTCAGCAGCTCTGCGATCTGCGTCGGCGACGATCTCGGCGGCGCGACGTTCGGCGTCGGCAAGGAGAGCACCTGCGGCTTCGTCGGCATCGGCGGGGACGTTGGCGCCAGATTCGATGGCGTCGGCCCGCTCCCTGGCGTCGGCTTCGATCTTCTCCGCCTGGAGCCTGGCTCGCTCCAGCACACGGTCCTTGGCGTCGAAAACCGCGACCATGGCCTCGTCGACCCTCGCCTTGGAGCCGTTGTCCTCGGCGACGGCGAGGCGCGACTTGGTTTGTTCCGCCCACTTTTCGAGTTCGCGGAAGTTACCCTCGATTTCTGCGAGGAAGGCCTTTACTTCCTTCTTGTCGTACCCCTTGCGGGTAACCGAGAACTCGCGCCTATCCAGAGCTTCCGGAAGATCCGGTGAACCTTTCATCACAGACGGTTTATCGGTCATCGCGGCAATCCGCTTGAAGGCTATGCATCGTAACGGGAATCGTCTGAGTCCGCCGGAGAGGGTCCGCCAATAGGGGTCGATCCGGCCCCGATCGGGCCGTAGCCAACAGCGGGAGAACAGCTCCACTTCCTTCGAGACGACCCACCCATCGGTACCCGACCTGAAGTCGAAGGCTTCACAGCGCACCGACAATCGAATCGTCGAGGCCGGGGAACCCCTTCAGATACTCACGGCGATCCTCGATGAGCTGAGCGACCAACCGGTCGTACTCGTCGCCGCGCCCGAGAGATTCGTACAGGAGCCGGGGCCTCAGCAAGTCGGGGTCATCGAAACCCGGGACCTCGGCGGCGATGAGGTACCCGAAATCCGGGTCCTCCCTCCAGGTGATCGACCCCTCGACGATGGCCTGCACCACCGCCGAGCTGTGGCTGATCTTCACCTTCTTCGAGCCTGGTTCATCCTCCCCACCGCCAACGCGACCCGTCGACATGACGTACACCTCGAGCTCGGGCATGGTGTCGAGCAGTTCGAGGAGGCGGTTTCCCTGCAAGGCGTCGTTGGTGAAGAAGAACGGGTTGGTTCCGGGGACTCGCAAGCTCTTTCCTGCCTCGGCGGCGCCTCCCGCCGAGGTGCCTTTGGTCTCGCCGAGCATGAAGTAAGCGCCGATCTGCTCGCGCTTGAGCTTGACCACCGCAGGGATGATCGTCTCGTTGCGATTCAACAGCAGGATGTAGTCGACCGGAGGCAGACCCATCGGATCCCGATGCCGGATGTTGGCCAGCGGGAAGGTTGATCGGCCATTCCGGGTATCCGAGTCATCGAAGAAGTCGACCGTTCCGTCCGGATCGACATACGTGTTCTCCAGCCATGCATCCGGCCGGGTTGTCCCCCCATAGATCGTCGGCTCGTCGTCGGGATCCAATCCGTAGGTCTTGGCGAAACACCCATTCTCCGAGGAGTAGACCTTGCCCCCGGGGAAAAGGGCAACGAAGTCATCCTGCACCGGCAGCGAGTCCAGCTGCTGGCGGAAGGTGGTTGTGGTCTTTCCGGTGCCGGACAGCCCGAGAATCAAGGCGACCCTCTCACTGCCGCCGACATCCGGGAAGGTCTTGAGCCCCGAATGCAGCGCCAGGCCACCGTGTTCGTATACGAGGTGGTTCCACATGCGGAGCCCGCCCATCTTGGACTCGCCGAAGTAGTCGGAGCCGAACACCCTGGTCACGTAGTTCTCGTGGTCGACGGCGATCATCTTGTCATCTGGCTTGCCGGGCGCCGCCATCCCCGGGGTGTAGATCACGGTAAATCGTGGATCCCACTCGTCGTCCCTCGGGAAGTACAGCTGTTGCTGCATCGCAGGGATATTCGAACAGGTCCGCTCCATGTACAGGCGGGTGGCCGTGCGGAACTCGGCGTCGGGGCCGATATAGCCCTCGATGAGCACCATGTCCTTGTCGGCGATGTAGGCGTCCTGTTTTTCGGCCCAAGCCTCATATTCGGCGCGGGTCATCGACGGCTTGTGTTCCTCGTCGTCATCGACGAAGAACGTCGAGCCGCCGAGACGCGCCTTGACCTCGGCCTTGTAGTTGAGATTGCCGAATTCGGTCTCCGTGATATTCGGCATGTATTCGAGAGTCCATGCTCTCAGCTGTTCTTGCGACGGGTTCTCCGCCACCGAGGCGGCTCTGGGGAGTCTCATTGTTCTCCTGGCTCAGCTAGGCAATCGTGATCGAGCGGTCGAGATACACATCCTGCACGGCGTTGAGCAGCTCGACCCCTTCTTCCATCGGGCGTTGGAAAGCCTTGCGTCCCGTGATCAGACCCATGCCACCCGCCCGCTTGTTGATGACCGCAGTGCGCACCGCCTGCTGTAGATCGCCGGTGCCGGCGGACGATCCTCCTGAGTTGATGAGCCCTGCCCTTCCCATGTACGTATTGGCGACCTGCCAGCGTGTCAGGTCGATGGGGTGATCGCTGGTCAATTCGTCGTACACGAGGGGGCTGGTACGGCCGAAACCCACGGTGCGGTACCCGTCGTTGACCTCAGGCAGCTTCTGTTTGATGATGTCGGCCTCGATCGTGACCCCCATGTGGTTGGCCTGCCCGGTGAGGTCGGCGGACAATTCGTAATTCACACCGTCGACGGTGAACTCGGGGTTGCGGACATAACACCACAACACCGTGAACATGCCGAGTTGGTGAGCAAGCGCGAACGCCTCCGATACCTCTTGAAGCTGGCGCATCGCCTCATCCGAGCCGAAGTAGATCGTGGCCCCGACGCCGGCGGCTCCGAGATCCCACGCCTGGTCGGCAGAGGCGAACATCGTCTGGTCGTACTTGGCCGGGTAGGTGAGCAACTCGTTGTGGTTGAGCTTGACGATGAACGGGATCTTGTGAGCGTAACTCCGCGACGTCATCCCGAGCACGCCGAGCGTCGTGGCCACGGCGTTCGTCTCGCCCGCCACGGCGAGCTCGAGCAGGTTGGCGGGGTCGAAATACTTCGGGTTCGGGGCGAACGATGCCGCTCCCGAGTGCTCGATGCCCTGGTCGACGGGAAGGATCGACAGATAACCGGTGCCCGCCAGCCTGCCGGTATTGAACAATTGGTTGAGGTTGCGCATGACCTGTGGGTTACGGTCGGATTGAGCAAAGACGCGGTCGACGAAGTCGGGACCGGGCAGGTGCAGGTCCTCCTTCGGAATCCCTTTGGCTTGATAGGTCAATAGCGATTCGGCCTCGTCGCCCAGAAGGGCCTGGATGTCCATCTACCGATCTCCTTCGAGCTGTGACCCCTGATTATCGCGGATGGGACTCGACTCGGGGAATCGGACGACGAGTTCCCAGCCCCGAGGTCCCAGATCCCACTGTCGAAACCCTCCTCAGAACCCGAGAAACTCGACGAGATCGGCGGCGACGGCCTTGGCGGATTCACTGAGTCTTTCCTCGGCCGCCCGCCAATCATCACCGGCATCGGATCGGAGATCGACGTAGATCTTGAGTTTCGGTTCTGTTCCCGACGGGCGCACCAACGCTCGACCCGCATCACCGAGGTCGAACGCCACCAGGGGGGTCTCTCCGAGGTAGCGGGGCCGTTGCTCCATCCCCCGGCGATAGTCGGTCACGGCGATGACCGGAAGCCCGGCAAGGGTGTCCGGAGTCGCCGTCGCCAGCGCGGCCATGACCGCCGCGATCTCGGCGCCGCCATCGGCGCCCGGACGCACGATCGCCTGCTGCGTGCTCACCCACAACCCATGGAGGCGGAAGAGGTTGCCGAGCCGCTCCCAAACCGTTGCCCCGTCGGCCCTGGCCTCGGCGGCCAGGAGGGCGAAGGCCAGTGCCGCCGAAATCCCGTCCTTGTCCCGGACGGCAGGGCCAACGGAGAAGCCGAGTGCTTCTTCGTAGCCAAATACGAAGTGGCCCCGCCCATCGGCCTCGAGGTCGAGAGCGGCGTTCCAGATCCACTTGAACCCGGTGAGGGTCTGGTCGTAGACGGCTCCGTGCCCGGCGGCGATCGCTGCCAGCAGCGGAGACGACACGATGCTGTTGAGGACGATCGGGACCTCGATCTCGCCATGATCAAGGATGAACTCGGCCAGGAGGCACCCGATCTGATTGCCGGTGAGCTGGCGGTAGTGGCCGTCGGGCTCTGGCAGAGAGACGGCAAGTCGATCGGTATCCGGATCGCTGGCCAGAACCAGGTCGGCATCGATGGCGGCCGCAAGCTCGTGCGCCCGATCCATCGCCCCCGGCTCCTCGGGGTTGGGGAACGCCACCGTCGGAAACCGTCCGTCCGGCTCGAGCTGCGCCGCCACCGGATGCAGGCTGGTGAACCCGAAGCGCTCCAGCGCGGCGAGCACGTAGCGCCCGCCGACGCCGTGCATCGCGGTGTAGACGATGCGCAGCGACCGACCTCCTCCGACCGATGGCACCACCTCGCCCATGTCTCTCAGATAATCCTCGAAAAGCGTTTCCGGCACCTCTGTGACATGGTCTCCAACGATCTGCGATCGGGGCACATCGACGGCAGGACCAACCGCTTCGATCGCCTTGGAGATCTCCCGGTCTGCCGGAGGAACGATTTGCACCGCGTTCTCGGCGTAGACCTTGTACCCGTTGTCCTGCGGCGGGTTGTGACTAGCCGTCACCACCACGGCGGCAACGGCCCCGAGTTGCTTCGCTGCATAGGCCACCAGGGGTGTCGGAATGACATCAGCGAAGTAGACAACGTCGAGACCGGCGGCGACAAAAACAGCGATGGCATCTTCCATGAAGACACTCGAGGACGGACGGGCGTCCCTGCCAACGACCACCGGGCCCCGGTCGGCCGACGACGAAACCAGGACGTAGTCGGCGAGCCCTCGCGTCGCACGAATCACCGTGGCGCGGTTCATCCGGTTTGATCCGGCCTCGACCCTCCCCCGCAATCCTGCGGTACCGAAGCGCAGCGTCGCTCCCATGCGCTCCTCGAGCTCGGCCTGATCGCCGCCGTCGACGATTGTCCGAAGCTCGGCGCGCGTGCTCGGGTCCGGGTCACCCGCTATCCACCGTTCCGCCGCCGCTTCGAGGTCGGTCATACCAGCGAGAGTACCGCCGGCGCGCCACCGTTACGCTGAGCGCTAATGACCGATCTCTCCCTACTCGGGCCCGCTCAAAGGGAAACCGCGTTGACCCGGATGGCCGACGAGCCGTTCGACATCGCCATCATCGGTGGCGGATCGACCGGAATGGGAACGGCTCTCGATGCCGCCTCTCGCGGGTTGTCGGTGGCGTTGATCGAACAGCGCGACATCGCCTCCGGTACATCGAGCCGTTCCTCGAAACTCATCCATGGCGGGCTCCGCTACCTGGAGCGGTTCGAGTTCAAACTGGTCCGCGAGGCGCTCACCGAGCGGAGCCTCCTGCTCACCAAGCTGGCACCCCATCTCGTGTACCCGGTGCCGTTCATCTTTCCCTTCCGGCATCGGGTGTGGGAGCGCGCCTACGTCGCCGCAGGCGTTGGGGTGTACGACGCCCTCGCCGCCTCCTCTACCAACCCGCTGCCGAGACAGCGACAACTGTCGCGCAAATCACTGCTGGAGGCGTTCCCAGGCTTGGATCGCACCGCATTCGTCGGCGGGCTGCACTACTACGACGCCGGCACCGACGACGCCCGCTTCGTGCTCGCATTGGCGAGGACGGCGGCACGGGAGGGAGCCGCCATCGCCACCAGCACCAGGGCGGTAGCTCTGCCGAGGCAGGGGGATCGGGTCACGGGTATCGCCGCCGTCGACCTGGAATCCGGTCGCGAACTGACCATCCGCGCCGACGTCGTCATCAACGCCACCGGGGTGTGGACCGACGCTGTCGAGCGACTCGTCGACGACCCGGTGCGCGACGTGACCGCCTCGAAGGGCGTCCATCTCGTGGTGCGAAAGGATCGAATCGACTCGTCGATGGGACTCATCACCAAGACCAGGAAGAGCGTGCTGTTCATCATCCCGTTCGGCGAGTTCTGGCTGATCGGCACCACCGACACTGCGTGGCACCTCGACCTGGCGCATCCGGCGGCGTCGAGCAACGACATCGACTACCTGATCGGTCAGGTGAACCTGCTGCTCGCCGACCCGTTGAGCCGCGACGATGTCGTCGGCGTGTACGCCGGGTTACGACCGCTGGTGAGCGGATCACCGGGGGCGACGACGCAGCTGAGTCGTGAACACGCCATCACCCACCCCGCCCCCGGCATGGTCACGATCGCCGGCGGAAAGTTCACCACCTACCGGGTGATGGCCAGGGACGTCGTTGATGAAGCGCTCGGTGAGCGCGAGGGGACCATGCCCGCCAGCCGGACCGAAGATGTGCCCCTCGTCGGATCCGACGGATGGAACAGACACTGGGAGGATCGGGCCAAGACCGCCAGGGATCGTGACCTCCCGGTGTCGACCGTCGAGCATCTCCTGCGCAGGCACGGGTCCGATACCGAACGGATCCTCGACCTGATCGACGCCGACCCGGACCTGGGGGAGCGACTCGATCCCGGGGCGCCTGCCCTCAAGGTCGAGGTGGTATGGGCTGCTCAATGCGAGGCGGCGCTCCACCTCGACGACCTGCTGACCCGACGCACCCGCCTGTCGATCGGGGCCAGGGACCGCGGAGTTGCCGCTGCCCCGGAAGCGGCCAGGCTCGTCGCACCGCTCCTGGGCTGGGACGAAACCACCATCGCCAGGGAGATCGAGCACTACGAGGCTCGGGTCACCGCCGAAATCGAGTCCCAGACCCAACCCGACGATCGGACCGCCGACGCCGCCAGGCTCGGCGCCCCCGATGTGCGGAGGATGGGGCTCTGATCCTTTCGCGCCCGGGTTACGCCTCCGCCTCGGCGGCGATCTCGGCAACGATGTCGGCGTTGGCCAAGGTGGTGACGTCGCCGAGCTGACGATGTTCCGAGATGTCCTGGAGCAGCCGGCGCATGATCTTGCCGGAGCGGGTCTTTGGCAGGTCGTTGGTGAATACGATGCTCTTCGGCTTGGCGATGGCCCCGATCGTGGCTCCGACGTGGGCGCGTAACTCGTCGATCAGCGCCTGATCACCCGTGTACTCGCCGCGCAACGTCACGAAGGCGGCGACCGCCTGCCCCGTGATCGGATCGCTGCGGCCGACCACCGCCGCCTCGGCCACCGCAGCATGGGCGACCAGGGCCGACTCGACCTCGGTTGTCGAGATATTGTGCCCCGAGATCAGCATGATGTCGTCGACCCTGCCCAGTAGCCAGAAGTAGCCGTCTTCGTCGCGTTTTACGCCGTCGCCCGGGAAGTACATGTCGGGAAAGCGCGACCAGTAGACATCGATATACCGCTGGTCATCGCCGTAGATGGTCCGCAGCATCGACGGCCACGGGTGGGTGAGCGCCAGGTAACCACCGCCTGGCGCCGGCACTTCGCCTCCGTTCTCGTCGACGACGGAGGCACCGACCCCTGGGAAGGCAAAGGTCGCCGACCCCGGTTTGGTGGCCACGGCGCCGGGAAGTGGGGTGATCATGATCGCCCCGGTCTCCGTCTGCCACCAGGTGTCGACGATGGGGCAACTGCCCCTACCGATGTGCTCCTTGTACCACATCCACGCCTCCGGGTTGATCGGCTCCCCGACGGTGCCGAGCAGGCGCAGCGACGACAGGTCGCGGCGCGCCGGGTACTCGTCACCCCACTTCATAAAGGTGCGGATCGCAGTGGGTGCGGTGTAGAAGATGGTGACCCCATAGTCCTCGATGATCTGCCACAGCCGATCCTTGTCCGGCGTATCCGGCGCCCCTTCGTACATGACACCGGTGACGCCATTGGCGAGCGGGCCGTAGACGATGTAGGAGTGGCCGGTGACCCATCCAATGTCGGCCCCGCACCAGTAGATGTCGTCGTCCTTGATGTCGAAGACCAGATCGTGGGTGGTCACGGCGCCGGTGAGATAGCCGCCCTGGGTGTGCACGATCCCTTTCGGGGTCCCCGTCGTCCCCGACGTGTACAGGATGTAGAGCAGGTCCTCGGCGTTCATGACCTCCGGCTTCGACTCCGTGGGTTGGCCGTCGACCAGGTCGTGCCACCACACGTCGCGCCCATCGGTCATGGGGGCGTTGTTGGAAGCACGCTCGAAAACCACCACATGTTCGATCGACGGGCTTACCGCCACCGCGGCGTCGCCGTGCTCCTTCAAGGGGAAGGCGGTGCCCTTGCGCCACGAACCGTCCTGGGTGATCAGCAGTTTGGCCTGGGTGTCCTGGATCCGCTCGGCGAGCGAGTCAGAGGAGAAACCTCCGAACACCACGGTGTGGACCGCTCCGATGCGGGCGCAGGCGAGCATCGCGATGGGAAGCTCGGGGATCATGCCCATGTAGATGGCGACCCTGTCCCCCCGCTCGACGCCGAGGGATCGCAGCCCGTTGGCGAATCGGCACACCTGCTCGTGGAGCTCGGCATAGGTGAGGTCACGAGTGTCGCCCGGCTCTCCGATCCAGTGATAGGCGACCTTGTCACCGATGGTGTCGAGGTGGCGGTCGAGGCAGTTATACGACAGGTTGAGTGTGCCGTCCTCGAACCACTTGAAGAACGGCGGGTTGGAGTCGTTGAGCGCGATGGTCGGCTCCGAATACCAGGAAATCCGGTTGAGCGCCTGCTGCATCCACCAGGCCTCCCAATCGTTGGCATCGTCATAGATGTCGGGCCCGGCGTTCGCCGAAGCCGCAAATGCATCTGAGGGTGGGAAGACGCGGTTCTCCGACAGCAGGTCTTCGAGCGTGATATCGGTCACAGTGGCCTCCGCGATCGCGAGCTGACCCCCGCACACTACGCGGTATGACGCCCACAGGGAAGGTCGGAGACCCCTCCAAGACGGGATTCGCAACCGGCGGTGTCTCGATATACTCGATGCCGCTGCCCGGTTGCGGGTCGTTATGCTTTCGGGGCCCTGCCCCCATCGTCCAGCGGCCTAGGACTCCGCCCTTTCAAGGCGGCAACGGGGATTCGAATTCCCCTGGGGGCACAACGGGGGCGTGGTGAAGTCTGGAGTTCACGCCGGCCTGTCAAGCCGGAGATCGCGGGTTCAAATCCCGTCGCTCCCGCCATACGCCCGGGTTCGGTACCCGGGTGTGCCCGGTCAGGTAGCTCAGTTGGTAGAGCGCTGGTCTGAAAAACCAGAGGTCGGCAGTTCGACCCTGCCCCTGACCACCAGATGCCTCGAGAGTTCCCCTCGAAGACGCCCCGAACAGCTCTCACCTCGCGGCGGTTCTGCTCCTGTACCAACCGGGCTGCAGCGGGATTCCGCTGTCCCCGCGTGCGGTGGGTTTGACGGCAAGGACCTGATCGACGTGGGCCTCGTTCCGCTCGAAAAGCACCGCGCTCGCCGCCATGTAGAGGAGCCATACCCTGGCGCGACCCTCGCCGACCTCCTGGACCGCGGCGTCCCAGTTTGCCTCCAGGTTCGCCACCCAGCGGCGGAGCGTGAGGGCGTAGTGCTCGCGCAGGTTCTGCATATGCCGCACTTCGAGACCGCCATCCTGGAGAGCGGTGATGACCGTGCCCACCTCGTGGAGCTGCCCGTCGGGGAACACGTAACGACTGGAGAAGCCCGGCCGGTCGTACACGCGTCGCCTGGCGTTGTCGGTTCTGCTGATCGCATGGTTCAACAGCCGACCCCCCGGCGCCAACAGCTCGGTCACCCTGGTGAAATACTCCTCCAACCGTCGTTTCCCCACATGTTCGAACATGCCGATCGAGCTGATCGCATCGTATGGGCCATCTGCAATGTCGCGGTAGTCTTGCAGTCGGATCTCGACGTTGTCGGTGAACCCGGCCTCGGCAACTCGCTTCCTCCCCAGCTCGACCTGGGGCTGTGAGATCGTCACCCCGACGGCTTCGACGCCATGGTGGCGTGCGGCGTGAAGGACCATCCCCCCCCACCCGCAGCCAACATCCAACAGCCGCATCCCCGGTCCGAGGCCGAGCTTGCGACAGATCAGCTCATACTTGTTCGCCTGGGCCTGCTCGAGGGTGTCGGAGGGGTCCTCGAAGACGGCGCACGAATAGGTCAGCGACGGACCCAGGACCAGGCGGTAGAAGTCGTTGGAAATGTCGTAGTGGTGCGAGATGGCCGCCGCATCACGACGTCGTGTGTGCAGGCGCCCCGTTCCCCTGTGCTCCTCGGGGGGTGGCGTTATCCGCCTCAGGTTGCGCGGCCCGATTATCCGCACCAACTCGGCGACCTGCGCCGCGGTCAACTTCACCTCGGGAAGCCGATCACGCAACTCCAGCAAGCCGTAGATATCCCCCTCGATCGAGATGTCGCCCGCCACATACGCACGGGCAAGCCCGAGCTCGCCCGGAGCCGTGACCATCCGCACCAGCGCATCGGGCGAGTGCACCGTGACCGTGGTCTCTGCGTCTGCCGGCCCGACCTCGGTCCCGTCGAAGGCCTCGATACGGATCGGGAGGTCTGCTCCGAGCCAACCCGTGATGAACGATTCGAGTGTCACTGTGGACCTCCTTTTGGGATCGCCTCTCCCGGCCCCCTCGTTCCAGAGGCATCCTGCCAAACGATGTGAGAAAAACGCTACCAGTTGGCCGAACTGTCCGGGAGTGTCGCTGAGGCGACGCTGTCCCTACCCCGCCCGATGGGGTGTATTCCTCGGCCCGATCCGCCCGTGATCGGGCGCCTGCCGCTTCCATACCGATACGAACCCTGCGGTCGCGGTCGCGGCTGTGATCGCGATGACCCACATCACGGTGTAGCTCCCTGTGGCATCGACCGTCGCTCCGTACAGCGGAGGCCCGATGCCGAGCCCGGTGAGAAAGCCGAGAAGCACCCTGCCGGACGCCCTGCCCGTCAGCGCCGGTCCTACCTCCTCGATGGTGGCGAGCATCCCGACCGAGTTCCAGGACGAGGTGCTTGCTCCGGTGATGATCGCTCCCGGCCACAGCAGCCACGCCCACAGGGTGGAGGTGAGCAGCAGAACGGATGCCAGGACCCCCAACATCGCCATCGAGCGAAGCGGGCCGAGGTATTCCCCGCGCCGCTCCGCGTAGCGGGCCCACAGGATCCTTGCCACAAAGGCAACCACGGCCGCCACCGTTATAGCTAGGCCACCGATTCGCGGATCGAGTCCGAGCGACTCTTCGGCAAAAAGCGGAACGAAGAACGTCGCCGCACCCGCCATGCCGAAGAGCAGGCCGTAGACGGCGAGCCCGGTTATCGATCGCGGCAGCCGACCACGGGCAGACATGGACGGTCTCGACCTGCGCTGCGAACGCGGAACGACCACCAAGGCGGCCGCCGCGGCGACAAGCGGCAGCGCGGCAACGGCGAGCATCGCGCCGCGCCACCCGAAGGCGATCGCCAGCGAAGGCAGGGCGAGGCCGGCCAGCATGATCGCTGCTTGCACCCCCGATTGCTTGACCCCCGTCGTCACCCCGCGTTCGCCGGGAGGGAAGTCTTCGGCGATCAGTTTGTTGGTGGCAGGGTTGGCGGCGGCCTGGGCCATCGCCGCGATCCCCGCCGCCACGAACAGCACGCCGAAGGCAGGAGCGATTCCAAACACGAAATAGCCTGCGGCGGCAAGGCCCAGCACCGAGATAATCGCTGCCTTGCCACCGATGCGGTCGGCGATTCGACCGGACAAAGGCGACAACACCGCAGCCAGGACCACGTTCGCCGCGATGACCCACCCGAGCATGACCCGCGAGATCGAGAGGTCCTCGATGATGAAGGTGGCCATGATCCCGAGCGCCGCCGACGGCAGGATGGCAAAACCCATGGCCGAGAAGAGCAGCGCGACCAGGGCCACTCTTCGCCCCCCCGACATGGTGCTCACGATTCGGTTCGCCTCACCAGGACACGGTGTTTCACCATCGAAACAGCGTACCGGTGGAGCGGCGGTGATCCAGGATCACGCTCCCGGTGACGACGACGGGCCTTCTGTTTGTCCCCCGATCAACGAGCCCTCCCCACGACGGGTAGAATCCCGGAAGCCAGAGCAAAGGAGAGGGACATGGGAGCGATCCTCACCCTGATCGTCATCGTCATCGTGGGCTCGGTAGCGTGGTGGCTGCTACGCAAGGTGATCCACATCGGCCTCCTCCTCGGCATCGGGCTCGTGGTGCTGTTCGGCTGGTGGTGGTTCTTCGTCCGTTAGGCGACCCAACGCCTTGCCGGCGGACAACGGCAACCGCACCGTGGTCAGCCGGAAGGGCGACTTCATTCATCGAGGACCGTCGGGAAGTGCCAAGGCCCACCGACTGTCACGTGGCGTCGTCGCCGGAACCGACAAACCGACCCCGCAAGAGGAACGGGACTAGGGCGAGCAGGACAAAGCCGGCAACCGCGGTGATATCGACGAGGCGGCGCTGCCCCGTCGAGCCTGTTTCGAGGACACCAAGCAAGCCGACCACCTCGGCGAGCAGCAACGCAAACAGCAGTGCGATCGCGCTCGATGCCAACAGCCAGCCGAGGTAGGCGGCGACGAGCTTCCAGGTCTCGACGCCCTTCACGGCTTGAAAAGCCGGAGTGTCGGACGGCGGATTTGTGCATGGGTCACGGCAACATCCTCGGCCCAGCAGCATATCTTCCGACCGAGCCGGCTATCACGCCGTGTGACTTGTGTCCTGCGACTCTCGTCAATTGGCGAACATCACCGCTTGCCGCTTCGCCCAGCGGCCGGCAACCCGCATGTAGGCGTCGCGCGCCGTCTCGCCGTCGCCGCGCTCGAGCGCCTCCAGGCTCTCCCTCACCTCAGCCGCCGACTCGTCGAACGTGACCTCGCCATCCGGGGTGTCGTTAGCGACCGAGCCATAGTCGAGTTCGAGCATCGATCCTGCAGGGAATCGGCTGATCCATTGTTCGAGCTCGCGAACCTGCTCGACGATCTGGTCGGCGAAGCCGACCGAATCCAGAACGCTGGCAGCCCACCGCACCCGATCAGCGGCTTCGCCCAGATCGGTGCGGTAACGAATCGACAGCCCGTCCTTGGTCTCGATCAACTCACGCTCGGTTGGGTTGAACGCACCGAACCAGCGCAGTGGCACGTGCCACGGCGAGGCGAGGATGTGGCTGCGCGAATCGGCGCCGCGACGTGACTCGAGCTCGTGGGTAAGGGCGGCTCGCTCGTTATCGGTGAGCATCCCGAGGTTCGGGGCTACGCCGGAGAAGGCCAGGATGCCTTCGATCATCCTGAGCCGCGGGAACCGAGGACAGACGTACTTGGACCCGTTCCACTCCGCTTCGAACGCATCCGAATCCAGCGGCTCACTCCAGATGAAGCGCCCGTCCATCGCCAACTGCCCGTCGAGCGCCTGGTGCGCCGGCCACACACCCGCCCGGTCGGCGGGAAGATACACGCGCAGGTAGGCCGTGTTGATCATCGACTCGATGGTAGTTCGTTGTCGATATTGTCCTCAGGCCGGAAGATGGGTACGGCTCACCACTACAATCGGCCCCGCGACAGGACGATCTTGAGAAGGAGCGGCCGTTTGGGGGTATTCGAATCGATCGGTACCGACACCCATGAGGAGGTGCTCTTCGGCCAAGATCCCGCCAGTGGGCTTCGCACCATCGTCGCCATCCACAACACCGCTCTCGGTCCCGCCCTCGGCGGGACTCGCTTTTTTCCCTACCAGACCGAGCACGACGCCCTCATCGATGTGCTGCGGCTGTCCAAGGGCATGACCCTCAAGTCGGCTGCGGCCGGCCTCGATCTCGGCGGTGGAAAAGCCGTCATCATCGGAGACCCCCGGGCTATGGGCACTGAGCGACTATTCCGCGCCTACGGCCGCGTCGTCGACTCCCTCGGTGGCCGGTACATCACGGCAGAGGATGTCGGCACCACCCCGGAGAACATGGCGATCATCGCCCGCGAGAGCAACTGGGTGACCGGCCTCCCCTCCTTCGAGGGGGGATCCGGTGACCCGTCCCCGGCTACTGCTCGCGGAGTGATGGCGGCGATGCGTGCGGTTGCCAACCGGCTGTGGAACACGCAGGATCTCGCAGGCAAGAAGGTGGCGATACAGGGCGTGGGCAAGGTGGGGATGGACCTGCTCCGCCGGCTCACCGAGTCTGGCGTCGAGACGGTCGTGGCAGACGCCCACCCGGATGCGGTCACCGAAGCCGTCGAGACCTACGGATCCAAAGCCGTAGCGGTGGACGAGATCCACGATGTCGACTGCGACATCTTCGCTCCGTGCGCGCTGGGGGCGTGTCTGAGCGAGAGCACGATCGCCCGGCTGCGCTGCGAGGCGGTGGTCGGTTCGGCCAACAACCAGTTGGCGATCGACGACGACGCCGACCTTCTGGTCGGTCGTGGAATCCTGTATGCCCCCGACTTTGTGGTCAATGCGGGCGGCATCATCAACATCTACGTCGAAATGGACGGCTACGAGGTCAAACGAGCCAGCGCGCTGATCGATGCGATCTACGACAACGTCAACAGGGTGCTTGACGCCGCAGAGGCGGATGGTGTGAATCCACATGTAGCGGCTGTGCGGGTCGCAGAAGAGAGAATCCAAGACGTCGGATCGCTGCGGCTCAAACGGCGGCCGGGGCACCATCGGGGAGTCCTCAAGTGACCATGGAACTCGAGGCCGTCGGCGACCACACCGTGCTCGGCCTCGGCGACGACGACCTGCTCGAGATGTACCGCAGGATGGTGCTCTCCCGCAAGCTCGACGAGCGCATGTGGGCGCTGAACCGTCAGGGCAGGGTCCCCTTCGTGGTATCGGTCTCGGGCCACGAGGCCACCCAAGTGGGGGCAGCTTTCGCTCTCGACCCGGAGAGGGACTGGTCCCTGCCCTATTACAGGGACGTCGCCTTCAATATCGGCCTTGGGGTGAGCGCCGAGGACATTTTCCTTGGAATGTTCGCCAAAAAGAGTGACCCTGCGTCCGGTGGCCGACAGATGCCGAACCACTGGTCGGAGCCAGACCTCAATATCTTCACCCACTCGTCGGCGATCGCCACCCAATATCCGCACGCCGCCGGCATCGCCTATGAGTTGAAACGCGCAGGAAGCGACGGTGTCGTCTACGTCTCCGGCGGGGAAGGCTCGACCTCGGAGGGTGATTGGCACGAAGCAATGAACTTTGCCGGCATCCACGACCTGCCCGTGATTTTCATGATCCAGAACAACCTGTATGCGATCTCGGTCCCGGAGATCGACCAGATCGCCGGCCATGTTGCCGCTCGCGCCGAGGGTTACGGCATCGAAGGCGTCGCCGTCGACGGCAACGACCTGCTCACGGTGTACGGGGCGGCGGCGACGGCCGTTGCCAAGGCCAGGGCCGGCGAAGGCCCGACCCTCATCGAGGCCAGAACCTACCGCTACTACGCCCACACCTCCGATGACGACGACAAGCTGTACCGAACCAGAGAAGAAGTCGAACAGTGGAGGAGGAAGGACCCGATCCCGGGGTTCCGCCGCTACCTCGTCGAACACCGCCTTCTCGACGCCGCCGCCGAGGAGGCCATGGACGAAGAGGCCACGCTTATTGTCGCCGCCGCTACCGAGCAGGCCGAGGGCGCCGCCGATCCCGAAGACGCGCTCAGCCATGTCTATGCGGCGCCGATCACGCCCTCCGAGCCGGTGGAGACGATCGAGAGGGAGCCGATCGGCGAGGAGGTCAACCTGATCACCGCCATCAACAAGGCACTCCACCACGTGATGGGCCTCTATGAGGACACGGTCACGTTCGGCGAGGATGTAGCGGATCCGAAGGGCGGTGTGTTCAAGGCCACGGCAGGGCTGACCGAGGCGTACGGAGCCGACCGGTCGTTCAACACTCCGATCTCCGAAGCACTGATCATCGGATTGGGAATCGGGATAGCGGCGACGGGCACAAAGGCGATCCCCGAGATCCAATTCGCCGACTTCATCCACCCGGGCTTCGACCAATTGGTATCGGAGGCCGCCAAGATCCACTACCGCTCCAACGGCCGCTGGCAGTGCCCGATGGTGGTCAGGGTTCCCTACGGCGGTGGGATCCACGGTGCGCTCTACCACAGCCAGTCGATCGAAGCCACGTACGCCCACATCCCGGGGTTGAAGGTCGTGGTGCCTTCCACGCCTTCCGACGCCAAGGGGCTGCTGCTGTCCGCAGTGGAAGACCCGGACCCGGTGATGTTCCTGGAACCGAAGAAGCTGTACCGGCTCGCTACCGGTCCGCTTCCTTCCGGCGATCACCGGGTCCCGCTGGGCAAGGCTGCGCTGCGGCGCGACGGCGCTGATCTCACCATCATCGCTTATGGCTCGATGGCGCATTTCTCCGTGGAGGCCGCCGACCGGCTGGCAGAGCTGGGGATCGAGGTGAGCGTGCTCGACCTGCGCTCGTTGAAGCCGCTCGATTGGCCGTCGATCAACGCCGCCGTCGAGCGAACCAGCAAGGTGTTGATCGTCTACGAAGACAACGAGTTCCTCGGTTACGGGGCAGAGATATCAGCGCAGATCATGGAGAAGTCGTTTGATTGGCTGGACGCTCCCGTACAGCGTTACGCGTCGCCGGACGTGCCAACCTTCCCCTACGCACCCGCCCTCGAACAACAGGTCATTCCGAATGTCGAGGGGATCATCGAACGGGCGCGCGAGCTCGCCGCCTACTGATAGGGTCGTGGCTTTGAGCCACGTTCCCGCTCCGGGCCCTGGCCACTCGGGTAGCGGCTGCACAGACCGGATCGCGCCCTCGATACGGGGCGTCTGGACACGCCCCACCTTGGCGTTCTTTCCGTCTTGGCCCAACATGGGGTGCTCATGTCCATGAGAACAGCGATCCGAAGCGCGACCGCGTCCGATGGTGAAGCCATCGCCGCTTTTACTCAGGACACCTTCGTCTGGGGCGACTACGTCGCCGAGGCGTTCGACACATGGCTCGGCGAACCCGGCACCCGCATGGTGGTTGCCGTCGATGAGCAGGACACCGCAATCGCGATGAGCCGGGCCCGCATCATCTCACCGACGGAGGCCTGGTTTCACGCAGCCAGGGTGCATCCCGCGTGGCGAGGACGAGGTATTGCCCGGGACATGGCCGCGGTGCTGTTGGCGTGGGCCGAAGAGGAAGGAGCCGTCGTCGGCAGGCTGCTCATCGAGGATTGGAACGAGACGTCCATCCGCAACGTGGAGAAGATCGGGTTTCGCCGGGTGGTCGATGTCGTGCGCTGCGTCAAGCCGATCGGCGATGCTTCCCCGAGCCCGGACGGCAACGGTGGTCGCCGCGTCCCTTCGCGTCTCCGCGCCAGACCGGCCCATGCCACCGATGCCACCGCTGCATACGCCTCGTGGTCGGTCGGGGAGCTCGGCACAGCCATGCGGGGACTGACCGGGTCCCGCTGGACCTATGCGCGGCTGACCATCGACCATCTCGCTTCGGCTGCAAAACGCGACGCGTTCTGGGAAATCGGTAGCGGCTGGGCGGTCGTCGATACCACGAGCGACCCGGTCGAGGTCGGTTGGCTGGAAACCAGGTCGGAAGATGCTCCTGATCTGCTCAGAGCGCTCATCGATCTGGCCGTCGGCCATGGAGCCGAGTCCATCTCATTGTGGCTTCCCGCCGTCGACTGGATCGTCAGGGCCGCCAAACGTCTCGGATTCGATGCGGAGCCGATGGGGGTCTACGCCGTCGCACTATGAGGATGCTCCATCTCGACGTTGCCGGCGCCGATAGAACACCCGGTTGACAGTGTCACACGACTCATTCACACAGCTGCTCGCCGCCGCGCGAGAGGGCTCTGATGCCGCATGGGCAGAATTGCTCCAACCGGTCGCACCCAAGCTGGTCGGGTATCTGCGTCTCCGGGGCTCGAAAGATCCCGAGGCAGTGGCAGGAGACGTGTTCGCCGACGTCGCCCGCAACATCGAGAACTTCAGCGGAGGACGCGAGGGTTTCACCTCTTGGGTGTTCGTCATCGCACATCGGCGGCTCATCGACGAATACCGCCGAGAGAAGGCGCGCCCCAGCGAGGTTCCCAGCGACGAAACGGTCCACCACAGGGTCACCTCGAGCGCTGAAGAGGAGGCGTTGCGGGCCATTTCGACCGATGCGGTGACCGCGATGCTGTCCACCCTCACTGCGCCACAGCGCGACGTCATCTTCCTGCGGATCGTCGGCGAGCTCTCCCTCGAGGAGACGGCACAGGTGCTGAACCGGCCCACCAGCTCGGTCAAGGCGCTGCAACGAAGGGGGCTGGCGGCTCTCAGACGACAGCTTCGAGAGTTAGGGGTATCGCGATGAGCGGATCATCCGATTACCAGGGTGAGATGTTCACATCTACATCGATATCGGATGCCGACGCCGAGGCATTGTTGGCCGGCACAGACGGCGTACGGAGTGATCTGGGCGACCTGGCCAACGTGCTGGGTTCCATAAAGACGGCGGGCCAAGCCTTTGTGCACATGGACATCTCTCGTTTGGCGAGGACGGCGGCGCTGGAAGCGAGAGCAGTGCCGGCGGCCCGTTTGAATGCGGCGCAGACCGCGGCGAGGTCGGAGTGGATGGCCAGGATGGCTCCACGGGTGGCCGTCGGCGCGCTGGCGTTGATCATGCTGGTGGTCAGCTCGACCGGACTCGCCTTTGCGGCCGACGGTGCAAAACCAGGGGACCTGCTGTACGGCCTGGATCGGGCTGCCGAGGCCCTGGGAATCGGAAATGGCGGCGCCGACGAGCGTATTGCCGAAGCACATGCACTCGTCGCTTCGGGTGCAATATCGAGCGGTTTGACCCACGCCGCCGCAGTCCTGGACGACACCCCGGCAAGTGAAACGGCGAAGGAAACTCTCCATGCCGCCGCAACCAGGCTCGAGGCCGGATCGCCGCCGAATGCGGACACGAAAGCGCAGGTCACCCTGCTCCTCGAATACATCGCAGGGCAAAAGGCGTCTGGCGAACAAGTCGACGGCGCCAAGGTGTCCGAGCTGGCACGCATGATCGGCGGGCC
This sequence comes from Acidimicrobiia bacterium, assembly GCA_036985755.1. GTDB lineage: Bacteria > Actinomycetota > Acidimicrobiia > Spongiisociales > UBA5794 > JACZST01. Next base: position 9,774 of record BTQG01000007.1, on the reverse strand, counting down.
AGCTGCGACGACACCGGGCAAGTCAGATCAAGCACCCGGCCAAGACGGCACACCCGGCAAGTCAGACAACACACCCGGCCAAGACAACGACAAGCCCGGCAAACCCGACAACACACCCGGCCAAGACAACGACAAACCCGGCAAACCCGACAACACACCCGGCCAAGACAACGACAAACCCGGCAAACCCGACAACACACCCGGCCAAGACAACGACAAGCCCGGCAAACCCGACGACACACCCGGCCACGACGACGACAAGCCCGGCGAGTCAGACCAAGCACCCGGCCACGACGACGACAAGCCCGGCAGCGGACGCCCCTAACCAACGGTCGAGGAGGACAGTTCCCAGTCCCCGGTTCCCGGGTCCCGGTGGTCGGCTGGCCGGTGACCGGCGGCCGGTGGCCCCGTTCTCAGTTGCCGGCTGTGAATCTCGACTCGCCGACCGCCTCCCAGTACAGCTCAACCGGGTGGGCAACGCGCACCGTCGCATCGAGATGGCTGCGTAGCTGCATCTCACAGCCGGGGTTGGCCGAAGCAACGACCCTTGCTCCCGTCGCACGCACCTGATCCGCCTTGCGGCGGCCCAGTTCATCGGAAGTCTCCGGATGCGAGAACTGATAGGCGCCGGCCGCGCCGCAGCACATGCCTTCGACGTCGATCTCGACCGGCTGGTAACCCCCAGCGCGCAGTATCGCTCGTGGCTCGTCCACGATCCGCTGAGCGTGACGTAGGTGACACGGGTCCTGGATCGCCACCGGGCCCCGGTCGACATCGATCGTTGGCAACGATCCATCAGCAATGAGCGAGGCAACGAGCTCGGTGGCGTCGACAAAGCGGGTTCCGTCGTCGCCGGCCTGGCCCTCGAGGTGTGCCGAGCACCCTGCAGCATCCACCACCACCGTGTCATAGCCGGCAAAGGCTCGCACGTTCCGTTCGGCCATGGCAGCAGCGTCGGATGCGGCCCCCTCGTGGGCGGCCAGTGCACCGCAGCACGTCTGTTCGGCGGGGGCGACAACGCGGAACCCGGCGGTGCGCAGCAGTTGGATCACTGCCACATGCACTTCGGAGAACCAGGGGTCCATGACGCAGCCGGAGAACAGCGCGATCGTCCCCCTCGGTGTGCCGTCCGGATCCCAGGATCTACCACGAGTCGACGGCACGGGGATCGGGATCGGCCTGAGACCGGCGATACGACCAAAAGGGCCCGGCGCCCCGGGCGCCAGCCCGGACCGCTGCGCCCCTGCCGCCATCCACGAGACCGTCGTGACCAGCCCCCGGACCGACAAAGCCTTGCCGAACACGCCTCGCTTGAGGACTCTGCCGGCATCCGGGAGCTGGGCGAGGACCTCCGCTTTTGCTCCTTCCATGGCCCTGCCAAACGGCACCATCGACGGGCACACCACCTCACACGCCCTGCACTGCAGGCAGAAGTCCATGATTTCACCGAAACGTTCGTCGACAGCCATGATCCCCGCGTCGACGGCGCGCATCGCGGCGAGCCTGCCTCGTGGCGAGGCGGCCTCGTCGCCGGTGAGCTGGAAGGTGGGACACACCGGAAGGCACAGGCCACAGTCGACGCACGCGTCGAGCTCGGTCTTTGTCGGCGCCCATTCGGTCACCCAGCTCATCAGATCCCTCCGGGGAGGATCCCCGGATTGCAGATTCCCGCCGGGTCGAAACGGACCTTTACCTGGCGCTGGAGGGCTGCCGAATCTGGTGGCGATCCCCACGCCCCGAGCTTTCGACGCAACTCGTCGGGGGATGCTTCGATGACGAGCGACCCGCCTACGGACTCCGCCCAGGAGCGTGCTGCGGCGAACCCGCCGGGGGCAATCCGGTCGTAGCCTGCCTCGACGATTCCGACACCGTATTGGGCGACCCATCCGGTGGTATCGAGATCCCTTGCCGCCGCCACGGCATCATCGACGAAGCGAGCCGGGACGCGGAAGCTCAACCGGAGAGCCGGGTTGTGCGATTCCGGCCAGTCCAGACCCTCGCTTCTCCGACCCCCGATCGCCTCGGCCTGGGCGTCGACCTCTTCCCTGGTGCCGCCGAGGTAGATGCGTCCGATCCCCCCGGTGCCGAGCACGGCGAGAGGTCGATAGGCGGCGTTTCTGACAACTTCCGGCTCGTCGACGACGACCGTCGCCGTCGCCCTCGGCTGCGACCACAGCTTGAGCAGAACCGGACCGATCAGGCCGAGGGTCCCGAAGGAGCCTGTGAACAGCCGTGGCATGCCGTAACCGGTCGATGCCTTGACGACCGGGCTGCCGCCGGTGACGACTTTCCCGTACCCGGTCGCCATGGTGGCCCGGAGCACCCGATCTCTGGTCGGCCCGTAGCGGAGTCGCTGGTATCCCGACCGGCCGGTAGCGACCACACCGCCGACAGTGGCGTTGGGCTCGGTCTCCGGCAGCACGGCGGTCAGGTTTCGATCGGCGAGTGCGGCCTCGAGGTCGGCGAGCGTAACCCCCGGCTCCGCCACCACCGTCAGGTCATCCGGTTGATAGTCGACGATGCGGTTCATCGCCGTTGTGGTGATCACGAGGTCTGCATCCACCGGACTCCCGATCTGGCGGTGTGTTCCCGCCCCGTAGAAAGCGACCGCCTGGCCAACCTCTGTCGCCGCGGCGAGAATCTCCGCCGCCTCCTCCATCGAGGTCGGAGCCACGACAAACTCGGCATCGATATCGACGGTCGGATCATGAAGACGCCTCAAGAGTCGCGTGGTCGGTGCCGCCAGCGTTTTCATGCCGTGCCCCAATCGAAGCAGCGGGCGCCGTCGGGAAGGACCTTTTCGGGGTTCAGGGCGCCGTCGGGGTCAAATGCCTCGCGCAGCCTGGCCTGGGCGTCGAGGTCCTCAGCAGAGAAGACACTGGACATGAGGTCGCGCTTCTCGACGCCGATCCCGTGCTCACCGCTGAGCGTTCCACCGGCGGCGATCGCAACGATGACCATCTCGCGAGCGGCGGCGACGACGCGCTCCGTCATGCCGGGCTCGGCTGCGTCGAATGACACCAGCGGGTGAAGGTTTCCGTCCCCGGCATGAAAGACATTCATCAGGCTGATGCCGTACCGCTCGGCGATCTCATAGGTCTTGCTGATCACCTCGACGATCCTGGTGCGCGGGACCACCGTGTCGTTCAGGTAGTAATCCGGCGCCGCTTGGGCGACTGCGCCGAACGCCGACTTCCTGCCCTTCCACAGAAGCGCCCTTTCCGACGCGTCGGTGGCCACTCTGACACTTGTTGCCCCGTTGCCAACGGCGATGTCGGTCAGCAGCTCGATCGAGGCGGCCGTCCCTGCCGGATGCCCCGAGACATCGGCGAGAAGGACCGCGGCAGCATCGGTTGGATATCCGGCTTGGACGAAGTTCTCCACCGCCAGACACATCGCGTTGTCCATCATCTCGAGGGCGGCGGGAACCATACCGGCGGCGATCACATCCGACACCGTCCTCGAAGCGTCCTCGATAGTGTCGAACGCCATGAGCAGGGTGGCTGTGTCCGGGGGGTTCTCGGTGAGCCGGACCAGGACCCTGGTGACGATGCCAAGGGTGCCCTCGCTGCCCACGATCACGCCCCGCAGGTCGTAGCCTGGTGTGTCGGGAGCCTCTCCACCGACAACGATCGTGTTCCCGTCTGCGGTCACCAACTCGACACCGAGGATGTGAGCGACCGTCGAGCCTTCGGCGAGACAGTGCGGCCCGCCGGCATTTGTCGCCACGTTCCCACCGACGGTGCACGCCGACTGCGACGACGGGTCGGGGGCGAAATGCAGGCCCAGGCCGGCGGTCGCTTGCGAAAGGTCGAGGTTGACGACACCGGGCCCAACCCACGCCGTCCTCCCGACCTCATCAATTTCGAAGATGCGGTTCATCCTGGTGAGGACGACGAGCAGCCATCCTTCCTGAGGAACTGCTCCCCCGGCAAGCCCCGTTCCCGCTCCACGGGCAACGATTGGCATCCCATGGGCCCTGGCGGTCTTGACGACAGCTGCCACCTCGCCGCTGGTTTCAGGAAACACCACGACGGCAGCGCCGCCGCGCCGGAGACCGGCATCCTTGGCGAACAGATGCTGGTCGAGCGGATGGGTCCGCACCCGGTCATCGCCCAGGAGCGCGGTCAGCTCTTCGACAGCCGTAACCATGCGCCGCAGCGTACCGACCCTGCCGACCCTGGGCTCGCAGGGTCGCGCTAGGCAGGTCCCCAACCGCCGCCGCCGGGGGTGAAAACGCGGAGGCGGTCTCCGGGCTCGACCTCGACGGTGCACTTTGCCTCCAACCGCGCCGCATCTCCGTAGCGGATCAGCCAGTCCTCCCCGGTCGCCCCCGACTCGCCGCCGTTGAGGCCCCATGGGGCCAGACGCCGCCGTTCGCCCATCAGCGACAGGGTGGCAGGAGCGAGGAATTCGATCTCCCTCTCGATCCCCTCCCCTCCCGGGTACTGCCCATCACCCCCCGAACCGCGGCGCAGCCGGTAGGTGACGATGCGGAGCGGATAGTGCGCCTCCAGTGACTCGATCGGCGTGTTCTTCGTGTTGGTCATCCCGGTGTGAATGCCCGACTGTCCCGGCAAGCCGGGGCGACCCCCCTGGCCTCCAGCAACCGTCTCGTAGTAGGCGAAGTCATCGTTGCCGACCAGCACGTTGTTCATCGTCCCCTGGCCGGCAGCCGGAACCCGGTCGGGCGCGGCCTGGGCGAGCGCTCCGAGCAGCGTGTCGGCGATCCGCTGGCTGGTCTCTACATTCCCTGCGGCAACGGCTGCAGGGGGTAGTGCGTCGACGATCGACCCCTTGCGGGTTTCCAGGGTGATCGGTCGATAGCTGCCACCGTTGGCGGGGATGGACGGATCCGTGGCGACGCGAACCGCGTAATAGAGACAGGACAGCGCCACCGCTCGTACCGTGTTGATGTTCCCTTCTATCTGGGGGGCCGAGCCGGTCAGGTCGGCGTGGAGGCTGTCACCGTTGATCGTGACCGCTGCCGCGATCGCCAGATCCTCCCCCTCACCCCACTCCATATGGTCGACAAACGGATACACCCCGTCGGGCAGCGCCGCCAGCGCGGAGCGCATGCGGCGCTCGCCGTAGTCGAGCAGCGCGGCGGTCACCGTGCGCCACCGGTCGAGGCCCTCAGCGTCGACCAGCTCGCTCACCCGTTGCGCCCCCGCCTCGTTGGCTCCCAGCTGAGCCGATAGGTCACCGAGGCGCTCGGCAGGGGTACGGCTGGCGGCCAGGAAGGGCCCGAAGAACTCATCGAGCCACTCGCCGTTGCGAACCGCGGCAACCGGGGAGACAATGTGACCCTCCTCATCCACCCTGGTCGCACTCGCCGGCATCGATCCCGGAGCATCGCCGCCGACATCGGCGTGGTGGGCGCGATTTGCCACCCACGCGACGAGCTTCCCGTCGATGTGCACCGGGCGGAGAAGGGTGAGATCGTTGAGGTGGGTTCCACCGGCGAACGGGTCGTTCACCGCAAACTGAGTTCCGGGCTCTACGTCGGCGCCAAAGCGATCGAGAACGGCTGCGACCGACGCCGGCATCGAACCCAGATGCACCGGGATGTGCTCGGCCTGGGCAAGCATCTCGCCGGTGGGATCGAAAAGAGCGGCAGAGCAATCCGCCCGCTCCTTTATGTTCGGTGAGTACGCGCTGCGACGCAGCACCACACCCATATCGTCGGCAATCGAGCTGAGACGGTTGCGCGTCACCTCGAGTGTTATCGGATCAACCCTCACCATGTGATCTCCAGGGCCCCGGTGCGATGAACCTCGGCTCGCTCGCCTTGCCCGACCCATGTCGTCGCATCCCGCTCCTCGATGATGGCGGGGCCGACGATCTCAGCACCGATCTCCAGGCCGCTGCGGATCCAAACCGAGGTGTCGACGGGGCCGTCGTCGGTGAGCACGGTACGGGTCGCGGCACCGGCGTCGCCGTGCGCCTGCCACCGGGGCAGCTCATCGAACGTGAACCAGGAGGTTCCCACCGCCTCGGCACGCACCGTCACCGCCTCGATCGGGTCCTCTTGGCGGTGGAAGCCATAGCGCTCGAGGTGGGCGGCATGGAAACGATCGGCAAGGCGCTGCCAGCCGTCATCGGCCTGAAATGGGACGGTGATCTCGTGTGACTGTCCGAGGTAGCGGACGTCGACCATCGTGGTCACCGTTCCGCCTGGGAGCCGCTGCGCCGCTTCGGCTGCGACGAGGGCGACCTCCCTGTGCAACGCGTGGTCGCCTGAAACCAGCAACAGGCTGCTCGCCTCGTCGACTCTTGGCGGGCTGAGCAAGAGCCCCAGCGCAGAGAAAACCCCAGCATGGGCAGGCACGACAACACCCCTCATGTCCAGCGATCGGGCAAGTGCGGTTGCGTGCAGACCACCGGCTCCGCCGAAGGCGACGAGCCATCCACCGCGGGGGTCGACTCCCTGCTCGATCGATACGCTCCGCACCGCGCCGGTCATGACTTCTTCGACGACGCGAACCATGCCGAGCGCGGTTTCGTGCCTGCTCAACCCGGCGTCTTCGCCGAGGCGGGCGACCGCTTGCTCGGCGAGCTCACGATCGATCTCGAGGCGCCCGCCCAGCGCGGCGCGCGGTGCGATCCGGCCGAGCACGACGTTGGCGTCGGTAACGGTGGCGTCACCACCTCCCTTGCGATAACACGCAGGCCCTGGGTCGGCGCCGGCACTGTGCGGCCCGACCCGCAGTGCTCCGCCGGGGTCGACCCAGCCGATGCTGCCACCGCCGGCGCCGACCGTGTGTATGGCAATCGATGGCATCCGGCAGGCGTACCCGGCCACGGCTCGCTCGTAAGAGATTTCCGGCCTGCCGCCGTCGATGCGGCACACATCTGTCGAGGTTCCACCCATGTCGAACGACACCACCTGGTCCCTGCCGAAGGCGGTTGCGAGCGCCGCCGCCGCAACCGATCCCCCGGCAGGCCCGGAGAGGAGGATCGCTGCAGGCAGGCGTGCTGCCTGCTCAGTGGTGATGAGCCCACCCGAGGAGCGCATGACGCCGACTCGCTCGGCAATGCCTGCGGCCTTCACCTGTTGCTCGAGACGCTCGAAATACGTCGCAACCACCGGTTGGAGGTATGCGTTCAACACGGTCGTCGAGGTGCGCTCGAATTCTCTGAACTCCGGGGCAACGTCGCTCGATAGCGATACGGCAACGTCCGGTGCCGCGTCGAGGATCTGTTGACGAAGAGCTTGCTCCTGGCCTGGATCGTCGTAGGAGTAGAGCAAGGAGACGGCAACTGCCTGATACGCCGCCGGTTCGGCATCGTCGAGATCCACGATGCGATCGGCCCGACCCACGAGCGGCTCGGGCCGATCGGCAAACGGGTCATAGAGACTCGGCCGGTCTTGCCGGCCAATCTCGATGACATCCTGGAAGCCGGGGGACGTCACCAGCAAGGTCCTGGCGCCTGCTCGTTCGAGCAGGGCGTTCGTCGCTGTGGTCGTCCCGTGGAGAAAAGCATCGAAGGATTGTGCGAGTTCCTGTGACCCGCGGACAACGGCCTCGCTCTGATCAAACGTCGTCGGGACCTTCACCGTCGTTACCTTCCAACCGTCCCAGGTAACGAGGTCGGTGAAGGTGCCACCAACATCGACGCCGATGATCCGGCCGGTCACCATGTCGGTCCCCCATGGGCCGGCCCAATCAGGCACGGTCCCCACCAGGACAAACCACCGAGACTCGGGATTCCCGGGCAGCGGGCCGGCCTCTGGCGGCTAGCCTCACGGGTCATGGGCATCGAGATCTCAAACACTCCGAACCCCAACGCGCTGAAGTTCTCGGTCGGCGTCGACGTCGGAGGCCCTGCCACCTTCGTAGCCGGCAAAGAAACGGACGATCCGACCGGCGCCGCCCTCGTCGGAATCGAAGGTGTGACCAGCGTCTTCATGACCGCCGATTTCGTGACGCTGTCCAAGGTCCCCGAGGCCTCCTGGGAGACGATCGCCCCCGCCGCGACGCAGATCCTCGAGCAACGCTTCGGATAGCCAGCAGGCGTTGCCTGGATGCCGGCGCCATCCCCGCGGGTATGGCGGCGAGGGTAGCGGCGGGGCTGCAAGACGAGCAGCGCTCCCGCATTCGGATTGCCGACGATTCGAGTCAGGGCGCGACATCGGAGCGCAGCACGACCGGAAACCGCGCTCCCGATGGGTCGTCGATGGCGAACACCACCCGCCATTCTTCGCCCGAGCCAGCCGACTCGATGAGCGTCGGCTCTTGGGTGAACTGCTGGGCGTATTCGAGCGCGGCGGCAACAGCAGCGGGAGGAGCTTCGCCGGGGCCAGACATCCATCCCCGCAGACCGTGATCCACCGGGGCCGTGACCGGGATCGGTAGGTCCCCGATCGCCGTCATCTCATCCCGGACCAGCACGATCACGTCGACCGCACGGAGCGGGCTCCGCCGATAGATCCCATCCGCACCCTCGAAGAGGGTACGGAACAGCACGGTGACCACAAAGCCTCCCTCATGCTGGCGTATGTCGTAGGCGCGAGCCCACTCCACGAAGGACACGGACCCGTCGCCGGTGGATTGCGGCAGTTCGGGCAGCACCGCATCGGTGAGAAAAGCGGCCTGAAGATCGGGCGCCGGAGACCCGTCGATGGTGAAGTAGTCGGTTACGAACCACTCGGCCCTGGTTACCGCGGCGAGCGTCGCCGCCGAAGGATCGACCGCCGCCATGAGGTCGGCTTCCGATAGCAGCGTCGTCGTCGTCGTAGATGTGTCCGCCACCGCGCTCGTTACCGTCGAGGCGGGCTCGGGGGCACTCTCACCGTTGCGGTGACCTTCGAACCATCGAACGCCGGTGAATCCGACGACGAGGGCGACGATCGCCGCGGCGGCGAGATAGAGCGTGCGCCGGCGGCCACGACGGTCTTGTTCCACGAGCATCGACCACGGGATCTCCTCGTGCTCTTCGATGCTCATGGTTCAGGGATGGTGAGATGCTGACCCGGCAGAATCAGGTTCGGGTCGTCGCCGATGAGCGAACGGTTCGCCTCGTAGATCCGCGGCCAGAATCGGGCGACGGTGGCACTGGTCGGGCTGCGGTCGTCGGCCTCTTCCAGCGTCGCTGCTGCGATACGCCACAACGAATCGCCGCGCTGTACCTCATACGGCGCAACCGCAGCCTCGGGTATCGGCTGATCGGTGAGCCGGACCAGCGGGGGGAGGGGCTCGGCGGACGCCCCCTGCGGCCTCGGAACCACCGACAGCCCGGCCACGGCAAGAACCAGGGTGGCGATGACCCGGTGCGGGACAACGGTGACCGCCATGGCCTCGAGTCTTCCCGGCAGTGCTCGGGCCACCTGCGGGATCTGTGCGGCGAGCCAGCCGCCAATGCCCAGTCCGGCCACTGCGGTGCTCAGGACGATCGCAGGCTCCATGCCTCGAACGTACCGATAACCCCAAGTGATATCAAGAGGTCTGATCTACCTTGCCCAGCTATGTGTCCCCCGCCCGACAGCCCCCTCTCCGTCCTCGGCCTTCGGCCTCGGCCACCTCCCCCAAGCGGGGAGGAAACAGGACCGGTGAGCGAGGACTTGCGACTTGCGACTTGCGACTTGCGACTTGCGACTTGCGACTTGCGACTTGCGACTCTTCTCAGCCTCCGATGTAGGACATCTCCACCTTGGGAAGGCCGAGCGGGACTCCGGAGCGCTCCTCGCTGTAGCGGTCGTCGCGGTTCGTCCACACCGCGGTGATCAACCCGGTGATCTCGTCATCGGAGGCACCGGAGCGCAGCGGGCTG
>BTQG01000006.1:0-48402 GCA_036985755.1 Acidimicrobiia bacterium | reverse complement strand
GCGCTACAGGCCGACGGCGGTGACCACTTCTGAGGAGAACTCGGCCAGGGTGGTGACCAGGCCGGGGAAGACACCGAGCACAAGGACAAGCACTCCGGTTATGCCAAGGGCCAGCTGCGTGGGCGGGGCTACATCCATGGCCTCGAGAGCGGCCACGTCGACGGTCTCGGGCACGGGGTCGAAGAACGCGGTCTTCACCACCTTGGTGTAATACACCAGGGCGACCACCGCGTTGACGGCGGCGACTACGGCGATCGAATACCCCCAGGCGTCGCCGACGCCGATCGTTGCCGAGAACATGGCGAGCTTGGCGAACCAGCCAGCAAGCGGCGGGATCCCGGCGAGTGAGAGGAAGAAAGCGCCGACCAGGATCGCCAGCCCCGCCGACCACCGGTACATACCGGCCCAATCGGCGAGCTCATAACTCTTCACCCTGGTCCCGACGGCGATCACGACCCCGAAGGCGCCGAGGTTCATCACCGCATAGATGATGAGATAGGTCACGCTGGCAGCGAACGCCTGCTGCAGATCGGCGCCGGCGGCGGCGGCGGCGCCGAACGGGGCGAGAATGAACCCTGCGTGGCCGATCGACGAGTACCCGAGCAGGCGAAGCACGTTGGTCTGCTGGATCGCAACGAAGTTGCCCACCGTCATCGACAAGATGGCCGCCAGCCAGAGCGCCGGGCCCCACAAGTACGAAACCTGCGGGAAGGCGAGGTAGCTGACGGTCAGCAGCCCGACGAAACCCGCCGCCTTGGAGCCAACGGACAACCAGGCGCTCACCGGCGTCGGAGCCCCCTCATAGACGTCCGGCGTCCACACGTGGAAGGGGACCGCCGAGACCTTGAAGGTAAAGCCGAGCAGCACGAACAGCACGCCGAGGGCGAACACCGGCTCATCCAGGATCGCCTCCGGCGTGTTTGCCAGGTCGGCGAACAACTGGGTGCCGGTAATGCCATACAGCAGGCTCACCCCCATCAGCAGCAGCGCTAAACCGGTGACCCCGATGATGAAGAATTTGAGGGCGGCCTCGTTGGATCGTTCGTCACCCTTGCGCCAGCCGGCAAGCAGGAAGCCGGGTCCCGAGACCAACTCGAGGCCGACGATCAGCGTCAGGAAATCGCGTGACGAGCTCATCACCATCCCACCGAGGGCGGCGGCGAGCAGCAAGAAGTAGAACTCGCCCTCGTAGTAGCGATCGGACTCGAGATAGGAGACCGCCAACAGCAGGGCAATGAACGCGGCGAAGATGAACACGGCCTTGAGCACCAGTGCGTACTGGTCGACTACATACGAACCGCCGAACAACTCCCTCGGCAGTCCTCCCGAACACCCGGCGAGGTCGTCGCACAACGCCAGGGTCAACACCGGAATCATCGTCGCAAACAAGCCGACCATGCCGACGACCGCGGCGTAGTACTTGTCCTTTGTCACCAGGTCGGTGGCGAGGACGGCGAGCACCGTTATCGCCAGGATGATCTCGGGGAGGACGGCGTGGTAGTCGATCAACTCATCCGCCTCCGAAGGCGCTCGTGACCAGGTTGATGACGGCGTCGTTGGTGGCCCCGAAGACGATCTTCGGGTACAGGCCGATGGCGATGATGAGCAGGACCAGCGGCGCCCAGGCGATCCACTCGTAGGTGCCGACATCCTTGAGCTGGGCGCTCACCCACTCTCCGGAGGGTTTCCCGAAGTTGACGCTGCGCAGCATCCACAACATGTAGCCGGCGGTGAGCACCGTACCCACGGCGGCAGTCACCATCAGGGTGCGGAACAGACTGGTGCTGAGGCCCGGCAGCGGGTTGAACGACGCCAGCAGCGACATGAACTCGCCCCAGAACCCGGCAAGGGCGGGCAGCCCGAGCGATGCCATCGCCGCCAGGCCCAGCACCACACCCATTCTCGGCATCAGCGTCATCTGTCCGCCCATTCGGGGCATCTCTCTGGTGTGGTAGCGGTGTGCCATCGACCCGGCGACGAAGAACAGCAGACCGGTGATCAGACCATGGGCGACCATGCCGATGATGGCGGCGTTGATCCCGATGGCGGTCAGGGTGGCGATACCGAGCATCACGAATCCCATGTGGCCCACCGACGAGTAGGCGATGAGGCGCTTGACGTCACTCTGGGCGAGACAGGCAAGCGAACCGTAGATGATGCCGATCACCGCGAGCACTCCGATGAACCACGCCCAGTTCCGCGCCTCACCGGGCAGGATCGGGAGGGCGATCCGGATGAACCCGTAGGTGCCCAACTTCAGGAGGACCGCCGCCAGGATTACCGAGCCAATGGTGGGAGCCGCGGTGTGGGCATCCGGCAGCCAGGTGTGCAGCGGCCACATCGGCACCTTGACCGCAAACCCGGCGAAGAGGGCGGCGAAGACCCAGAAGCCGAACGTGCCGACGAAGGCGCCGGTGGCTCCAAGGGCGCTGAGCTCGACGATGTCAAAGGTCCTGATCCCCTCTCCGTAATCGCCGGACGCGAAGTAGAGCGCAAGGAAACCGAGCAGCATGAACGCCGACCCGGCAAGGGTGAACAGGAAGAACTTGATCGAGGCGTAGAGACGCATCTCGATCTCCCAATTCACCACAGGCACCTTGCGAATCCCGGTGTCGCCCCATATGCCGATCATGAAGTACATCGGCAGCAGCACGACCTCGAAGAACACGAAGAACAGGATCAGGTCGAGGGCGACGAAGGTCCCGGTCATCCCGGTGGCGAGGAGCATGGCCAGCATCATCAACAGCTTCGGATTGTGCGGTTCCGGCCAGTGATCCCACGAGTAGATGACGCTGAGAAACATGATCAGCGTGGACAGCACGACCATGGGCAGCGAGATGCCGTCGACCCCAATGTGGAAGTTGGCGTTGATTGTCTCGATCCACGACAAGTCGGCGCCGAACTGGAACTCCGCGGTGGCGCTGTAGTCGAACAGCAGAACCATGATTCCCGCCAGGACGAGCGTCACCCCGGTGGTGATCAGAGCCGTCCATTTGATCCCCGCTTCGAATCGGCGCGGGATCAGCGCCAGCACGAGGGCACCGACGAGCGGCAGGAACACGATGAGGCTCAAACCCCAGCCGCTATCGAAGAACTCTTGCATGTACCGCTCCTCCTAGAAGATGACGAACAGCGCGGCAAATATGACCACGCCGGCGAAACTCAACGCCACGTATTGCTGGACCCGACCGGGGAAGAACTGTCTGAGGAAGCCGCCGATAGCCCCTGTGGTGGCGCCTGCCACGTTGTACACACCGTCGACGGCGTTGTCGTCGATGACCCCCACCGCAGCGGCGGCGTGTTTCGCCACACCGGCGGTGAGGTTCGGCACCGCATCGACCACGTTCATGTCGACCCAGAGGGTGGCGTCGGCGATGGGGCCCATCGTGGGGCGAACGATCCCGTTCATGTACAAGTCGTCGATGTAGTACTTGTTCTCCAGGAGCGGATATAGCACAGGAATCCGGAAGGTGTCGCGCTCGACGGCGACGCTGCGCTCCGGCGCCGACACGTCGGCCGCCTCCCCGCTGGTACTGGTGTAGTGGAGCTCACTGCTGGGTCCGAAGAGGCGCCAGCCGATGAACAGGGAAAGCAGAACCACCGGAGTGACGATGGCGATGAGGAAGTACTCGGGCTCGGTGAAATGGTGCTCCACGATCGGGAACGCCCTGGTCGTCACCCATTCGGTGAAGACTTCGGTGAGGCCGGGAATGTTCAGGAGACCCGCGGTTGTCGCTGCCGCAGCCAGCGCCACCAGCGGCACGGTCATGATCGCCGGCGATTCATGCGGCTTGGCATCGCCGAGGTAGGTACCAAAGAAGGTGAGAGACACCACCCTCGCCATGTAGAAAGCGGTGATGAACGCGCCAACGATCGACAGCACGACCATGAACCACGCCGCAAACTCCGGGTTGTTGCTTGCGTTGAAATAGGCGGAGGCAATGATCTCGTCCTTCGACCAGAACCCTGCGAACGGAAAGATGCCGACCAGGGCCGCGGTGCCGATGAGGAAGGTCCAGAACGTCACCGGCATGTACTTGCGCAGGCCTCCCATGTCCGACATGTTGTTGGAGTGCACGGCGTGGATGATCGATCCGGCGGCGAGGAAGAGCAGGGCCTTGAAGAAGGCATGGGTAAAGAGGTGGAAGAGCCCCGCCGTGTACGCACCAACGCCAAGGGCGGCAACCATGTACCCGAGCTGGCTGACCGTCGAGTAGGCGAGCACCCGCTTGATGTCGTCCTGAACTATGGCCAGCAGTCCCATGAACAACAGGGTTACGGCGCCGACGACGACGATGATGGTCCTCATCGACCCGGAGAATTCGGGCAGCTGATAGAACGGGAACAGCCTGGCGATCAGGTACACACCGGCGGTGACCATCGTCGCTGCGTGCATCAGGGCCGACACCGGTGTAGGCCCTGCCATTGCATCGGGAAGCCACACATGGAACGGGAACTGGGCGCTCTTGCCCATGGCGCCGATAAAGATCGCCAGGCCTGCCCAGAAACCGAACTGGGCCAGCACCGTCTGCCCGTCGATCATCCGTGTGAAGATCTCACTGAACTGGAACGTTCCCGCGGACAGCGACATGATGACCGCCCCGATGAACAGGGCGGCGTCGGCGACCTTGTTGGTCATGAACGCCTTGTTGGCCGCGTCGATATTGTCCATGTCCTCCCAGTAGTGCCCGATGAGCAGGTAGGAGGAAACCCCGACCAGCTCCCAGCCGACGATGAGCTGGATGAAGTTCGGGGCAGAGACCAATACGAGCATGCCGCCGGCGAACAGGGTGAACGAGGCGAAGAACCAGGTGTATCGGGCGTCGCCCTTCATGTATCCGTTGGCGTAGACGAAGACGAGGAAACCGACGACGCCAACGAGGAAGAACATCAGGATCGACAAGCCGTCGACGACCCAACCCCACTCGATGGCAAAGGTGCCGACGTCGCCGATGTTGACCGAAAACTCGGCGATGATGCCGTCCCTCAGGTTGGCCACCGCCAGCGCCGTTCCGTATACGGCGACGAAACCGAGGGCGGCGGTGGCCATGCCCCATCCCTTCCACGGCGAGTACTTGCCGAAGAACAGGATCAGGAAAGCAACGATCATGGGGACCACCGGGATCAGCCACGCATAGGCGGCCAGCCACCCGCCGTCGCCGGCATCGATCTGCTCAACGTTTTCCTGGAGGAATACCGCGACCCTGCTGAGTTCTGCGACTACGGCCGGCATCAGTACCTCATCAGGTCGAGCTCGTCGACATCGGCGGAGTGACGGTTCCTGAAGATCATCAAGACGATGGCGATCCCGATCCCAACCTCGGCGGCGGCAAGGGCGATGACGAACAGGGCGAAGATCTGGCCGGTGAACGCCGGGTCGGCGAGGTAGGTGTCAAATGCGACGAGGTTTATGTTGACCGCGCTCAGCATGATCTCGACCGAGGCCAGGACCAGCACGGCGTTGCGCCTGGTCAACACCCCGTACAGGCCGACGGAGAACATGGCCGATCCGAGCAGGATCCACTGGATGATGGTCATGGTTGCCTCTCCGCCGGCGCCTCATCCCTCCGGGCGAGGGCGATGCCCCCGATCAAGGCGGCGAGCAGCACAAACGACATCACTTCGAACGGGACCACCCACAAGGTGAAGATGGACACGCCAATCTCGCCCGTGCTCGTTGCTTCGTCCGGAAACGGAATGGTTTCGAGGCCAAACGACTGGACGACCGCCCACGCCATCACACCGAAAAGCAGCACCGAGAGCAGCGCAGCTGGTGCTCTGGCGCTGATCGGGTGGCTGAGGTCGACGCTCTTGGTCAGTGGTGCCCTGGTGATCATGATGCCGATGAGGAAGAGGATGATGACCGCTCCGATGTAAACGAGCACGATCGTCCAGCCGACGAACTCGGATCCGAGCATGAGAAACAGGGCCGCCGACCCGCCGAGTGCGATCACGAGGTAGAGCACGGCGCGCACAACGTTCTTGGATGACACCACCATCAGCGACGCCACGAAGGTGGGGACGGCGAGAAACAGGAACACCCAGTTGGCCGCCTCTGTGAGCCAGTCGCCGATCGTCATGACGGCTCCAGTGCTGGGGGATCGGGCACGGTGGCCAGCCAATCGGTCAACCGAGCCTTGTCGTGGAGCAGATCGACGACCTCGTGCTCGCTGTACTCATACTCGGGGCTCCAGAACAGCGCATCGAACGGGCACACATCGACACAGATGCCGCAGTACATGCACAGCCCGTAGTCGATGTCGAAGCGATCCAGCTCGGCGCGGACCTTGACCCTGCCTCCCGGCTCCTCCGGTTGCTGCTCCTCCTTGTGCCCCTCGATATAGATACACCAGTCCGGGCATTCGCGAGCGCACAACATGCACACCGTGCACGCCTCGGTGTCGAGGGCGATCACACCGCGGGCTCGCGGGACGGGGATTTCCTTCTCATCGGGGTACATCACGGTCGCCGGCTTCTTGAACAGGTACTTTCCGGTCAAGGCGAGTCCCTTGAACAGACCGGTGAAGGGGAACCGGATGTCTTTGTTGGTGTTGGTGCCGTTGGAGCTCATACGGCCACCTTGACGAACGAGATGACGAGGATGTTGACCAGCGCCAGCGGGATCAGCCAGCGCCATGCCAGATCCTGCAGCTGATCTTCCCGCAGCCGGGGGAAGGTAGAGCGGATCCACAACACGAAGAACACGATGACGGCGGCTTTGCCAAAAACGGCAAGGGGCCCGACCAGGTTGAGCCAGGGGTCCGGCACCAGGGGAACGTAATAGCCACCGAGAAACAGGGTGGCCACCACCAGGGAGAGCGCAATCAGCGAGGCGTATTCACCGAGGAAGAACATGGAGAAGCGCACCGACGAGTACTCGGTGACGTATCCCATCGTCAGCTCCGATTCTGCAATCGGCATGTCGAACGGGATCCGTGACAGCTCGGCGACCATGGCAACCACGAAGATGACGAAGCTGATGATCTGGCCGGTGAGCAGGTAGGGAAGGCTGACCGAGATGGGCCCGACAACGAAGGGCTCGCCCTGCGCCTCGACGATGCCGGTGAGGGACATCGTCCCTGCCTGAATGACGACGGCGAGCACGGCGAGCATGAGCGGCAGCTCGTAGGCAATGAGCTGAGCGGCGGCGCGCAAGCCACCCATCAGCGAATACTTGTTCGCCGATGACCAGCCTGCCATCAAGACACCGAGGGTGCCGATCGAGGAGATCGCCAGCAGGTAGAAGGCACCGAGATCGAGGTCACGCGCCACCAGGTCGGGGCCAAACGGGATCACGACAAAAACGGCAACCGTCGCCATGACCACCACGTACGGGGCGATTTTGAACACGGTGGCGTCGGCTTCCGCAGGGACCAGATCTTCCTTCTGCACGAACTTCAAGCCATCGGCGATCGGCTGCGCCCACCCGAACCGCCCACCGGCGTAGTAGGGGCCGACGCGGTTCTGCATGTGAGCCATGATCTTGAGCTCGGCGTAGATCACAGGAAGGGCGAGGCCCAACACGATGGCTACCGCAACCAGAACCTTGATCAGTGTGTCCACCCAGAAGAAGCCGGTGGTTATGTCCATGCCGCCTCCCGCGGAGGCTGCTTGGAGTCGCAAGTCGCAAGTCGCAAGTCGCAAGACGCAAGAGGCAAGTTGCAAGTCGCAAGACCCAAGGCACACGTCGATCGGGTCTTGCTTGTGACCTGCGACTTGCGACTTGGGACTCTCATCGGTCTACGTCTCCGAGGACGAAATCGAGACTGCCCATGATTGCCACCAGGTCGGGAATCAGTTGACCCTCGAGTATCCAGGGGAGGATCGACAAGTTGGAAAAGGAGGTCGATCGGATCTTTATCCGGTACGGCTTCTGGCCGCCCTCCGAGATGATGTAGTAGCCGAACTCGCCCTTTGGGTTTTCCCCGCGCACGTAGGTCTGGCCCTTGGGAACTTTGATGATGCGCGGCACCTTGGCCACCAGCGGCCCTGATGGGATCTTGTCCACTGCCTGGAGCACGATCTTGGCTGCCTGGCGGATCTCGTTGAGGCGCACCACATACCGATCGTGACAGTCGCCACCCTCTGCGCTGATGACGTCGAACTCGACCTCTGGGTACGGGAGGTGGGGCTCTTCTTTGCGAAGATCGAACGGCACGCCCGAGGCCCGCAAATTGGGCCCGGACAAACCGTATTCGATGGCTTTTGGTGCGGGGATGATGCCGACGCCTACCGTGCGTGCCTTGAATAGCTCGTTGCCGACGACGAGCGTGTCGATGTCGTCGCAGACGGCGAGCACCTTCTCCATCGTGTCTCTCGTCTGGGCGAACCAGCCGGCAGGGATGTCCATGGAGACCTTGCGTGTCTGCTTGCCGCCGCCGGCCTGCGGCTTGACCCCGCCCACCCGGTTGAAGTTGGGATGGAACCGGCCCCCGGTGACGCCTTCGATGAGCTGGAGCACTCGCTCCCGATCTCGCAATACGTGGAACAAGGGCGTGATCGAACCCAGCTCGAGGGGATACGAAGACATGAACACCAGGTGCGAAGCGATCCGGGCCATCTCGCTGAGGATGAGCCTGATCCACCGGGCGCGCTCGGGCGGCTCCACCCCCATCAGCCGTTCGACGGCCACGATGTACGGCACTTCACTGGCGAAACCTGCCACCCAGTCGATACGGTTGACCAGCGCAGTGATCTGGGCGTAGGTGCGAACCTCCGTCAGCTTCTCATACCCGCGGTGCATGTAGCCGAGGACCGGTTCGACCGAATTGATCCGCTCCCCATCGATTTGGGCGATCAGACGGAGCACGCCGTGGGTCGACGGGTGCTGGGGGCCGATGTTGAGCGTCATCTCCGGGGTCTCGATCTCCACCGAGACCGCCACCTCGGAGCGGTGCATCATGGAAATGTCAGTCATTGCTTCGCTCCCTTCGGGAGCGAACAGTGACAAGTCGCAAGTCTCAAGTCACGACCGAAGTCGCAAGACGCAAGACGCAAGACGCAAGCAGGGCCCGCGTTCTTGCTTGAGACTTGAGACTTGAGACTTGAGACGGTCATTCCTCCGCCTCGCTGTCGTCCGGTTCGTCCGCCCCCGGCATGCCCTCGACGTCGACCTTGCCGGGCCACGGTTTCACCTCTCGGGCCAGCAGAGGGAACGACTTGAGCAACGGATGACCGACGAACTGGTCGGGTAGGTAGATGTTCACCAGATTCGGGTTGCCCCGAAAATCGATGCCGAACATGTCGCGGGTTTCGCGTTCGTGCCACTCGGCGCCGCCGAACAACGGAACCAGCGAGTCGATGACCGCGTCGTCCTTGGCAAGCCTGGCCACGAAGTGGACCGCTTTGGAATTCTCGACCGAGGACAGGCGGCACATCACCTCGAACCGCTCGTCGAGGCTCTCACCATCCTCGACACCTTCGCCGACTTCGACTTCCTTGGACCAATCGATCCCGGCGAGCCAGGAAAAGAAGTTGAGGCCCTCCTCATCCCTCGCCCGCCGGATCGTGGACAGCCATTTCTCGCGATCGACGTAGATACGCGCCGTGTCGAATTCGACGACGGCTTCGCCACCGAGGCGGTCGGCGAGACCTTCGGCCCACTCTTCGAGAGTCACCGTGGCTTCAGGCTGGTTGGCGGTCAACCCTGCTCCATTTCTCTTGGACATCTTCGTTCGTGATCTGCTGCTGAAGCAGGATGATGCCCTCGAGCAGCGCCTCGGGACGCGGCGGGCATCCCGGGACGTAGACGTCGACCGGAATGATCTGATCGACGCCCTTGGTGACCGAGTACGAATCCCAATACGGTCCGCCGGTGTTGGAGCACGACCCCATCGAGATGACGTACTTTGGGTCCGGCATCTGCTCGTAGAGGCGCTTGATCGCTGGTGCCATCTTGTCGGTGACGGTCCCGGCGACGACCATCAGGTCCGACTGGCGGGGTGAGGCGGGCAGCGGCACGATGCCGAACCGCATGAAGTCGTAACGGGGGCTGGAGACGGCCATCACCTCGATGGCGCAGCATGCCAACCCGAACTGGAAGTACCACAGCGAGTACTTGCGAGACCAGTTGAGCAGCCACGACACCGGCTTCGGTGCGCCGAAGCGCTCGATCACTCCCAACGCAGCACGCCCTTGCGGATGGCGTAGATGAGGCCGAGGAGCAGGATCAGCACGAAGGCGACCATCTCGAGGTAGATCTGCACTCCCAGCCCGGCCTCGGCGAAGCCGTCGAGGTTGACCGCCCACGGAAAGACGAATACCGCCTCTACGTCGAAGACCAGAAACAACAGGGCGAAGATGTAGTAGCGGATGTGGCTCTGGTTCCACCCCCCGCCGGTGGGCTCGATGCCGGATTCGTAGGCCGTCGACTTGAGCACGTTTGGGCGAGACGGGGCGACGAGTCGGGCAGCCATGATGCCCATGGCGACGATGGCGGCACCAGCAAGCAGAAAGATGGCAACGGTTACGTAGTCGCCGAAATACTCATTCCGCACTCGCTGATGCCCTCTCAGAGTTCGGTCGGCCCGTAGGCCCCTCGCCGCCGGCGGCGATTCTACCGGCTCCCGCGCGCGGTCCCAATTCAACGAGACACAAGACGCAAGTCTCAAGTCGCAAGAAGAAGACCGGCGCCCACCAGTTCGGTTTGCAACCCCCTCCGCCGTTTGCGACTTGTGTCTTGTGACTTGAGACTGGGCCCATGCCTTCGATCATCGTTCCCGACTACTCCGGCGGGTCCCTCGTCAACCTCGTCGCCGAGCTCGAGCATCGCCTCATCGGGTCCAGCCCGAGCCCGCGCCTTCACCCCCACCTCGGCGATCTGATCCCGATCGCCGGCACCTACGTGATCTTCCTGTTCGACGGCCTCGGGGCAGGCCAACTCGCCCATCCCTCCGCCGCACCGTTCGCCGCATCGCATCGGGCAGCCATCGACTCACCATTCCCGTCGACGACGACGGTGAGCCTTGCCACCATCGCCACCGGTCTTGCCCCGTCGCAGCACGGCTTGCTCGGCTACCAGCTCTGGGTGCCCGAAGTCGGACAGGTGGTCAATACCATTCGCTGGACCACGTTGTGGGGAGATCCCGTCGACTACGACACGGCGACGCTGTTGCCGGCGCCTAATCTCTGGGAACGGCTCTCGGCAGCGGGGGCGGAGCCGATCACCGTCCAGTTCGGCAACTTCCTCGACTCCGATCTGTCGGCCGCCCTGTATCGGGGATGTCGCATCGAACCGGCATATACGGTGGAGGAAATCGTCGAAGCCACCGCCCAACTCGCCGCAGAGCCGGGGCGGCTGATCTTCTCCTATGTCCCGCACCTGGATTTCGCCGCCCACGTCTACGGGCAGGAGTCCACCGAGTATCACCAGGCGCTGGAGACGGTGACCGAGTCCTGGCACCTCGCCATGCGCCAGATTCCGGACAACGTCGCCGTAGTCGGCACCGGAGACCACGGTCACGCCGACTTCCACCGCCAGGTAAGGATCCCGAAAGCCGAGCACGCCGACCGCATCTTCTACGGCGACGGCAGGGCGATGTTCGTCAAAGGCGACGGCGCCACCCTCGCCGAGTCGTTACCTGCGACCTGGTTTCCGCTCGACCAGATGGAAACGTGGTGGGGACCACAACCGCGCCACCAGTCCTTCGATGCTCGTGCCCCCGACGGGGTACTGATCGCCGACGACGACACCTTGTTGTTGCACCGCTACTCGGACCATCGCATGATCGGCAACCACGGTGCATTGACCGACGCCGAACGCCTGGTACCACTGCTGGTGCGTGACTAGTTACCTGTCACTACTGAGCCGTTTATCCTCGTTCCGACACCGCTCTGGTGACAACGGCACGACGGCAAAGCCTTGCTGGTAACACCGGCGAGTAACTAGTTACTCGAGCAAAATTGCCCCTAGCCACCACGCAGCGCGCGTACTACACTACTCACAGCATTCGGATCCAACGGTAGGGGAATACGTAATGATCCATCGGCTGTCCTTGGCGAACCGCGACCGCACGCATCTCAAATCGATCATGACCGTGGTGGCCGGCTCCGCCATCCGCATCATGGCCACCTTCGGTATCGCCGTCGCGGCGCTGGTGCCGGTCGGGCCCACACCGGCCCTGGCCGTGGTCTCATGCCCGGCTGGAGCCATTTCCTGGACCGGCGCAGTCGGCGGCAACTGGTCGGATGCCTCGAAATGGACGGGCGGGGTAATGCCCACCTCGGCCGACGACGCCTGTATCCCGGCAGGGGCCACGGTGACCGTCGACATCCCCGCCGCCGCCGTCGACCGTCTGATCAGTGAGGGCACTCTCTCCATCGGTCCACTCAACAAGCTGACGATCGGCGGAACCTCACGGACGGCAGATTTCTCCCTGGAGGGCACGCTCGCCGGTCCCGGGTCACTGACGATCTCCGGATCAGCTTCATGGACTCAGGGCACGATGGCAACGAGTCTCGTGATCGCCACCGGAGCCAGCCTGGACATTGGTACTGCCACCACGAAGATCCTCACCGGAAGCCTGACCAACTGGGGAACCGTCACCCAACCCGGCTCGCAACTCAAGCTTGGCACCGTGACCAATCACGGAATGTGGTACCTCACCAACCCCTTCACCGCCACGATCAGAAAGGCGACGATCGCTCCGAAGTTCACCAACTACGGCACCGTCGAGCGCTCGGCTTCGGCAACCGGCGTACTCACCGACATGACCAAGGACATCGCATTCGAGAACTACGGCACGATCTCGGTCACGACCGGCATCCTTCAGATCGCCGGCACCACCGCCATCGGCGACGGGGCAGGGATGAACGCAGGAAGCGGTGCACTACTGATCATGTCGGCGAACAACGGGGGACCCGCCACCGCCACCGGCACCTCCACCATCACCGGTCTTGGCACCGTGGAATGGCGCTCCGGAACGTTTACGGTCGACGCCGCCGCCGTGATCGACGCCAGGGACGCCTTGTTACTCCAAGGAGCAACCATCGCCGGGCCTGGCAAACTCTCGATCTCGGGTCCCGCCTCGTGGACGATGGGCACGATCTCCGGCAGCGCCGAGGTCACGACCTCCGGCATCCTCGACATCGCACCGAGCAGCGCAGGGGCCAACGTCACCGGAAGCCTCGTCAACTACGGCATGGTCACCCAGCCGGGACAAAATCTGTACGTGTCGCGCTCGGGGGTAGCGGGCGAGATCACCAACGAGGGCACGTGGCGGTTCACCAACACCGCGAGCAAATCCTCCATGATCCGCGGGGAAACCGGCAACCCCGGCAGCTTCGTCAACAACGGCATACTCGAGGGAAGCGATGGCCTGACCTCCACCCGGTTCACGGTCCTGGAGTCGACGGTGAACCTTCGCAACAACGGCACGGTTGTGGCGCGGTCCGGTCAGCTGTGGATCTGGTCCGCACCGTCGCACTACGCCGGAACGACGTTCAGCACCGGGACCTGGGAGGCTCGCGGTGGATCCAAGCTCGCCTTCCCGTCCGCGTTCACGGAAAACGGCGCCAACCTGGTGCTCTCCGGCGCAGGGTCCTCCTTCGGGTACCTGGCCGGAACCTTCGATGTGCGGACGCTCGGCGCCTTCACCACCAACACCGGAACCTTCCAGCTCGCCGAGGGCGCAGATTTCACCACCGGGGCCGGCTTCGCCAACACCGGGACCCTGGTGCTCGGCAATGCCAGCGCGGTGGGCGACGCCTCGACCCTTGCGGTCAACGGCGCCTTCACCACGACGGGCACGGTCGAGATCCAGGTGGGCGGCACGCCGGGCGACCGTCTGTACGGTGAGGTCACCACCACCGGGACCGCCACTCTCGGTGGCACGCTGCGGGCCTCCCTGCTCAACGGTTTCACCCCCGCTCCCGGCGACGCCTACAAGGTCATGTACCCGTCGGTGAGCGGCACATTCGGCTCGCTCGACATCGCGCCGTACTTCGAGCACACCGTCACCGGAACGGCGGTCTACCTCAACGGCATCGACCCCGTCCCGGTCGCCGACGCCGGCGGTCCGTACACCACCGACGAGGGCAGCAACGTCGTGCTCGACGGAACCGGATCGTTCGATCTCGGCACCGGATCGATCATCTCCTACAACTGGCAGCCGGCCGCCTCCTTCGCCAACAACACGATGGTGAAACCGACGTTCACCAATACCATCGACAACGGCACATTTGCGGTGACCCTCGAGGTCTGTGACGACGCAACCGACGGGTCCCAGTGCAACACCGACAGCGCAACGGTGACGGTCAACAACGTCGCCCCGGTTGTCACTGCCATCTCAGGGCCCCTCACCCTCGACGAAGGTCAGGCCATGACGCTCACCGCGCTGGCCACCTTTAGCGACGTCGGGTTCAGCGACACCCACACCGCGACGATCGACTGGGGCGATGGCGACTCCGAGCCTGCCGGCACCAGCTCCACCGTCTCCGGTGCCCACACCTACATCCAGGACGGTCCGTACACGATCACCGTCACCGTCACCGACGATGACGGCGGTAGCGGAGCGGCGACGATCGGCGTCACCGTCACCAACGTCAGCCCGACGGTGAGCATCACCGAAACCAGTGTGACCGGCACCGTCGGTGACACCATCACGATCACCGGTACCTACGCCGACCAGGGAAGTGCCGACACCCACACCGCCGACATCGACTGGAAGGACGGATCGTCCGACCTCGGCGTCCCCGTCACCGGAAACGCGTTCAGTTTCGACCACGTCTACACCAGCGAAGGCACCCGCACCGTCCAGGTGTGTGTGGCCGACGGCGACGGCGGCAGCGGCTGCGACACCGTCGTGGTCCAGATCGACCCGGTTCTCAACATGGCTCCGATCGTCGATGCCGGCGGAGATTTCGCAACGGACGAAGGGGCACCCACTGCCATTTCGGGGACCGCCAGCGATCCCGACGGCGATCCCTTCACAACGGCATGGACCTCGACACCCGGCGGCTCTTTCGCCGCTGCGGGCAGCCTGGCCACGACGTTCACCGCGGCCGAGGACGGCACCTACACGATCACCCTCACCGCCACCGACTCCCCGGGAGGACTCTCGGCGAGCGACACCGCCACGGTCACCGTGCGCAACGTCGCCCCGACGATCGGCAGCCTGCGCGTCGACTCCGGCATCCCTGAGGGGGCAACGGCCTCGCTCGACGCCACATTCTCCGACCCCGGCGCCCTCGACACACACACAGCGACCATCGATTGGGATGAGGGAGGCGGTGCGGTCCCGGCGACGGTGACCGGCTACGCCGTTACCGGCTCCAACCTCTATGAATCGGCCGGCACCTACACGGTCAGACTGTGTGTCACCGACGACGACGGTGGCACCGGTTGCCGCAGCGCCACCGTCGAGGTGACGGCGACACCCGGTGGCAACACGCCACCGACGTCGGATCCCGGCGGTCCCTACCGCAGGCGAGAGGGGAAACCGCTCCGCCTGGATGGCTCCGGATCGTCCGACCCGGACGGCACGATCGTCTCCTACCGGTGGACGGCGAGCGGTGGCTCATTCGACGATCCCACGTCGAAGACGCCGATGTACACCGCACCGGACGACGGGATCTACGAGCTGACCCTCGTGGTCACCGATGACGGTGGCCTCTCCGACTCACGGACCACCAGGCTCGTCGCCATAAACGCCGAACCGCATGTAACGGCAGGGCGAGACGTCGAGATCGCCGTCGGCGACAAGTACCGGCTCAAAGCGAAGTTCCACGACCGCGGAATTCTCGACACCCACACCGCAACCATCGACTGGGGAGACGGATCCGACGTCACTGTGATCGATCCGGCGACCTCACCCTTCCGCCGCAACCACCGGTACGACGGTCCGGGGCGTTACACCATCACCGTCACCGTTGTGGACGATGACGGCGGCGTTGGCAGCGACACGCTGACCGTCGCCGCGACCTCGGATGGGATCGCGCCCGTCGCCGATGCCGGGGGACCGTACCGGGGTCGGGAAGGCTCCAAGATCAGGCTCAACGGAAGGCGCTCCAGTGACCCCGACGGCAGGATCGTTACCTACCGCTGGACCGCTACCGGGGGCTCTTTCGACAATCCGAACAAGTCGAGGCCCAAGTTCCGGGCTCCGAACAACGGCACCTACATCGTGACTCTCGAGGTCACCGACAACGACGGGCTGACCGACTCGGCGACCACGACCGTCACCGTACGCAACGTCGACCCGCGCGTCGACGCAGGGCGGGATGCCAAGATCCGCGCCGGAGACGAGTTCCGGCTCAAAGCGAAGTTCGACGACCCGGGGAGGAACGACACCCACACCGCCACCATCGACTGGGGGGACGGGTCCGACGTCACCGTGATCGATTCGGCGACCTCGCCGATTCGCCTCGAACACGAGTACGCCGAGGCCAGTCGATACACCGTCACCGTCACCGTGGTCGACGATGATGGCGGATCCGGCAGCGATCGCCTCGAGGTCACCGTCAAACGTGCCGACCGTGATGACGACGACCGGGACAAACGACGTCACGACGACGACGACGACGACGACGGTGACAGTGACGACGACGGTGATGACGACAGTGACGACGACTAGAAGGGTGCTAACGAGTCTCGGGCTTTCAAGCGCCCCGGTGAGATTCTCGACACGCTAGCGGCGGTCATCTTCACGGCCGGGCGTACATCGGCTCGAACCACTTTGCACTATCGACGTAGTGCTAATAGGGTTCGATCGCAAGGCCGGACTGTCTCGTAGGATCCGCCGATGCGCCGATTTGGTCTCATCGCTCTCGTGATAGCGCTCGCCGTTTCTGCCTGCTCGATTGGCAACGACACCGGCACCCTCACCGTGTATTCGGGTCGGTCCGAGGAGCTCATCGGCCCGCTGATCCAGCAATTCGAGGAAGAATCGGGGATCGATGTCGCCGTCCGTTATGGAGGCAGCACCGAGATCGCCGCCACCCTCCTCGAAGAGGGTGGCCGGAGCCCGGCGGATGTGGTCTTCACCCAGGATCCCGCTTCGATCGGTGTCGTTGCCCTGGAGGGTCTGCTGGACCGTCTGCCCGACGGTCTGTTGAGCCTGGTGCCCGAGCGATTCTCAGATACCGACGGCCGCTGGGTCGGGGTGTCGGGGAGAGCCCGTACCGTCGTGTACGACACGACGCTGCTGACACCGGCCGACCTCCCCGCCACCGAAGACGGGCTCATCGGCCCCGAATGGCAGGGCCAGGTCGGGATCGCACCCGCCAACGGCTCTTTCCTCGCCTTCGTCGCCGCCAAGATCCTCCTCGATGGAGAGCAGGCGACGCTGGCCTGGCTCGAAGGCATGGCAGCCAACGGCTCCCCTGCGTACGCCAACAACGCGTCGATCGTCTCCGCGGTGACAGACGGGCAGCTCGAAAGCGGGCTGGTAAACCACTACTACCTGCTGCGCAGGCTGAGGGAGCAGCCGCAAACGTCGGCCGCCAACTACTTCTTCCCAGAGCCCACCGCGGGGTCACTGGTCATGCCGGCCGGCGCCGGCATCCTGAGCTCGACCGACAACCGCGACGCCGCCGAGGCGTTCGTCGCCTTCCTGCTCTCCGAAGGATCGCAGCAGTACTTCGCCTCCGAGACCTTCGAATACCCGTTGGTTCCCGGCGTCCCTGCGAACGAAATGCTGCCACCGATCGGGGAAATCGCGACTCCCGATATCGACCTATCCGAACTGGCGACCGTGCTTGATCGCGCCACCGACCTCGTTAGCCGGGCCGGCTTGCTGTGACCGTCCGCGAGCCCTGGGAGCCCGAGGGCGCGATCAAGGTCGTCGGCGTAACCGGGGCGGCACCGCCCCGATCCAGGGCAGCCCGGCCGGCACCATGGTGGATGTGGGCCGGAGGCATTTTCATCGTCCTGCCACTGATCCTCCCGCTGGTGTTTCTGTTCGCCAGGGTCCTCGGCGCCTCGGACGCCGCCCTCGACATTCTCTTCGACGTTCGCACCGCCGAGCTGGCGCTGCGATCCACGATGCTCACCGTTTTCGTCACCGCTTCGGCGGTGGCCGTCGGCGTCGCCGCCGCCTGGGTGATCAGCAACACCGATGTGCCAGGGAGAACCGCCTGGGCGGTGCTGGTTCCCCTCCCGCTCGTCATCCCGTCCTATGTCCTGGCCCTGTCGTTTCTGACCGCCTCCGGACCGCGCGGAACACTGGCCACCGTTACCGGCTGGAACGTCCCGGTCCTCGACGGGTTGGCCGGCGCCTGGCTGGCCCTGACCCTCTCCACCTTTCCGTTCGTGTATTTGATGGTGCTCGCCGCGCTGCGTCGTCTCGACCCTGCCCTCGAAGACGCGGCCCACGGCCTGGGTGCATCACGATGGCGCAGCTTCTGGACCGTCACCCTTCCCCAGCTCCGACCGGCGATCGGCGCCGGCGCCCTGCTTGCGGCCCTGTACACGCTTTCCGACTTCGGCGCGGTGTCACTCATGCGCTACGCCGCGTTCACCACCGCCATCTACGCCCAGTACGCGGGCAGGATCGATCGCACCCCCGCAGCCGTGCTCTCGGTTCTGCTGATTCTGATCGCGCTGGTGATCATCTGGGCGGAACGGCGCACCAGGGGAAACGCGGCGTATCACACCAGCCGGCCCGCCCGGCATCGGACCCGGCAGCGGCTCTCCACGGGTGAGCGGATCGGTGCTCTTGGATTCCTCGTTTCGGTGGTGGTCCTCGGCGTTGCCATCCCCGTCGTGGTACTCGTCACCTGGGCGTGGCGGGGGGCGACGGTCGGTGAGACGGTGACGATCGACTGGGGTGCGGTGGGTGGATCGCTGGTCGGCTCATCACTGGCGGCGATCCTTGCCATGGCCGCGGCCATACCGATCGTGGTGCTCACGGTGCGGTACCGGGGCCGGGCTTCCGGCTGGCTGGAGCGGACCGTGTTCGTCACCTTCTCGCTGCCACATATCACCGTGGCGCTTGCCGTCGTCTTCTTCGCGGTCCGCTACCTGGGCCCGCTGTATCAGAGCCTGACGCTGCTCGTCGTCGTATACGCATCGATATTTCTTGCCCAGGCGACGGGAGCGGCGAGGGCGTCGATGTTGCAGGTCAACCCGAGTGTCGAAGAAGCCTCGCGCAGCCTGGGAAGGGGGCCGCTGCAGACGCTGCGCTCGGTAACGGTTCCGCTCATCCGGCCCGGGCTGCTTGCCGGCGGAGCCCTGGTATTTCTCACCACGATGAAGGAGCTGCCGGCAACGCTGCTGCTGAGGCCGACCGGATTCGATACGCTCGCGGTGAAGATCTGGTCGGCTGCCAACGAGCTGTTCTACGCACGAGCGGCCGCGTCGGCCCTTGTGCTACTGGCGCTGTCGGCAATCCCGCTTTACTTCCTCGTACTGAGAACCAAGGAGCCCTCCGGATGACCGAAACCGTGCCGGCGATCGAGTGCCTCGGGCTGTTCGACACATACGGTGACACGGTCGCGCTCGACGACTTCAGTCTCGTGGTCGAACAGGGAGAGGTGCTCAGCCTGGTAGGGCCGTCAGGATGCGGGAAGACCACGGCGCTGCGTGCCATTGCAGGGTTCGAGCCACCCGATGCGGGCTCGGTGTCGATCGGTGGTCGGACCGTCTTCAGTGACGGTGTCGACGTGGCGCCCGAAAAGCGGCGGGTGGGGATGGTGTTCCAGGACTACGCGCTGTTCCCTCACATGAGCGTCGCCGACAACGTCGGCTACGGGGTGACCGAGGAGGACCGCGTCGAACGCGTCGCCGAGGTCCTCGACCTTGTCGGATTGATCGGAATGGACGACCGCCTCCCCAGCGAGCTTTCCGGCGGAGAACAACAACGGGTGGCCCTGGCCCGGGCCCTGGCACCGCGGCCGGAGGTGGTGTTACTCGACGAACCTTTCTCGAACCTCGATGCACCGCAGCGTGACCGGACGCGCAGAGACGTGCGCCGGATCCTGCGCGATGCCGGCACCACTGCCGTGTTCGTCACCCACGACCAGTCGGAGGCGCTCGCCATCGCCGACACGGTTGCGGTGATGCGCGACGGTCACGTCGCCCAGGTGGGCAGCCCGCTCGACGTCTACCAGCAACCCTCCGACCCGTGGGTGGCGTCGTTCCTCGGGGAGAGCCTGACGATCGAAGGGGTCGCCGGAGAAGGGTTGGCCAAAACCGACCTCGGAGACTTCCCGGTCGACGGATCGGTCGAGGGACCGGTACAGGTGATCATCCGCCCCGAGTGGATCACCGCTACCCCTGCTGCGGATGGCGAGGCGAAGGTCGTCGACCTCGAGTACTACGGCCACGACCAGATGCTGCTGCTGGAGCTGCCCGACGGGAGACGAGTCCAGGCACGCGTGGGGCGACGACCCGTGCTCAACCGGGGGGATCGCGTCGATCTGGAATTCGATGAGGCCGTCGTGTTTGCCGCCGACTAGTTCCGGTCCCGCCCGTCGCTCGTGTTCAGAGGCTCCGCAAATCGGCACGATCAAGTCTCTGTCGGCGAGGCCATTTGCGGGGCCGTGGCCCGAGCGGCTCGCCGCGAAGCGGCAAGAGCGGAAAAATGGCTCAACTTCTGGCGAGACGACCGATCCCGCCCGTCGCTCGTGTCTCCGTACTCACTGAGTGATACTCCAAGCACGTACGACGGATCAGGCGTCGGTGTCTGGGGTGTCGTCGGTCGATTCTGGCTCGGGTTCGCCCATCACCCCAGCGACACGATCGGCGAAGGACACTTGGGCGGCGACGGCGGCGGACCCCTCCGGCGCCAGCGGGTACTCCCACCCCTCCGGGATCTCATCGTCCTCGACGATCATCGCCTCAGGCAGCACCTCTCGCTCACGATCGCGCGCCTCTCTGATCCGCCAGCCACCGAGGGCCCATCCGCCGATGCCCCACACGAGAGCGATGATGTAGAGCAGGGCACCGACGACCGGGATGATCCAGATCCCGAATCGCCACAAGACCGCTCCGATCACGAAGGCTCCAAACAAGCCCGGCTTCCGTTTGAGCGGTCGGAACAGCAAGTCGGCCCCTGCCGTCACCCACGGGATCGGACCAAAGATGAGGCTCAGCAACATGGTGAAGAGCACCAGGGCGGCAAGCGGAAGGCCGACCAGTGTGGCCGCCAGCAGGACGACCGCGACCGGGCCGGCGAGCACAATGCCAAGGCCGAGCAACAGTGTCTTGATCGGGTTGGATGAGATGGCGCCGACCGCGGCCTCACCGGTGGAGCGGAACAGCCAGAACGCCAGCAACCCTGCGACGATGAAAGCGAGGAACCCGATGATGTTGGCCAGGGTCAACAGCAATCCGTAGAAGAAGTTGGCCTGGGCGGGGAGGACGAACACCCCGCCGGCGATTTCTGCGTCGGAAGAGATCGACGCGTCGTTGGCCGACCGGTACAGGACGTCTCCGCCCACCTCCGCTGATTCTCCGATACTCAGGAACTCGACGGCGATGTCGAGATCACGCCCAACGCTGCCGTTGATCCCGGCGGTGAACATGCGTCCCCGCACGTCTCGTCCCACCGACCCATCCATGGCGAACACCCCGCCGAAGTAGATCACGTCGGACCCGACGCTGCCCGTATCTCCGACGCTGAGCCCGCCCCCGGTCACCAGCATGTCCCCATCGACGGTGCCGTCGATCACGACCGAAGGCGAGACGCTCCGCAGCGATCCTCCGATGACTCCATCTGCTTCGACCCTCACCGTTCCAGAGGTGAGGGCGATGACGCTGCCGGTGATGGTTCCCGAGATAGTCAGGTCACCGGTCACGATGGTCAGATCGCCGTCGATGAGTCCCTCCACCCGCCCGGAGGTGGAAGCCACGTAGACGTCCTCTTCGATCGGATTGTCTTCTTCGACGATGAAGAACTCGGCCGTGATCACCGACGGCGACACCGTTGCGGCCAACGAAGGGACGGTGAGCGCAACCGCGACGAGAGACACGGCGAGGTATCGGCTTTTCATGACGGAGTTCGCCGGCCGAAAAAGAACATACCGTCGGCCTCCGGCGAACTCCCGGAACCTCTTTTTCAGCACCCTCTTAAAGCGGAAGAGCTTCACGGGCTAGGTCCAAGAGTGGCCACGGCAACAATCCAAGCAGAACTACGACCACGGCCACCACCGCCACCACCAGCGAGGTCGTTTGGGGGACAACCACCGCCTCTTCACCAGCAGCATCCTCCATGAACATCGCCGCTGCCACCCGGAAGTAGACGTAGAGACCGACCACGGTCGTCACCAAAGCGAGGATCATCAGCCACAGATAACCGGCGTCCGTGGCGGCGGTGAACACTCCGACCTTGGCCACAAAACCGGTCGTAAACGGAATACCGGCAAGGGCCAGCAGCATGATCAGCATCGCCCAGGCCAACAGAGGCGCCCGCGACGACAGACCGGACCAGTCGGCAAGCGGGCTGCTCCCGCTGCGCGACCCGGAAACGACAGCGACTACGGCAAACACCCCGACGACGGTGAGGGCATAGGTCGTGACGTAGAACCACATCGAGCCGATGCCATCGCCCCCGGCGACGAAGGCCATCAGGATGTAGCCGGCGTTGGCGACGCCCGAATAGGCGAGGATGCGCTTCACATCGTCTTGCACCGCAGCGAGCAGGGTCCCGATGAGCATCGACACCCCGGCGACGATGGCGAGCACCGGTGCCCAGTCGTCGATCTGGCTGGGAAGCGCGGAGAACAGGATTCGACCCAGGGCGGCAAAACCGGCGATCTTGACCCCGGCAGCCATCAATCCAACGATGCCGCTCGGGGCCCCCTGGTAGACGTCGGGAGCCCACTGGTGGAACGGCGCCGCCGTCACCTTGAACAACATCCCGACAATGACGAGCCCCATCGCCAGCAGGAGAATCGCCGGCTCGGCCACGATGTTCTCCGCCAGGAACTCGCGTATGCTCCCCGCCCCGTAGAAGGCGGTCGAGCCGGTAGCGGCGAAGAGCAGCGCGGCGCCGTAGACAAAGATCACCGATGCCAACGACCCGAGCAGGAAGTATTTGACTGCGGCCTCGTCGGCGTCGGCTCGCTCCCTGGTGAATCCGGCCAGAACGTACAGAGCAATCGAAGCGGTCTCCAGGCCGATGAAGAGCATGATCATGTTGGCGGACGCCGCCATCATGTGCAGACCGGCCACGGCGAGCAGGACCAGTGTCAGGAACTCGGCCCTGCGCGAAGCGAGGGTCAGCACGAGGCGCCAGGCGGCGGCGAGGCCCAGGATGCCGACGACGAAGATCACCATCCCGGCGAACGCCGAGTAGTGATCCATCACGACCATGGGCAGGCGTGGGACCGGCACCCCTTGCGCCGAGAAATACAGATTCTCGGCACCGTTGTCCAGCGCCTGCCACTGCAACACCGAGACCAGCGCGGCAGCGGCAAGGGCGCCAAAACTGACGATTCCTGCCTCTTGAAACGGTCGGTCGAGCAAGACGAGCAGGAGGATCACGATGAGCGCTCCAGCGAGCAGGATGACCTCGGGTGCGATGGGGAGCAGCGCCGCGTTGTTCATGGTGCTACCTCATCGACGGTGATGCCGAACTCGGGGACCTCGTACCCCGTGGTGGCTTCGATGCGCTGAAGGATCAGATCGACCGAGGGTTGAATTCGGTCGAGGATCGGCCTTGGATATATGCCGATGGCAAGCACGATCACGATCAGGGGAACGATGATGGCGATCTCGCGCACGCCGAGATCAACCAGACCCTCATTGGCGGAGTTGGTGATCGGTCCGGTGAACACCCGCTCGTAGCCCCACAGCAGGTACACGGCGGCGAGGATCACCCCGCCGGCAGCGATGATCGCCAGCACGGGAAGGGTGAGGTAGCCCCCGACGAGCACGGCAAACTCTCCGACGAAGCCCGACAACCCGGGAAGCCCGATCGAGGCGAAAGCCATGAACAGGAAGAACCCGGCGTAGATGGGCATGACGGTGGCGATCCCGCCGTAGTCGTCGATCAGCCTGGTGTGGCGCCGGTCGTACAACATGCCGACGAGTAGGAACAGGGCCCCGGTCACCAACCCGTGGCTGATCATCACGAACACCCCACCGGTGAGGCCCTGGCTGGTGAGAGCGAACAGGCCAAGGATGACGAAACCCATGTGGCTCACCGAGGAATAGGCAACGAGCCGTTTGATGTCGGGCTGGACGATGGCGATGGCCGCCCCGTAGACGATACCGATCACCCCGAGCACGGCGAGCACAAGGGCCAGATCGACGGTCGCCTGGGGAAACAGGGTCATGTTGAACCGGAGCAAGCCGTAGGCACCCATTTTGAGCAGGACCGCAGCCAGGATGACGGATGCTGCGGTGGGTGCTTCGGTGTGGGCGTCGGGCAGCCAGGTGTGAAACGGCACGAGAGGGACCTTGATGACAAAGGCGATCCCGAACGCCAGGAACAGCCACAGTTGGGCCGTCGACGACAGTTCGACGTCGAGCATCACCCTGATGTCGAAGCTGCTCGTCTGGTCGACGAGGTCGCCCGTCAGCAGGCCAAGCACGATGATCCCGCCGAGCAAGAAGACGGACCCTGCAGCGGTGAACAGGACGAACTTGAGCGAGGCGTAGCGACGGTTCTCCGATCCCCAGACCCCGATCAGCAGATACATCGGAACCAACACGATCTCGAAAAAGGCGAAGAAAAGCAGCAGATCAATAGCCAGGAAGACACCGAGAAGGCCGGTCTCTAGGACCAGCATTGCCACCAGGTACGGCTTTGTGCGATTCGTGATGGCGGTGGATGCTGCCATTGCGAGAGGGAACAGCAGGGCGGTAAGCACCACCAACCACAGCGAAATGCCGTCGATGCCCAGGCGCCAGCCGATGCCAAGCGATTCGGAGAAGGTGTGATCGGTTACGAACTGGAACGACGGTTCGCCGACGGTGAAGTTGACCGCGACCCACAGCGCCGCGGCCAGCGGCGGGATACTCACCGCCAATCCGAGCGGGAAGAGAAGCTCGGATCGGCGCTTGGGGACCAATGCGACGGCGACGGCGCCGATCAGTGGCAGGAGAATGAGGGCAGGAAGCACCATCAGAACAGCCCTCCGCTGAGCAGCAACCACAGCAGCACACCGAGCGTGCTCGCAGCCATCACCGCCCCGTACCAGCGGACCCAACCGGATTGGCTACCGCTCAACGAGTTGCCGAGAGACTTGACGCTGCCACCGACTCCGTTGACCAGCCCGTCGACGATTCGCCCGTCCAGAGTCTCGCCCGCCCACGTTGCCATCGCCTTGCCGGGGGCGACGACGAGCCTCCCGTACCAGTCGTCTACGCCGTAGCCGTTGCGGGCAGCCTTCCAATAGCCGCCTCGCTCTTCGGGTACCTTCTTCGAGTACCGGCCCCAGGCAATGAAGATTCCTACCAGCGCCGCGATCAGGGCGACCAGTGCCAGCACGACCACGGTCGGTCCTTCGGCTGGGCTCTGCTGGGTGACCCCTTCGAAGCTGGGCTCCAGGAAATGCTCCAGGCTCTCACGGAACGGGGTGTTGATCACGCCGGCCAGTCCGGCGAACACGGCGAGGACGACCAGCGGCACGGTCACGACCTTGGGCGCCTCGTGCGGGTCGGCACCGTCGGGCCATCGTTCCTCGCCGCCGAAGGTGAGGATCATCAGACGGGTCATGTAGAAGGCGGTGAGCAACGCCGCCACCACGCCCATCGCCCACAACACTACGTAGTAGGTGCCGTGGGCGAACGCGGCGGCCAGCACCTCGTCCTTCGACCAGAACCCGGACAGCGGGGCCACACCGGAGATGGCGAGCCAGCCGACCACCATCGTCCAGAACGTGATCGGCATGACCTTGCGCAGGCCGCCCATCTTTCGCATGTCTTGTTCCCCGCCGAGGGCGTGAATCACAGCGCCGGCGCCGAGGAAGAGCAGAGCCTTGAAGAAGGCATGGGTCATCAGATGGAACAGCCCTGCGGTGAAGGCGGTGACGCCAACGGCGAGGACCATGTACCCGAGCTGGCTGATCGTCGAGTACGCCAGAACGCGCTTGATGTCGCGCTGGCCCATGGCAAGGGTGGCGGCATACAACGCGGTCACCGCACCAACGGTGGCTACCACGACCAGGGTCGCCGGAGCAAGCTCGAAGAGGACCGCCGACCTGGCCATCATGTAGATACCGGCCGTGACCATGGTCGCAGCGTGGATGAGAGCGGACACCGGGGTGGGGCCTTCCATGGCGTCGGGCAGCCACACATAGAGCGGGATCTGTGCCGACTTGCCGACGGCCCCGATGAAGAGGGCCAGCGTGATCGCCGTCGCCATCGCGGTGCTGAGCACGTCCGGGGCCGTTTCGAAAATGGCGCCGAAGCTGAATGTGCCAAAGGCAGCGAAGATCAACATGAGCCCGACCAGGAACCCCCAGTCGCCGATTCGGTTGACGATGAACGCTTTCTTCCCCGCCGCCGCTGCCGCCGGTCGCACGAACCAGAAGGAGATGAGCAGATAGGAGGACAAGCCGACCAGCTCCCAGCCCACGAACATCACGGCGAAGTTGGAAGCGAGGACGAGGGTCAGCATCGAGGCGATGAACAGGTTGAGGTAGCCGAAGAAGCGACCGAAACGCTCGTCGCGGTGCATGTAACCGACGGCATAGACGTGGATGAGCAAGCCGACCCCGGTGACGATGAGCGTCATGAACGCGGCCAGCGGATCCCACAACAACGAGGCGTCCACCCCGAGCACCGGAATCCATGAGAACAGCTCGACCGTCTCCGGTTGACCGTCTCCGGTGAGGAGTGGCACGGTGAAGCCTGCCGCGAGCAAGAAGGCGGCTCCGACGAGGGCGGAGGCGAGCCAGCCGGCCCACGGCTCCCCGATACGCTTGCCGAAAACGATGAGGGTGGCAGCACCCAGCAGGGGCAGGACGATGAGCAGCCAGAGGTAGTCGATCACCCGGTCATCCCCCCAGGCTGCTCAGCTCGTCGACGTTGGCCGTCGCCCTGCCTCTGAATACTGCGACGAGGATGGCAAGTCCAATGGTCACCTCGGCGGCGGCCACGACGATGACGAACAGGGCGGCGACCTGCCCCTCGATCAGCCCGAGCCCGGTACCGGCGGCGACGAAAGTGAGATTGACCGAGTTGAGCATCAGCTCGATCGACATGAACATCACCAGGGCGTTTCGCCGCACTAGGACCCCGGCGCCACCGATCGAGAACAGCACGGCAGCGAGAGCCATGTACCAGCCGGGGGTGAGCATCATGACTCCTCCTCCGGCCGGCGCGGAAGGTACTGCGCCATCGCGATCGTCCCGACGGCGGCGATGGTGAGCAGGAAGACCGTGGAGAGGAAGGCGAGGGTCCACGTCCCGAAGAGAGCGTCGGCGACGGCCTCGATCGTCCCATTGACCCCGTCGACGCCGAAAACGCTGCGACCGGTGATCCAAGCCTGGCTGCCCGCTATCAGGATCACCGCAGCCAGCCCGACGCTGACCACGATCGCGATCGGGCGCTGCCACGGGATCTGCTCCGTGGTGTCTTCCGTCTTGTCGACTCCGATCATCATGATCACGAAGAGGAACAGCGTCATCACGGCTCCGGCGTAGATGAGCACCTGGATGGCGGCGATGAAGTGCGCGTTCAGGAGCACGTAGAACACCGCAATGGAGAACATCGTGGTCAGCAGCCCGATCGCCGAGTGCACCGGGTTGCGGGCCATCACCATCACCAGCGCCCCCCCGATAGCGACGAGGGCGAAAACGGCGAAGACGAAGACTTCAACCATCGGCCACCTCCGGCAGCCGATGAGTCGCAAGTGAGTCGCAAATCATGAGCCGGACTCTTCCTGCTTGAGACTTGCGTCTTGAGACTTGGGACTTCTTTCTGCGCTTTCGTTCCACCGCACGAGGACCTCAACCATCGGCCACCTCCGGTGGCCGATGAGTCGCAAGTGAGTCGCAAATCATGAATCAGCCTCTTCCTGCTTGAGACTTGTGTCTTGCGACTTGGGACTATCTCCCGCGCTTTCGCTCCACGACACGATTCCCTCGTACTCGGCTCGACCCGCAGACGAGGTCGCCCGCATCCAACCGTCGGCCAACTTCAGCTCGTCGAGATCGATGAGCGGACCGGCGGGTGCGTTGTGGTTGGGCGTGCCGTCGCGTTCGACCAGCAACTCGGCCTTGGTGAACATCGCATCGTCGCGATCGGTGACCGACAGCTCGAAGAGATTGCTCATCGTGATCGCCTCTGTGGGACATGCCTCGACGCACAGTCCGCAGAAGATGCATCGCAACATGTTGATCTCGTAGACGAACCCGTAACGCTCGCCAGGGCTCACCGGATCGTCCTGCGGGTTATCTGCCCCGCGCACGTAGATGCAATTAGCGGGGCACACACCGGCGCACAGCTCACAGCCGATGCACTTCTCCATCCCATCGGGGTAGCGGTTGAGCACGTGACGACCGTGGAACCGTTCGGGCTTTGTTCGCTTCTGCTCCGGCCACTTGGTGGTGACGCTGCGCCTGAACATCTGGCGGAAGGTGACGATAAAACCCCGCCACGGTCCGAGGGTGTCGTCGAGCCAGCTCATGACCACGGCAGCCCGAAGCGACGCAGCCCGACCGCAACCACTACCACCATGATCCACAAAAGTGACAAAGGGATCAGCCGCTTCCAGCCGAACTCCATCAGTTGGTCGTAGCGCATCCTCGGCAACGAAGCGCGTGCCCAGATGAACAGGAAGAGTATTGCGACCGTCTTGAGCAGGAACCAGAAGATCGGCAGCACGTACTGGAGGAACGTCGGTCCGAAAACGGGCCCCTGCCAGCCGCCGAGGAAAAAGACGACGGTCAGGGCGGCGATGTTGAAGAGGTTGATGTACTCGGCGAGGAAGAACAGGGCAAAACGGAACCCGGAGTATTCGGTGTGGTAGCCGCCGACGATCTCCTGCTCTGCCTCGACGAGATCGAACGGCGCCCGGTTGGTCTCGGCGAAGCCCGCGATCAGAAACACGATGAACGATGGGATGAGCACGATGTTCCAGGCTGGGAAGATGCCGAAATACGTCTCGCCCTGGGCAACGACGATCTCGGCAAGCGACGTCGTGCGGTTGTACAGAATCACCGGGACGAGAGCGAGCCCGAGTGCGGCCTCGTACGAGATCATCTGCGCCGAGGCGCGTACCGAACCAAGCAAGGGGTATTTCGATCCGGACGACCACCCGGCAAGGGCAATCGCATACACCGCAATCGAGGACATCGCCAGGAAATACAGCACCCCGATGTTGAGGTCGGTGACCTGCAGGTCATAGGTCGTGCTCCCGATTGTGATTGGAGCGCCGATCGGGATGATCAGGAAGATCAGCAGCGCAGGGATGAGGGCCACCACCGGCGCCGCCAGGTAGACGGCGAGCTCGGCTCGTCTCGGGTCTATGGACTCCTTGAACATCAACTTCATCCCGTCGGCAAGAGTTTGCATCATTCCTGCCGGGCCCGCCCGGTTGGGCCCGATGCGGTTCTGCATGCGTGCCACCAGCCGCCGCTCTGCCCACACCAGGAAGAGCACGACGGTGAACAGGAGCGCAAAAGCGATCACGACCTTGATGGCGGCGAGCCAGAAGCCGTCCACTACGAACCCCCACTGTCGAGCGGTGTGATCGTTACCGTGCCGATTGTGCCAAGCGCCGCCGAGCCTCGCTGGTTGAACGGAACGTAGATCGTCCCCTTGGCAAGGCTCGGATCGATTCCGACGGTGAGTGTCGCTTCGCCATCGACGCCGACAACCACGCTGTCTCCTTCGCCAACGGTCAGCGCCTCGGCGTCCGCCGGATGCAGGTACACCCGCGCCTCGGGGGCGAGCCCGGCTAAACCGGGGCTGTGGCGAACCATGACCCCGTCGTCGTAGAGAACCCGCCCGGCGTGCAGGGTCAGGGCAGCATTGGAAACGGCGAGGCCGGCATCGGCCGGGATGTACTGGAGCGGCTGCGTGCCCTCCGACCCCGGGACCACGATCCCCTCGGTACCGGGCAGCAGGCGAAACCAGGAGACGTCGGCGTACGCCGGGGCCACCTGGGCGATCTCTTTGCTGATGATCTCCGCCGATCCGCCCCCGATGTCCGCACCGAGAGCGAAGGCGAGGTCGTCGAGAATCGACCACAACGGCCTGGCGAAGCCCGGAGCAGCCACGATCGGGTTGACCTTCTGCACCCTGCCTTCCAGGTTGGTGGCTGTGCCCTCGACCTCGCCGAGGCCGGCGACCGGCAGCACGACATCGGCATGCACGACCGAGTCGGACAGGAACATGTCGAACGCCACCACGAACTCGGCGGCTTCCAGAGCGTCGGAAGCGAGTCGAGGCGATGGGTGATCTCGAACCGGGTCGGCACCGTTGAGAAGCAACGATCGAATCGAGCCATCGCTCAGCCCCTGGAGGATCTCCGTCGCTCCCTTTCCTGCCCCGATAGGGAGGGGACCCCACGACGACTCGAGGGCCGCCCTACCTTCTTTACTCGTGACCGCCACCCTTCCGGGGAGCAGATCGGGGGCAAGGCCCATGTCGAGGGCCCCGAAAACATTGCCACGGCGCACCAGGGGAAGGATCTTTGCCCCCGCAGTATCCCGAGCGAAGGCGGCGACGGCCTCGGCCAGCCGTGGATCCTCGGCGAGACCGGTGCGCCCAACGAGTGCCACCACCGGTCCCTCGGACAGCGCCGCTCGCGGCCCCTTGAAGTGCTTCTTTCGCCCCGACTTCAGCCAGGCCAAGGTCTCTGCGCCGGAGCCAACCCGATACCCAAGCTTGTGGGTAGCAACGTCGTCGAGGCCGGTGCGACGCGGGTGGATCACCACGAGTTTTGCGCCGAGCCCGGTCACCGCTCTACGCACCCGTAGGTAGAGGACGGGGAACTCCTCCTTGAGATCGGCGCCCCACAACAGGATGGTGGCGGCCTCGTCGATGTCACCGAACGTTGCCCGTGGCGTCACCGCGGCGGCGAAGTCGGCGGCAAGGCCGTCGTCGAGTTGGGCATCGAGATGGGCGGTGACCACGACCGTGCGCAGGAACTTCCCGAAGGCATAGGCGTCTTCATTCGTCGAGCGGGCGCCTCCGAGACCAGCGACCTCGGATCCTTTGTACTCGGCGAGCCGGTCGGCAACAAGCCGTATGGCCTCATCCCACGTTGCCTCCCTGAACCCGGCCTCGTCGCGGACGAGGGGGGTCGTGACCCGCTCCGGCGAGGCGATGTGCTCGTAGATGAAACGATCCTTGTCGGACAGCCATCCTTGATTGCTGGCACC
The DNA here is from genome assembly GCA_036985755.1 of Acidimicrobiia bacterium. Taxonomy (GTDB): domain Bacteria; phylum Actinomycetota; class Acidimicrobiia; order Spongiisociales; family UBA5794; genus JACZST01. The sequence goes on along the minus strand of BTQG01000006.1, from coordinate 17,184 downwards.
GACATCGACGCCGTAGATGCGAACGACATTGCCGGCGCTGGCCTGGACCGACGTCCTCGGCTGCACGGAGTCGACAAACGACACCGATTCCGCCGCTTCCAGGTCCCACGGCCGGGCCTTGAACCGGTACGGTTTTGCGGTCAAGGCGCCGACGGGGCAAAGCTGGACGGTGTTGCCGGAGAAGTACGAGGCGTAGGGCTCATCGGGGAAGGTGATGACCTGGAGGTGGTTGCCCCGACCCTTGAACTCGATCAAGGGGTCACCCGAGACCTCGTCGGAGAACCTGGTGCACAACGCGCAGAGAATGCACCGCTCGCGATCCAGCAAGATGAGATCGGAGATCGGGATGGGTTTTTCCCACCTTCGTTTCGCTTCGACGTAACGCGATTCACCGGGGCCGTAGGCGAACGCCTGGTCTTGCAGGGGGCATTCGCCGCCCTTGTCGCAGGTGGGGCAATCCAGGGGATGGTTGATCAGGAGGAACTCGATGACGCCCTCCTCGGCCTTGGTGACGACGTTTGACCTGGTGTCGACGACCATCCCGTCGCGCACGACACTGGTACAGGAAGGGACCAGCGCCATGCCTCTGGGGAACTCGACCTCGACCAGGCACATTCGGCACAAACCGACCGGGTCCATCCGCCGGTCATAGCAGAAGCGGGGGATGTCGGTCCCAGCGTCACACAGGGCGTCGATGAGCCGCTGCCCGGCCTCGACCTCGATGTCGACGCCGTCGAGGGTGATCGTCACCGAGCCGTCAGCCAAGGAGCACCTCCTCTCTAGCGACGAGGGATCCTTCCTCGACGGGGATCATCGCCTCGACCTCGTCTCTGAAGTAGCGCATGATCGAAACGATGGGCGCAGTCGCCGAGGGGCCCAGCGGGCAAATCGTGGTCATCGCCGGTGGCCATACCAAGCCCGGGCTGATGTTGTCGGAGACATCGAGCAGCAGGTCGAGGTCGTCCCTGCGACCTTGCCCGGTGAGGATTCGGTCGAGGATCCGCTCCAGCCACGTCGTTCCCTCCCGGCACGGCGTGCACTGGCCACACGACTCATGGGCGAAGAACTTGACGAGCCGATGGGCTGCGGCGACGACATTGGTGGTGTCGTCCATGACGATGACGGCTCCAGAGCCGATCATCGAACCATTGGCGGCGATGTCGTCGATGGTGACCAGGGTGTCGAGATGTGTTTCGGGGACGAACCACGGCGCCGAGGCTCCGCCGGGTACCCAGGCCTTGAGGGGGCGGTCGTCGCGGATCCCGCCGCCGACGTCATAGATGAGATCGCGCCAGGTCAGCCCGAGCACGATCTCGTAATCGCCGGGTGTTGCAACATGACCGGACAACGACATCAGACGGGTCCCCGCCGAGGTCGTTGGGCCGATCGAAGCGAAAGCAAAACCCCCGTTGGCGATGATCCACGGGACGTTGGAAATCGTCTCCACGTTGTTGACGATCGTCGGCATGGAGTAGAGCCCCTCGATCGCAGGGAACGGTGGCTTGATCCTTGGCTCGCCCCGCTGTCCCTCCAGGCTGGAGAGCAGGGCGGTCTCCTCGCCACAGATATAGGCGCCGGCACCGAGATGAAGGGTGACATCGAGCGAGAACTCGGAGCCGGCGATGCCGGCACCGAGATACCCGCCCTCGTAGGCCTCGTCGATGGCCCGCTGCAACCGGCGGGCCGCCTTGCTGTATTCGCCGCGTACATAGACAAAGGCTCGTTGCACATCGAGTGCATACGCGGACAGGGCGATGCCTTCGAGTAGCTGGTGCGGATCGCGTTCGAGCAGGAGCCGATCCTTGAACGTGCCCGGCTCGGATTCGTCGGCATTGATCACGAGGTATCGGGGCCTGGTGTCCTCGGGTAGGAAGCCCCATTTGACCCCGGTGGGGAAGCTGGCTCCGCCGCGTCCTCTGAGGTTGGAGGCCTTTACCTCAGCCGCTACGTCGTCGGGGGACATGTCGGCGAGGGCCTTGTGCAGGGTCGCATACCCGCCTGTGTCGAGGTACCGGGCGAGGGTATGCGAGTCGGAGGGGTGCTCTTCCATGCGGGTGGTGAGGATCTTCTGGGTCATCGCAAAGCTCGGCTTTGCGATGACTGTCCCAAGTCGCAAGTCTCAAGTCTCAAGAGGCCTGAATGTTGCTTGCGTCTTGCGTCTTGCGTCTTGCGTCTCATAGCTCTCTCGCTGTTCCGTACGGGGCGAACGCGGGCAGCGGGGCGATTGCACCCTCTGGCTCGGCTACGGCCCACTCGAACGAACGCCGGCCGCCAAACAGGACCTGCATCTCGTCCGCCGAGATCGTCTCCGGCTCGGCATCGCGCAGCCAGCGGATCAGCGCTCTGCCCTTGTCGGGCTCGACGCCCTCGATCAGCTCCCAGTTGACTGAAAGCACAGGGGCGCCGCCACAGGCACCGGAACACTCAACGTGCTCGATGGTGAACGTGCCGTCTTCCGACATCTCGCCGTCGAGCGTGCCTGATTCGTCCTCGATCGCGGCGAGTAGGTCGTCGGCGCCGCGCAGCCAGCACGAGATCGAGGTACACACCGATACCAGGTAGTTGCCGACCGGATCGCGGCGATACATCGTGTAGAAAGAGGCCACCGACTGGACCTGTGCCGCGGTGAGCCCGGTCAGCTCTGCGACCTCCCGCATCGCCTCTTCGGTGACATACCCATGTTCGAGCGATGCGACGTACAAGAGCGGCATGACGGCAGATCGTTTCTCGGGGTACTGGGCGATCAGGGCCGTGGCCCGCTCTTGGTTGTCGGCAGACCAGGTGGGGATCATGTGCGATGCCCCCTCGCAACCTGCCGGACGCACTCTCCTCATCTGTCCACGTCTCCCAGGACCGGATCCACGGAGGCGAGCGTGGCGATCACGTCGGCGACGAGCAGGTCGGCCATCATTACCGGCAGGGCCTGGACGGTGGCGAACGAAGGGGTGCGCACGTGAAGGCGCCACGGTTTTGGGCCACCTTTCGACACCAGGTACATGCCGAGCTCGCCCCGCGGGGATTCGACGGCTTGATACACCTCGCCGGAGGGCACGTCGAAGCCGGCGGTGAAGATCTTGAAGTGATGGATCAGCGCTTCCATCGACTCGTCGATTCGCTGCCGGGGCGGGGGCGTCACCTTGCGGTCGGTGGCTCGGTAGTCCCCTGGTGGCATGGTCTCGACGACCTGCTCGACGATGTTCAGCGACTGCACGATCTCCCCCATGCGGACCTGGTAGCGATCGAAGGTGTCCCCGTGTTCACCTACCGGGACATCGAACTCGTACTGCTCGATCCCGCTATAGGGAAAGGCCTTTCGCACGTCGTAGTCGAGCCCGCTCGCCCTGGCGTTGGCCCCGGTCACGCCGTATGCCTGCACTTCAGCGGGTGTGATGATCCCGACCCCCTGGGTGCGGTCGAGGAAGATCGGGTTCTTGTCCAGCATTGCCCTGTAGTCGCCGAGACCGGCCCGAACCGCGCCCAGAATGCCCTCGACGTCGACTTCCCAGCCGTTTGGAAGATCGGCGGCGACGCCACCGGGCCGGATGTAGTTGTGATTCATCCGCAGCCCGGTGACCTTCTCGAAGAACTCGAGAACGCTCTCTCGCTCACGCCATCCGTAGAGCATCATGGATAGGGCGCCGATGTCGAGCCCGAATGTGGCGAGCCAGATGAGGTGGCTCGCCACCCGGTTGAGCTCGGTCATGAGAATCCGGATCGCCTGTGCCCGTGGCGGAATGTCGACATCGAGCAGCTGCTCGACGGCAAGCGAGAAACACAGCTCGTTGTGAAACGGTGACAGGTAATCCATGCGGGTGACGTTGGTGCCCCCCTGCATGTACGACAGCGTCTCTGCGGTTTTCTCCATCCCGGTGTGGAGGTAGCCGATGATCGGCTTGGTCCGGCGGATCGTCTCTCCCTCGAGCTCGAGCTGGAGCCGCAGTACACCGTGGGTAGCGGGGTGCTGCGGGCCCATGTTGATCACCTGCCGCTCGTCGCCGCCGAGGCCGGTCGCCTCGCCGTAATCGTCGACGACCGTCACCCCTCTCTGAGCAGCCAGGCCAGGGTCGAGGTCGCTGGGGAGCAGCTCCTGGGCCCCCTCGTCGGTTGCGGTCGTCACCCATTCGGGCTCCTCGGTACCTGCAACCCACAGGTCGTGTATTCGTCTTCGTTCCTCAGCCCCATGAGACCCCCCATCCGAGACCTTCTTCGCCTCCACCGGGTGGGTGTCGTCGCTCATCGGGTCGCCTTGAACTCGATCGGAACCGAGCCGATCCGATAGTCCTTGCGCAATGGGTGTCCAACCCACTCGTCTGGCATGAGCAGCCTGGTGAGGTCGGGGTGCCCGTCGAACACGATCCCGAACATGTCCCACGCCTCGCGCTCGTAGAAGTTGGCCCCTGGATAGATGGTCGATATCGACGGCAAGGACGGGTCGTCATTCGCCACGCCGACCTTTATCAGGAGCCGCCTGGTGTGCTGTGTCGACAGCAGGTTGACGACCACGTCGAACCGAGGCTCTCTGGCGAGGTGGTCCACGGCGCACAAGTCGATGAAGGTCTCGAACCCGCCTTCCTTGACGGCCTCCACGAGCGCTGGGTAATCCCGGCGCGACACCTCCACCGCCAGTTGTACCGGGCCCGCTCTGGTCACGGTGACCTTCGCCGACGCCGCGACCGCGACCACTGCAGCGAGGATGGGGTCATCGGCTACTCCGACGTCTGGGTCGGCCATCACACCACCCCGGTGGATCGTTGGATCTCGCCGGACATGATCTTCTCGTGCAGCGACATGATCCCGTGCATGAGCGACTGGGGCCCCGGTGGGCACCCGGGGACGTACATATCCACAGGAACGACCTCATCGACGCCCTGGACCAGTGCGTAGTTGTTGAACATGCCACCGGTCGAGGCGCAGGCACCCATGGAGATGACCCACTTTGGCTCGGCCATCTGGTCGTACACCTGGCGCAGCACCGGGGCCATCTTCTGGGACACCCTGCCTGCGACGATCATGAGGTCCGCCTGGCGAGGCGAGGCACGGAAGACCTCCATACCGAACCGGGCCATGTCGTTGTGAGAGGCTCCGGTAGCCATCATCTCGATGGCGCAGCAGGCGAGTCCGAAGGTCGCAGGCCACATCGATTTGGTGCGAGTCCAGTTGACGCTTTTGGCGAGGGTCGTCAGAAAGAAGCTCGGGTTGTCGACCTCTCCGGCCATCAGGCGGCCTTCTCGACCGGTGGCTCTACAGCGACAACGGACCGGTACCGGGCGCGTTGGGCAACGTTCCAGTCGAGGGCGCCGCGCTTCCAGACGTAGCCCAGTGTTTCCAGGAGCAACAGCATGAACAGACCGACGGCGCCGATGCCCGGCCATCCGAACTCGTCCATCGCTACTGCCCAGGCAAACAAGAAGACAATCTCGACGTCGAAGATGACGAACAGCATCGCCACCAGGTAGAACTTGACGGGGAATCGCTCGGCCGGCTCTTGCAGAGGGACGATGCCGCATTCGTAGGGAGCGACCTTTTCCGGCGTCGGATTGTGGGGGGCGAGCCGTTTGGAGGCCCACATTGCCCCAATCGCAAAGCCGGATCCGAGTATCGCCATGAGAGCGATCGATAGGTACGCAGAGAGGTCCATGTGCGGCGCGAAGTCTAAGGGGTCCTCGACACGCTGGGCCAAACGACGCCGAACCCGAAGACGACGGCGCAGACATCCCCCTGGGAACCCAGGGTTGGGAAGGGGATATATCCCCCTGGGAACCCAGGGTTGGCCGCAACCCCTGAACCCAGGGTTGGGAAGGGGATATATCCCCCTGGGAACCCTGGGTTGGGACGGCCGCCTAGGCCTTGTACTTGCGGATCCCCGGCAGGTCGACGGCCTGCTCGATGGCGGCATACACCTTCTCGACCATGCCCTTTTCCTCGGGCTCGAGCAGGTTGGCCATCACCTTGAGTACCCACTCCATGAGCGTCTGAGATCGCATGCCGACGGTGACCAGCGTCCGCATCACCGCAGGGTTCCCGATCGCCTCCAGAAAGATCCGTGCCACCCGGTGGTAAGCGGCATACTCATCGATCAGCGCCTGGTCGTAGGCGGCGAGCGCGGTGGGGTCATCGGAAGCCAGGGCCTCTGTTATCACTCCGGCGGCGAGACGACCGGTCTCGTACCCGTAATCGATGCCCTCGCCGTTGAAGGGGTTCACCGCGCCTGCGGCATCTCCAACCGCGACCCAGTTGCGCCCCGACTTCGGTCCGACCGAGAAGGACATGGGGAGCTTGCCCCCGATCGGCTTGGCGATCGGGTCGCCGTCGATCTGCCAGTGGTCGGGCAGCTCCCCCAGATAGGCGGCGAGGATCTCGCTGGTATTGATGCCTTTCCACCCCTTGAAGGTGGAAACCAATCCTGCTCCGACATTGACCGTGCCGTCGCCCAACGGGAACACCCATCCATAACCGGGCATCGAGCGGCCGTGCCTGTCGCGGATGTCGAGCTGGCTCTCGATGTACCCGTCATCTGCGTTCGGGCTCTCCCAGTATCCGCGTACTGCGAGCCCGAACGGGTAATCCCTGCGACGCTTCGTGCCCAGTTCGCGGCCGAATCGTGATAACGAGCCGTCGGCGATCACGACGTACTCCGGGCTGATCCGCTCCGGATCGTCTCCATTCCCGTGGAGGTCCACGCCGACCAATTCCCCGGCGTCGACGATCGGCCGCGCCTCGATTCCCTGCAACACCTTGGCGCCACGCGTCTCAGCAAGCCCGGTGACCCTGCCGTCGAGCTCGGAACGGCGCAACGTCGCACCCCAGTTCGGATACAGCGAATGCTCCGGCCACCGCATCTCCACCATCACCTTCCCGGCATACGAGCGCAGCCCGACGATTTTGTGGACGTCGTCGCCGAACTCGAAACCCATGTCGACGAGCTGGCGCACCGCTCGCGGAGTCAGCCCATCCCCGCACGCCTTCTCGCGCGGATAGGTCTTCTTCTCGACGAGAAGGACATCCACGCCGCGGTCGGCAAGCCAGTAGGCGGAGGACGCTCCTGAGGGACCGCCTCCAACGACGAGGACCTGCGGGTTCATGGTGGCGAGGTTAGGTGGGGGCTAGTTGCCGGTTGCCAGTTGCCGAGTCGCAAGTCGCAAGTCGCAAGTCGCAAGTCTGTCTCCTCCCCTTTTTGGGGGAGGCGGCCGAGGCCGAAGGCCGAGGACGGAGGGGGCTTCACCAGGAACCCCTTCCAGAAGGAAAGCCCCCCTCCCCGCCTCCGGCGGTACTCCCCCCAAAAAGGGGGAGAAACAGAAGGGAGAAACGCGGTCAGCCCGCGGCGGCGTCGACTGTTTCGCTCGCCGCGGTGAATCCGCAGTCGGCTTCGGCGGCTACCTCGTCTTCGCCACCGAGCTCGACTCGTTCGTACAGCACGACCTGGGCCAGCTCGGTCTCGGTGAGTCTCCCGAAAGAGGGCATGCCGCCGGCGACCGGCTTGTTCTGCGCCCCATACGTGTCACCGGGCCAACCGGCAGATCCCAGCGTCACCCATTCGATATGCGAAGGGCAAGCATCCTCGGGAAAGGTCTCGAGCACGGCACCGCCGGCCAACGCCGGGCCGGCCCCGCCACCGCCCGTTGCGCCGTGACACACGGCACAGGAGGCGGCGAAGATCTCCCCGCCGACCAGGACGTTGCTGACCTCGTTGTCGCCGAACGCCGACCCGTCACAGTTGACAGCGAGCCCGGTCGCTGGATCGACAGCAAGCTGACCCGCGCTTCCGCAACTCGGCTCGTTCGGAACCACCACGACATACAGCGCCGCCAGCAGCGGGATCACGAGCAGCACGGTCGCCAGCCAGGCTGGGTATCGACTGATGCGCCGCTCCACTTCAAGCTCGGCGCTCTCCCCATCGACCGGCACCGTTGGCGGTAGCACCTCGACGGCAACCGGAGCGGCCTCGTCCGCGGCGGGCGAAGCCTGCGCCACCGCCGGGGTCGGGGCCGGGGTCGGGGCGGGGGTCGGCGCCGGCTCCGGCGTGGCAACCCCTGCCGTTGCCAACCCGGCCTCCACCACCCAGTCCCGCATGACCTGCTCCACCGAAATGCCGTCTGCCTCTGCCCGCGCCCTGGCGGACCGTTCCGTCAACGAGGCGGGGATGCCTTTCGCTTCGGCGGCTGCCGTCACCAGCGCCTCGCCCGTCAACGACTCAGACGACGGCAATCCGGAGACATCCGGTGCCGGAGGGGTCTCGGCTGATGCGGCCGGTGCCGGAGGGGTCTCGGCGGCTGGAGCCGGTGCCGGGACCGCAGCAGGCGGTTCTGCTCCCGACCACGCGGCGATGATCGCATCCGTTGTCGTGCCCTCGACCTGAGCTCTCGCAGCAGCGGCGCGCGCCAGCAGGTCGGCGGGTACGCCGATCGTGGATTCAAGCTCGTCGAATGATTCGGGCATCGATTACCTCAACGACATCAGATAGCTGGTCAGGGCATCCAGATCCTCGTCGGACAAGCGCTCGTACGACGGCATGATCGACCAGGAACGCGATCCACGCGGATCGATGAGCCTGGACCTCAGCACGCCGGCGTCGGGGTAGCGGCCGGCGACGTGCATGAGATCGGGGCCGAGGCGCTCCACTCCGACAAGCGCCGGCGTCTCGTGCACATAGTCCCCGGCCAGGCTCACTCGGCCCAGCCCGACATCGGGAATGATCGGCCGCACCTGCTGGGTGTGGCAGTAATAACACCCTTGCTCGATGTACACGGCCCGCCCGGCGGTAACCGAGGAGCCCTCGAGATACACCCTGTCACTGTCGCCGAGAACCGTCCCGTCATTCACCGCGGGGTCGAACGATGGCAGCAGCACCGTCAACAGGAAGGCCAAGAAGAACAGCGCCACTGCACCGAAGCGCAGCGAATTCCACGACAGCGACCCCGGCTCGCCTGCAATTTCCAGATCGAGCGGCGGACCTTCGTTCACCGCAAGCGGAACGTCCTGTGTTGAGCGCCCGATGACGACGGAGAGCAGCAGGATCTGGGCAAGGGCGAAGAACCCGGTACCGATCGCCCGGATGCTGAGATACGGAGACAGGGCGTTGTCGACTTGCAACCAGCCGTCACCAAAGGAGGTGAACACTCCAGAATTGACTCCCGCCACCCAGGTGAATCCGGTGGCGGCGCCGCCCACCCACATCGCACCGAGAATGAGGAACAACCCGACCAGAGAAAATCGCAAATGCCAGGTCGCCCGCTCTGTGCCGGCGGCGCCGGGCCCCTTGACGTCGTAGACAAGGGCGAACAGCCACAACGAGAAAGCGCCTACGTAGGCGAGGGTATCGGCGGCGGGCACCCACTCGGTGAATTGAACGGCGGCACTCGACGTGCGCAACGCCTGGACGAGGTTCTGAAGCGGGATGAGGACGAAGAGCAATGCTCCGACCAGGATGAAGGAGAGCAGCCCGCGCTCGGTGACCTGGAGCCACCGGCCGCGCAGGGCAACAAAGAAGTCGGCCACGATGATGAGCACGGGAACGACCAGAGCGATCGAGAAGGCGACACCAACGGTCTCGTACCAACCGGGGCCCGGGCCATAGATGTACATCACGGGACCCGTCGATGCCCACACCACAGCAAGCGACCAGAAACCAAGGGCGGACAGCGGCGAAGCCCTCATCGGGCCCCGGGTGCCGACGAGACGGGGAATGAGGTAGTAGATGAGCCCGACGCCGGCTGCGGCGAACCAGAAGCCGGTGATGGCAGCCCGGAAGAACCCGGTTTGCATGGCACCGGCGAACCCGGTGAGGCCGGGCACGGTGCCGATCACAAAGGCGAGCAGCGCCCACCACGTGGCCGCGAGCATGTACCACTGAGCAGGAACCATGTTCTCTCTACTCGGCGCCACGTTTCTCGTCGCCACGAAAGCCGCCAGCGCCAGGCCAACCACGATGAAAGCGTCGGCGTACAGCGGCATCTCGAGGTACGGGCGACCCTCGTTATGACCGACGGCGATGCCGATCGAGCCAACGACCACGCCGACGGTGATGAGCCCCATCGAGAGATGCGCAGTGAGCGTGGCGACCAGCGGCCGCCCGGCAACGCGGGGCAGCACATGATGCACGGCGGCGAGGAAGCCGAGGGTCAGCCATCCGTAGAGGAACAGGCTGGTCACGATCGGTGTGAGTCGACCGTAGGACAAAAAGGCAATGCCTTCGAAAGAGCCAGGAACGGCGAGCGAGAAAGCGGCCATCGTCGCCCCGACGATGGCGACGATGAAGAACAGGACCGCCAGTGTCAGGTGGGCTCCGACGACGCGAGCGCCCGCGGCGTCCTCACGGGAATCCACTGACTCGGTTGCGCCTTCTCCAGCGTCGATGTCCGCGGTCACGCGCCCGCTGCCCTCCACGTCTTCTCGTTCCGGCTCCATCGCGGCGGGCGAAAGCCTAGCCGCCAGCCACGTGCGGACCGCGAGTGTGCGATGATATCCGCCGCACCGATCCGGCGCATACAATCGGCACCGACCAGGAGGAGGATTCACTGAGCGATCGAGTAAAGCTCGGCATCGGTTTGGCCGCGATCGTCATCGGCCTTGCAACCGTCATTGTCGGGTCGTGGCTCGTGCACGCCACCGAAGCGCCGGTGGTGGACGACCTCGGCGCCGAGATGTACTCGCTGATCCCGCGCGGCTGGTTGTGGGTGACGATCGCCCAGAACATCGCGCTCGGCGGAGTGCTACTCGCCATGGCGGGGACCGCGCTTGCCTTTGTCTACGATCGCCCACTGACCTGGATGCGGGCGACCCTGGGCGCCGGCCTTTTCACCGGCCTCATGGTGATCGTGTTCGGCGTCATCCCCAATCAGATGTTGACGCTGGCGCAGGGCCCGCTGGAGTGGACCTCTTCGAGGACCCTGCTCACCATCCCGCCCGCGCTCGTGCTCGGAAACGAGCTCACCATCACCTACGAGACGATCAAAGACATGATCGTCGGCGGCTACGCGTTCACCAACCTGATCGTGGTGGCCGCCGTCATGGTCCTGTGGCAGAACTACTACAAAAACAAAAGGGACAAGCCGAAGCCACAGCGAGTCTCCGAATACGGCCGACCCATCCGCATGGAGCGCTGATGGCGAAGAGCGACGTTTGGTTCGAGACGCCGCCGATGCGCGACGATTACCAGCTCGCCGTCGTCGACGGGGACTACCTGATCGCGGCAGTGAGACCGAAACAGTTCCTGCACATCGATCAGGCAGAGTGCATCCTCTGCGAGGGTTGCGTCGACATCTGCCCATGGAAGTGCATCCACTACCTATCCATCGACGTGATCGCGGAGGGAGCGAACGTCGACAACCCGGCCAACAGCGCAGAGAACCGGGGTGTGTTCATCGTCGACGAAGACGAATGCACCCGATGCGCCTTGTGCGTCGACCGCTGCCCGACCGGGGTCATCAGCCTCGGCAAGTTCACCGGCTCACTCGCCGAGCAAACAACCGAACTCATCAACGCACCGTGGGAGTTGGATACCGGGCAACGCGACTTCAAGAACGGTTACGCGTACGGAATGCGGACGTGAACGTGAACCATTGGCGGACGAGAGAGGGAACCCGTGGCGGAAGGTAACGGCAACGGGCTCACCGGGTTGCTCAGTGATCTGTCTGAGCAGTTTCGCTCCAGCCAGGTGTGGACCTCGATCTTCCGGCCGGGATCACCCTTCCGCGGTGGTTACTCGGACTCACCGAGGAACCGCTCCTACGTGGTGATGAACAACGTTCTCTACCACCTGCACCCGGTCAAGGTGAAGCGGCACGGGGTCCGGCTGTCCTACACCCTGTGTCTCGGTGGCCTGTCGTTCTTCCTGTTCGTAGTCCTGACCATCACCGGAATTTTCCTCATGTTCTACTATCGGCCGACCTCGCCCCAGGCGTACTTCGACATCCAGGCACTCGCTACGGATGTCGCCTTCGGCCAGTTCGTGCGCAACATGCATCGGTGGGGAGCGCACCTCATGGTGCTCACCGTGTTCCTACACATGGCGCGAGTGTTCTATCACGGGGCCTACAAACCACCTCGCGAGTTCAACTGGGTCGTCGGCATCATCCTGCTGCTACTCACGCTGCTGCTGTCGTTCAGCGGCTATCTGCTCCCGTGGGATCAGCTGGCGCTGTGGGCCTTTACCGTGGGATCGACGATGGGGTCGTATGCACCGGTGTTCGGGGATCAAGTGACTTTCGCTCTGATCGGAGGAGTGCAGATCTCGGCGGACACGCTGCTGCGTTGGTATGTGCTCCACGTGTTGTTCCTCCCGTTCATCATCGTGCTGTTCATGGCCGTCCACTTCTGGCGGGTACGCAAAGACGGCGGCGTATCCGGTCCGCTCTAAGGAGGAGCCTGTGGCTGACATCCCAGAAGACATCCTGCGCCGCTCGGCAGAGGCCAGAGCGAAGGCGGAAGGTCGCCCGGTCGACGAGGTGCTCGCCGAGATGACCGGGAAAGCTCCGCCGACACCGGTGCCGGCGGAATCGGCTCCTGTGGAGGCCGCACCCGCTCCTGCGGCTGCTCCAGTCGGGTCCGCACCGGCGCAGCCGCCGATGGCATCCGGCAACGGCGGCATCGACGTCGCCGCCCTGTCGGTCGAGACCGGGGTGCCAGAAGGGATACTGCTCCGGGCAACTCGAGCACGGGCCAAATACGACGGGCTGGCGGACCCAACCATCGCCGCCCCTGCCGGTGGGGGCACCGCGGTCGCCACCGCCCCACCGCCGACTACTACCGCCACCGCTCCCGTCCCCGTGATTCCGGAGGGAGTCCGCACTCAGCGGCTGCTCACCGTCGTCAAAGCGGGAGCGATTCAGCAGGTCAAGCGGGAACCGACAGACAAGGTGAACGTCTGGCCACACCTGCTGGCAATCGAGTTTGTGGCGTTGCTGGTGATGTCGGTGATCCTGATTGCGATTTCAATCTTCATCGACGCACCCCTGCTCGAGTTTGCCAACTTCAATGAGCAGCCGAACCCGTCAAAGGCGCCGTGGTATTTCCTCGGTCTGCAGGAGCTGCTCGCCTACTTCGACCCGATGGTGGCGGGAGTGCTCATCCCAACCTTTGGGATGGTGGCGCTCATGGTCATCCCCTATGTGGATCGAAACCCGTCGGTCCGGCCCTCCGACCGCAAGCTGGCCATCATGATCTTCACCTTCTTCGTGGTGGCGGCGGCGATCCTCACCATCTTCGGCTCATTTTTCAGGGGACCGGGGTTCAACTTCGTATTCCCCTGGAGCGACGGCATCTTCTTCGATGACCTATTGACGATCCTCGATTGACCATGGACGCAACAAGCATCTTCATCAGCGGCATCCTCATCACCGGAGCGCTCGCCGTGCTCGGGATCTTTGCCGTCGCCTTCAGGCGCGGCCCTTCGGCGGGACCGGTCACCTTGGAAGAGCTCGACACGAAACAGGCCGACGCCGCGTCACAAACCAAGAAAGCCGAGCGACGCCAGCAGGCAGTCGATGCCGCCGACGACGCCGTTGCCGCGGTTGCCACCATCGTCGAAGCGCCACCTGAGGCAACGGCCGACCCGCTCACCGATCATATCGAGGTCACCGTCGCCGAATACAACGTCACCAGACGGCGGTTCTTCAACCGGGCACTCATCGCCGTGTTCGGGCTGTTCCTCCTTCAGTTTGGGCTCGCCGGCATCGCCTTCATCTGGCCCAAGATAAGGGGTGGCTTTGGCACGCCGGTCAACGCCGGCAACCTTCAAGAGCTGAAGGAACAGATCAGCGTCGCCGGCGCCACCATCCCCCTGTTCGTCCCGGCCGCTCAAGCCTGGATCGTGACTTTCGGGCTCGACGAGCTCGAAGGGTCCTCGTACGAGAACAGCGCGTTCGTCGTCGCCGGTGGTGAAAGCGACGGCGTCGGCGTAATGGCCTTGTGGCAGAAGTGTGTCCATCTTGGCTGCCGGGTACCGAGCTGCGTTCCTTCGCAGGGTTTCGAGTGCCCCTGCCACGGCTCCAAGTACAACATCCACGGCGAGTACGAAGCAGGGCCGGCCCCGAGGAACCTCGACCGATTCGAAGTCGAGGTGAACGACAGCGGCGACCTGATCATCCAGACCGGGGTGATCGTCGAGACTGCTCGGTCGAAGAACAAGACGGCGGCATACCCGCAGGGCCCGTTCTGTGTCTGAAGCGCTGAACTCACTCCTGGCCCTACAGCAGGTCGCTCCCTCGGCGGGCGGCGGCTTCGGCATCGGGGCGGTTGTCCTCACCCTGGTGACCGTGGCACTTCTCGCCTGGATGACCTATCTGTTCGTCAACAGCCGCCGGTCGCGGTCCGCGACCGGCGAGCCTTCGCCACTGAACCAGACGCCCTATATGTCCGACGACGAGCTGGAAAACGTCCGCACCACCAAGGTGCTGCGAGCAGCCGTGTTCGCCGCGGCCGGCATGGCCATCTTGCTGCCCTGGTACGCATTCAACGAACCCGGCCGCCAGGCGGAAGCAACAGAGGAGCTCATCGAGCTCGACATCGAAGAGGGTGCCAAATGGTTCCAGCAGTTCGAGTGTTTCGCCTGCCACGGCGCAGATCTCGGTGGAGGAGTCGTCCAGTTCGTCGAGCCGCGCAGCGGGGTGGAGTCGGCGTGGCTGGTGCCGTCCCTTGACGACGTGCTGTACCGATACGACCGCAGCGAGGTCGAATTCGTGGTTGAGTTCGGGCGCAGGGGCACCCCGATGCCGGCGAACGGCCTGCTCGGCGGTGGAGCGATGACATCGCAAGAGGTCGATCAGGTGATCGCCTACATCGCCTCCAAGCAGATTCCACAGGCTGACGCCGTTGCCAAGACCGAGCAACGAGTGAACGTGGCGGTGCAGCGAGTCGAGACCGGAGAAGCAACTACCCAGGCGCGCATCAACCGCCAGCAGGCGCGGATCGACGACGTCACCAACGCCAAGGCCACCATCGAGATCACCGGTGGCCTCCTCGACGAGATGCTCGACCTGATGGGAGGATCAGGCACGTGCACGCCGGCGTCGGCGAAGCTCGCTCTCACCACATGCGACGAGCCCGGCGCCGACACCGATCGCGATGGGCTCACCGATGCCATCGAGCCCCGCCTGACCGAAATCGCCGAGATCTCGTACGAGCATCTCACCGAGCTGGCGTTCAACCTCGACGGAACTGCGAACTACATCCAGCAGAAGGGCTACGACATCGCCTTCGATCCGACAGATGCCTTTACCAACACCGACGACGCCGGAATGCGGATCCCGGACCTCGATTCTGCCGACCTGATGCTGAAAGCCCTTAAAGGCGACGTGCTGCTCGTCCAGATCAAGGCGGACAAGGAGGCAGACTTCCTGGCGCCGCTGCAAGAGGGCCTCGAATTCTTGAACCGGTCCGCCGAGCTGATGCTGTGGTCCGTCGAGTTCGATGAGGTTGCCGCCGCCATGAGTGAACAGGCCGGCGAGCCGGTTTCGGTGGAGGACGCCTCCCGCGCCGTCGGGTTGTTCAACAGCACCTGTGCCCGATGCCACACCGGTGGTTACAGCGCTGGTTCGACATTCGAGGTCGGTGCCGGCCGTGGCGCATGGGCACCCGCGATCAACGACGGGCGCACCCTGGTTCAATTCCCCGACCTCGCAGATCACGTCGATTTCATCATCGAGGGAGCAGACAACGCGGTCGATTACGGAGTCAACGGGATCGGTACCGGACGGATGCCCGGTTTTGGACCGTCGCTGACCGCCGACGACATCTTGCTGATCGCCGTGTACGAGAGGACGTTGTGATGAACCAACGTGGAGTGAGCAGGCTCGAGTGGCTGGCGCTACTCGGTCTGCTCGTCATCCTGCTGGTCATGATTCCGTTCGTGCGGGAGACCGCACAAGACCTCGTCGGCAGGATCTACAACCGGGTCGACGATGCGGGTGAGCTGACCGACTTCTCGGTCATGATGCGGGGATTGACCGTCACCATCGCGGCCGTCGCCACCTTCATCGGTGCCATCTGGCTCGTGCTGTCGACCAACGTGGGATCCCGGCTGTCATTCCTCATCGTGGGCGCCGCCGCCTTCGGGTGGCTGACCATCGGAGGGGTCCTGTTTACCGTCTACGCACCACGCGGTATCCGCCCTGCGGATATCGAAGGACTCAACGCCCTTCAGGTGCGAGTGCCGGCGATCGCCATGGCCGTCGGGGCATTCATCCTCTTCGTCATGTTCGCGCTCGCCCTCGATCGCTACGAGCGAGACGTCGCCGAGTAGCCGGGCCGATCAGAGCTCCTCGAGAGCACTCGGTCCATTGAGGTGGTGGGCCAGGATCTGCAGTTCGGATGACAGGTCCACGCGGCGAACGTCGATCCCGTCAACACGCAACACGGTCGTGGCGAAGTTGAGAATGGAGCGAACGCCCGTTTGTGCAAGCCGCTCTGCGACGTCCTGGGCGGCGCCGGGTGGGGTGGCGATGATGGCGATAGATACCTCGCCTTCGTCGATGACGCGATCGAGGTCGGACAGCGCGTTGACGGGTACGCCCGCCACCGTCGTGCCGATCTTGTCGGGATCGTTGTCGAGTAGACCAACGATGGTGAAGCCCCACTCGCGGAAGCCGGCGAAGTCTGCGAGCGCCCTTCCCAGATTGCCGGCACCCACGATGACGACTCGATACTCGTGGTCGAGCCCGAGCAGTCTGGTGAGCTGGCGGTGGAGCCCGTCGATGTCATAGCCGACGCCGCGAACACCCCGGAGCCCGACCAGGGAGAGATCCTTACGCACCTGGGCGGACTGTACCCCGGCTAGCAGAGCGAGCTCTTCCGATGAACAGGTCGACCGTTCGGAAGGGAGGTCGGCAAGGCTCCTCAGGTAGAGCGGGAGCCTGGCGACGGTCGCAGGTGGAATGCTTGCCATCGCCGCAGACACTACCGAGGCGCTTGGAGCCTGAAGTCGGTTCGTCGTGAGTCGTTAGCCGTGAGTCGTCAGTCGTCAGTCACCAGAGTCGTCAGCCGACAGTCAGCGGCTCGTATGCCCTGCTCGAAGTCGTTCTACCTGCTGCGGGGTGATCTTGCCTTCGAGAAGGACGGTGCCCGTGGTCGTGTCCCTCACCACCGGCACCCGCTCGTCGAACTCCGCAAGCAGGATGGGGTCGTTGTCGATGTCGATGACCTCGAGAGGGACACCTTCCAACAGCCGGATGGCGTCGTCGCACAGGTGAC